>DUFL01000013.1 GCA_013331965.1 Candidatus Woesearchaeota archaeon | reverse complement strand
GGATAAAGAAGAGGAAGCTCGTGATCTCCGATAAGGAAATTGCACAATTCAGGGAATGCTCTTCTCAGTATTATTTTTTGCGCAAGAATCCGAACTGAATTATCAGGATATGCCAATAACATGAATCCCTTCTCATTTTTGAATGCAAGATTATTTGCGTGCATTTTTTGCGCTTCAACATCTGTCAACGGCCTGATTATCGGCCCATCATCAGAATATTCCGGAAGCGCATCACAGTCATCTCCATGGAATGTCAGATAGGATCTTTTTCCTTCAACTATATCTTCAAACCATGTCGAGATTCCTGCTTCTACACTCCATCTATCTGCATGGGTATCAAAAATAGAAACATTATATGAATCTTGTTTGGGTATCGTCACTATTCTTTCAGATGAAGGCTGCGGAGGAAGGTTGAATTCTTTCCTTTTTTCTGCAACAAATGCTCCGAATGGCTTTCCTTTAAGATATTTTTCCAGAAAAGTAAAATCGCCGAATAGATGCGGAAAGACAGGACTGTTGGGATTTCTAGAATCCATCTTGATTGATATGATGTTAGGATTCCTGGAATCATTCAATGGATTTGTCATGGGATTATTTGCCATGGGGTTGCTATTTCCAGCTTATATAAATACCTTTTCCTAACTCATTTGGTACGAAAATAGCAATGTTTTAAACTGTTCTTTAGAATTATTTCTATATAGAAAATAAATCTTTTTCATACAGTCTGAAACGCCATAATTCAAGGCTTATAAGCCGTATAGAGCCATTCTGCAAAGCAAAGTTTTATATAGAGAAATTGCTTTAAATTTGATAGGAATTTAGGGGGAAATTTAACAAATGGCAGATGACTATATGGTTGGTAAATTAAAGTGACGGAACAAGATTTTAAAGGAGACGAGCAATATGGGGCAGAGCAGATTAAAGTTCTTGAAGGATTGGAAGCAGTGCGCGTGAGGCCTTCCATGTATATTGGTTCAACAGGAATTGGTGGATTACACCATATGGTTTATGAAATTGTTGATAACTCAATTGATGAAGCGCTTGCGGGGCATTGTAAAAATATTACAGTTATTCTTAGAAAAGATGGTTACTTGGCAGTTATTGATGATGGGAGAGGAATTCCAACTGATTATCACGCTCAATTGAAAATGTCTGCCTTGACTGTCGCTTTAACAAAATTGCATGCAGGCGGTAAATTCGAGAAAGGAGCATACAAAGTTTCCGGAGGTTTGCACGGGGTGGGTGTTTCTGTCGTAAATGCACTTTCCGATCATTTGATAGCAGTCATAAGAAGAAACGGAAAGATTTTTCAGCAGGAATACAGAAAAGGAAATCCTGTTGCTGATGTCAAGGTAATGGGAGAAACTCAGGAACATGGTACAGAAATATCATTTTACCCTGACTTTTCAATAATGGAGAAAAATGAATTCAGCTTCGATACGTTAAGCCAGAGATTAAGGGAGCTCGCATTCCTGAACAAAGGAATAAAAATTACAATTAAAGATGAAAATTCAGGAAAGGAGCATATTTTCCAGTATCAGGGAGGAATAAAAGAATTTGTTGAATACCTGAACAAAAATAAAGTTTCTCTGCATGATGTCCTTTATTTCGAAAAGGAAAAAGACGGAATAATAGTTGAAATTGCACTGCAGTACAACGATACTTATAATGATATACTTTTCACATTCGCGAATAATATCAATACGGTTGAAGGAGGCACCCATCTGATTGGCTTCAAGTCCGCTTTGACAAGAACACTGAATTCCTATGCTGAAAAAGCAAACCTGGCGAAAGGGGTAAAATTATCGAGCGAGGATGCTTTTGAAGGACTGACAGCAATAGTTTCTGTCAAGGTTCCTGAACCGCAGTTTGAAGGGCAGACCAAGGCAAAACTGGGAAATTCAAATGTTAAAGGTATTGTCGAGACTGTCGTTTCAACAGGACTGAATACTTATCTTGAAGAAAAGCCGTCTGATGCAAAAAGAATAATAGAGAAATCAATAAATGCTGCAATTGCGAGAGAAGCAGCAAGAAAAGCAAGAGATTTAACAAGAAGAAAAGGCGCATTGGATTCATGGTCTTTGCCAGGAAAATTAGCTGACTGTGCTGAAAAAGATCCTGCAAAATGCGAGATATTCATTGTCGAGGGAGATTCTGCAGGCGGTTGCTTTGCTGGAGATACAAAAATTGCTTTAGCGGATGGAAGAAATATATCTTTTGTTGAGTTGGTGGATGAATATCAAAAAGGAAAAGAAAACTTTTGTTATACAATTTTGGATAATGGAACTATCGGAATCCAAAAAATAGAAAATCCGAGAAAAACTCAACTCAATGCAGACGTTATAAAAGTAATTTTGGATAATGATGAAAAGATAGTTTGTACTCCTGACCATTTGTTTATGGTGAGGAACGGAACATATAAGCGCGCAGTTGAACTAAAAATTAATGATTCATTAATGCCGTTATATAGAAAAGTTTCGAAGAAGGGTGGAAAAATAACAATCGATGGCTATGAAATGGTTTTAGACCCTAGTTCTAGTAGATGGATATTTACCCATCTTTTATCTGATAAGCATAATATGGCTAATGGCGTTTATTCAGAATTTAATGGCGAACATCGTCATCATAAAGACTTTAACAAATTAAACAATAATCCAACAAATTTACTTAGATTGACAAAAGAAGAGCATTTGGCTCTGCATCGTTTGTTTGCCTATAGAAATTTGAGGAGAGTTGATGTTTTAGAAAAATTAAATGTATTAAAGAAAACTCCCGAATACAGGGAGAAAATTAGGCAAAAGATGTTAGCTATGCGTGATGAATTAAGCAGACGCTCAAAATTGCAGTGGGAAAATGAAGCTTACAAGCAATACATGGTTGAAAAATTCTTATCTTTCTATGCTTCAAATCCTGGGTATCGGGAAGAATCAGGTAAAAGATTAGATAAGGCACAAAGGAAATATTGGTCTGGTGAAGGGAATAGAGAATTACAATCTGAACGTGTTAGAAACTTCTTCGAAAATAATCCATCAAGAAAGAAGAGTTTATCTGAAGAAGCCAAACTACAATGGCAAAATGAGGAGTTAATTAATTGGAGAAAACAAAAGACAAAAGAACAATGGACACCCGAGTTTAGGTCTAAAAGAAAGACAGCTTATGATAAATTATACTTTGAAAGTACAATGAAGGTTTTAAGGGCGGTCTATGAATGTAAAAATGAAATAACGAAAGTTGAGTTTGAAAAATCTAGAAAAGAGCTGAAAAGTAGAAACATTTTGTCTTACGATACATTTATTGGACGTTTCTTTGGTAATGATGAAGTTAGACTCGAGGAGGCAGTTGCAAATTGGAATCACAATATAAAAGAAATAGTTCATTTAAATGAAAGAATGGATGTCTATGATGTTGAAGTTCCCGGAACACATAATTTCGCTTTGACTTCTGGTGTGTTCGTACATAACAGCGCGAAATCAGGTCGTAACAGAGATGTACAGGCAATCCTGCCTTTGAGAGGTAAAATATTGAATGTTGAAAAAGCAAGACTGAACAAAATTCTCGCAAATAATGAAGTTGTTAAAATGATTGCTTCACTAGGAACGGGGATTGCTGATGAGTTCAATATTTCAAAATTAAGATATCACAAGATAATAATAATGACAGATGCTGATGTCGACGGAAATCATATCTCAACATTGCTTTTGACTTTCTTTTACAGGTATATGAAGCCATTGATTGAACATGGATTTGTGTATCAGGCAATGCCTCCTTTGTACAAAGTTAAGAAAAACAAATTTGAGAAATATGTTTATTCTGATGAAGAGAAAGACAGAATCGTTTCTGAAATTGGCGAGGAAGGAGTTAATATCCAAAGATATAAAGGATTAGGTGAAATGAATCCCGAGCAATTATGGGAAACAACGATGGATCCTGCAAAAAGAACTTTGAAAAAAATCAATATTGATGATGCTGTCGAGGCTGACAGAATATTCACAATCTTGATGGGCGACCAGGTAGAACCAAGAAGACAGTTCATTGAACAGCACGCTAAAGATGTTGAAGGATTGGATATATAGTTCTTAGTTAACTTTAAATAGAGCATTCTTATATTATGTATTATGAATAAAAAGGACCAATATCCTTTGTTTTGTCTTTTAGTTTTTATAGCAGTATTTATCTGGGCAGCAATCAATCCGTTGTATCCAAGAGATTGGTTCCTTGAAAGCATATTAAGCATCATCGCTGTTCCGACTCTTGTTCTGACTTACAAGAAATTCAGGTTTTCCAACACATCTTACACACTGATATTAATATTCATGATACTTCAGGCAATCGGCTCGCATTATACTTACGGAAGCGTTCCGATAAATCTCATCACAAAAATGTTCAATTTCTCAAGAAATCACTATGACAGATTTGTGCATCTCATGTTCGGGGTGCTGTGGTATCTTCCGATACTGGAAGTCTGCAGGAAGCTTATAAGATTTAAATCGAAATTTATTGCTTATCTGACTCCGGTTTTAATAATAACGGCTCTTGGCTCAATTTTTGAGGTTTTAGAATGGCTTGTTGCGATAATTGTAGAGCCTGAACTTGGAATAGCATACCTCGGAACACANNGGAACACAGGGTGACCAATGGGATGCCCAGAAAGACATGGTATTAAAAATTATAGGAAGCTCTATTGCAGCCTTTATATTTTTAAAGAATTCAAAAAATTAAATCATGCAATATTATGCCGCACCCCTATTAAATTTTCGTTTTAATAATAATAAACTAAAAAGATTAACATCATTCACAATTATCTAGAATACTATCATATAATATCCAATAATAATATAAATAAGCGATACATCTGTGCTGTAATGTACACGTCATTGGAAGGAGTAATTGAGACAGTAAATGCAGATGAAAGAAAGACATCTTTCACAATCAAATTTTTAGATGCTGATTTCCTCGGAGCAGTATTATATGAAATGCCCGGCACACCAAAAGTAAAAGAACAGGACAGCATAGAATTCACAGATCTTCTGATAAAAAGAGCACAGAATAGTTCCGTCTCGATAAATCACAGCGATTACAAATCAGTGCGGATATACAGAAGCAGAAGGTTATGGCCGTTTAGATATAAACAAACCATATTCAAGGCTAATGCAAAAGATTTAGAACTGAAGGGAGCATTCAATTAATACTGCTGTTTATACCTTCCTCTTTTTTCTACTACTTCTAATCTTTTAATTATGTTTTCTGCTTCTTCGTAATGTTTTGAATATTCATTCAATGCAGTTTTGTATGCTTTTTCAAATACTTCAAAGTGCTTGCTTTCCAAAGCTTGTTTCAATAAATGCAGATCAACAGCCTTGTCTTCAGTTTTATCTGAAACAAAACTTAAACCAAAATCAATAAAGTGCAGCACATCATCATTTAGTATCATATTTGAAGTTGTTAAGTCTCCGTGAATCAGATTGTTCTTATGCATAAGTGCGATGTTCTTTCCTATCAACTTTGAATACTTCTCAAAGTCTGAATCAAAAACATTTTTCAGCACATCTCCTCCGATAAATTTCATTTCTATCTTCATCTCTTTTTCGTCATGAGAGATATATTCTGAGGAAGGAATTCCTAATCCCTTCATTTTAAGCAGTATTTTAGCTTCCTTTTTAGTCCTTGATTTTCTTAATTTAGAGTCTAATTCAGGATGCCTGTAACTTTTGATAAATCTGTCTTTCAGAACTGAATTTCCAGCCTTAAACAGCCTTGCTTCTGCACCCTGTGCTATCTGGTTCATGAGAATTAAGCTTCTGCTTTCTTAGCTTTCTTTTGTTTTTCATCCGCAGATGAAATAGACAAGGCTTTGCCTTGGTGTTTTTCTTCGCTTTTAATTTCAGTTATTTCAATGTTATCTTCATGCTGCGCTTTCTTGGCTATTTTTTCTTCCTCAGTCTCTTCAAGCTTCTCTTCCACTATTTCAGGAAGCACTGGAACGGGAGGAAGTTTTCCTGCAAAAATTGTTTTTTCGATTGACCTTATCTCAGAAGTCTTGACTGGATATAATTTGTTCAGCCTTTGCTTCGCTGTTTTCTGAAGTTTCCCATGAATTACATCTGCCATCAGATTTTCATAATTAGTCCTGCTTGCCTCTACTCTTAATACAGCATCAAGAAGATTAGTCATTTTTGTAAGAACAGAACCGCCAACTTTTCCTCTTGTCGCGACGAAAGGCTTTATTCTTATCAGGACATTGTCTTTTGTTGCGCAGACTAAAGATAAATCAATTCTCTCTTTTCCTTTTCTTACCATCCTTCTTATTGAGGAAGGGACGATTTCAAGCTTTTTTATTTCAGTCTCTGCATTTCCTGCATTGATTTTTGTGATTTCAAGGATTGCGTTGGTATTCTGCTTTTTCATATCGTTTATGATTGCTCCTAAGCTTATGTTGATTGTTCTGCCTATCAATTGGGACTCTTCCGCAGCGACTGTCTCACCTATCTGGTTGGCTCCGAGCATTTGGGGAGAAATAATCTTATACCATCTTTTAGTCTTCCAGGTATCTATTACCTTTGTGGTTGGTTTCTTAACGACAGCTTCTGCCATACTTTAGAAAACAAACAGGCTCATTTATAAAGATTATGGTTAAAATTGCTCTGTCCCGAAAGTCGTTAGCACCAATTACGAGCGATGGATAAATCATAATAAACAAAGCTGAGGGGGTCGCCCCCTACGGGGCTTCAGCGGTTTGTGATAAGTTAGAATTACATCGTGAGTCGGTGCTAACGACAAATCGTAAGATTTGGGACAGAGCCGGTTAAAATGGCTGTGTTTTAAGGGGGTTATCAGCATCTATTGTCGAGTAATAGAGTGTAAGTTCAAAAATTGAGCCAAGGTATTATTACTTGCAACAGATTATTTATTTTAATAAGAATCGAATGGTGCTGACGGCAAATTGGTTTTTGTTTTGTAATTATTAAACGAAAATCAGGCCGAGGAAATTTTGCTTACATTTTTCTTTGTTTTTTTACAGTTATCCTTGACATTTCAGACTCTGGAACAAAGTATCTTGGGTATTTACGCTCTCTTGTCACTGTGGGCAGCAGATGGCAATCTCTCCAGTTTTCACCCATTCTTTTGACTGCCAGCAGCGTTCTTTTTGGAGCATTATAAGCTTTATCTGTTAATTCAGCATCGTATTGCACATTATATCTTGAACACTGCATTCTTGCTTCCCTGCTTTTGTAAAGCCATATCGCAGAACCTATATAGAAATTTGCAATATCGTCTCTTTTAATTAAATTATAGACAATATTTACTGCATTTTTTCTTGCTTTTCTTGAAACTGAGAAATTGGCTAAGTCTCTTCTTGGTATCTTTTTCAGATAAGTTTTTACCAGGAAATCTGAGATTTTATCTGCTTTTGTCGGGCTGTAACCATCCAAAGCATTCTGTACCGCATCTTGTATCGCGATTTTTGTTATCTGGAATAATCCAGCGTCACCTGATCCTGCTACGATACATCTTCCTTTGTAATCTTTATGCCTGAATTTGGATTCTGTCATTGCTGTTTTAGCGATGCCTTCCAGAGAATCTTCGCTTACTCCAAGACTATGAAGTTTTGCGAAGCATGGCTCATATCTTCTTGGAATATCTATCGGTATTGTTGGCTTTACTTCGCTTGCTGCTGATTTTGGACTTTGTTTTGATTCCGCAATTATATTTCCAAGGCAATTTATTCCCTGATAAGCAGAAATGACTGCTGCAACAATTCCTCCAAGCATGAATGAAACATTTCTTTTCGGCTTTTTAATTGTTCCAAGATTCTGGGCATATAAGCAGTTGTTCATTTTCTCCTCAAGAATTCTTTTAACGCATATTCAATGATGTGAGACTTATTCCTGAATGAACCTTCTGCTAGATTCTTCTCTATTTGTTTTACTAATTCTTCATCCATTGAAATGCTTAGTTTTGTTTTCATCTTATTAACTCCATAACTTTTCTTAAATCATTTACAACAATTGGGTTTGAATTAAAATTAGTCTGAGCGTTTCTATCAATAAGTACAGGACTAACTCCTGCTCTGCGTGCCATTTCAACGTCTTTTTCCAGACTGTTTCCAACATATACTGAGTTTTCTGGATTCGCATTTAATTGCAACATACAATCATGTAATGCAATAGGCTCGGGTTTTGAAGGATAAGATGTTCCATGTATGTTAACAACAGCGTCAAATACTTGTTCGCCAAAAACAAGTTCTAGTTTTCTAACTTGTTTTGAAACACGACCGATATGTCCTGCAGTAACCAATCCTAATTGTATTCCTTGTCTTTTCAAATCTTTAAGCACAGTTGCATCAGTAAAAACGCCCATTGCTTCAACGTATTTCGCAATAGCATCAGAAGTTAGCCACATATCGAGATATTGCTGCCTATTAGTGAACCCAATCTGTCTTAGAAACTTTTCACGGTCAGCAATTGGTTTTTTTAGATAGTCTCCAATCTGTTCGTTAGTAAATGGTTTGCCGGTAAACTCTTGCAGGCACTTTTTTGTCCAAGAATGTTCAAATTCTTGCGGAGCATAGACTAGTGTATCGTCCAAGTCAAATATTGCGGTGTTGTATACCATTGTTTACCACTAAGTAGTAAGAAATACTACTATTTAAGCTTTACGTACGAATAAAGTCTTATTATCTTCCATACTGAAAGTAATTAAACATAAAAAAAAGAAAAAACTAATGAGCGTAAGCTCCAACAGCAAAAACGCCAGGACTTTCTGCTTTTTCTGGTTTGGCTAAGAGCCTAAAATTAGGATCCAATACAACTTCTCCTTTCTTTGAATCATAGAATGCTTCAAGCGTCCCTGTTCCTGATTTCATTTCTACATACATAACATCAGCACTACCAGTTCTGAAATCGTAAAGTCTCTCCCCTAACTTTCTAAGAACTTTTGCGTCTAACAATTTTTGTACTGATCCGTTAGTTATCCTTTGCGGATATCCTTTGCTTTCCACTACTTTTGTTTCAACATTTGCCGGGCTTATCAAACCCGTGATTAAATCTACTATTGTTGTCATGTCTATTACCTCTGTTTTTGGGTGGATTTATAAAGTACATAACTAGTATATAAATATTTCTATACTAAACTCTACATGTTAGGGACTACACTTATAAGTAAAAACTAAGATTTATATACTTAAGCATTACATAAACATTACAATGGTAATGCAAACTATACAAATACGCCTAACTGAGGAACAAATCGATGTTTTGCAGTCTTTGGTAGGCTCTGGCATATACCCAAGTAAATCAGAAGCTGTCAGAGACGCTGTAAGAAAATACATCAGAGCATGGGAGCTTGGAATGCCTCCGGAGCAAATACAAGCGGCTGAAAAGAAAGTCGAGCAGGAATTGATCAAGGTCATTGAGGAAGAAGCAAAACAATACCAAAAGGTAAAGGGAACAGTTGATTATTACCCTGAAGAAAAAGCGGCAAAGGAATATATTTTATCAAAATTAAGAAACACTGCAAGGAACTTTAATTTTAAAGAAATAGAAACTCCTGCTTTTGAAACATTAGAGCTTTTAACAGCAAAATCAGGGGAAGAGATTAAGACACAGATATTCACTTTAGAAAAGAAAAGTACCGAACAATTAGGATTAAGATTTGATTTAACTGTTCCTGCTGCAAGATTATATATCGAAAAGCAGAAAGAGCTTCCAAAGCCTGTCAAATGGTTCTATATAGATAAGATGTGGAGGTATGAAGCTCCGCAGAAAGGAAGATTGAGGGAATTCTATCAGTTCGGGGTTGAATTATTCGGAAGCGATAAGCCGGAAGCAGATGCAGAAGTCATTTCCTTGGCGATTGATTCTCTTAAAAATCTCGGATTGACATCGAATGACATTGTTGTTAAACTAAACAATAAAAAACTTCTTGAAGGATTATTATTGCAGTCTATCCCAAAAGAAAAACTGGAAGATGTGATAAGGATTATAGATAAAAGCGCGAAGATAAGCGAAGAAGATTTTGAAAATGAACTTAAAAAATTAAAACTGGATGAAAATCAAATTTCTGATGTTAAAAAGATAATCTCGTTTAAGGGAAAGCCTTCCGAGATAATAAATAAGATAAGCGCAAAAACTGAAGACACAAAATCCGCTCTTTTAGAAATCAACAAGACAGCTGGGCTACTGAGCGCCTACGAGGACTTTATCGTCCTCGATTTATCAGTAGCTCGCGGTCTTGCGTATTATACAGGAACGGTATTTGAAATATTCGATAAAAACGGAGAATTCAGGGCCATTGCAGGAGGAGGAAGATACGATAAATTAATTGAATTATTTAACGGAGAATCGACCCCGGCGACAGGATTCGGAATGGGTTACGCAACATTAAGTTTATTATTGGAATCCCGCGGTTTAATTAAGAAACAGGACTTAAGTCCTGATTATTATGTCGCTTACTTTCCTGATGTAAAAAAAGAAGCTTTTGAGCTGGTTCAAAAACTAAGAAAAAATAATGTTGTTGAGACAGATCTCATGGAAAGGAAGTTTGGAAAACAAATGGAATATGCCAATTCTATCAAAGCGAAAAAACTCATTGTTATAGGAGAGAACGAGGTAAAAAGCAAAGTTATTAAAGTCAAGGATATGAATACAGGACTGGAAGTAATTAAAAAATGGGATGAGGTAAAATAAATGGCATTTAACAGCTACATACAGCAGATGATGGGCGGCGGCTTATTGGATGCTGAATTGACAGGCGGATTTATTTTTCTGATGATTTTGGCAGCAGTCTGGTCTTTATCATGGAAAGGAGTTGCCTTGTGGAAATCAGCAAAGAAAAACCAGTTAGTCTGGTTCATAGTGTTTCTTGTCGTAAATACATTAGGAATACTTGAGATACTGTATATATTTGTCTTTTCAAACAAGAACTGGGGCAAGAAACGAAAGTAATTTATTGTTTTGTAGTTACTTTTACCAATATTTGGCCAGGGTGCAAAGCTAGTTCGAACTGAGCAGAGCTCCCCTGCCAGATTTTGTTCATATTGATAACAGATTAAAATTTCAAAACTTTTATATAGTTAAAGAGGTATTGAAACATCATGGAAAGAAACATAAGCAGCAGAGACAAGAAATTTGTCCAGGATATGCTTGCGAATTCTGAAAAGTCGCACAAGATTGTTCCGGAATCAAAAAATCCCGATGTCAAGGAAGTTGAGCAATTGACTGAGTCTATAAGAAGAAAACTGCAGAGAGGCGAATGAAATGGACAGCGCAGCTTCAGCTTAAATATTAAAGATTCTAAATAAAAATCTCTTTTATATTTTTCTAATCCACTTCAAGAACATCTTTGCACTTTTTTCCGTTAAGGCATTTTTGATAGCATGCTCCCTGCTCGGGAGTTTCAGTGTCAGTGTCAGGTATTCCGCATGATTCATTGCAGTCACTCATCTGGTCATCATCACAGTCCGGCCATGATCTTGTATCAATCACTTTTATATCGCTGCTTACAGTAACTCCTTCCCCAAACATTCTTAATGCATTCTTATAACCAACTGCTTCCTGATGCTCTTTCTTGAACCCTGCGATAACAAATCGTGAAACTTTAATTGCCCTGTCGAACACTTCTTTTTCAAAAGCGTATTCAGGGCCAATCTCAGTACCCCACATTACTTTGTCAGGAACAGCATCCACAAGCGGCTTATACGTGCTTATTGCGCTGTCTATTATTGATTTTTCTTTGCTATTTAAAGTATCAATAAAATCAGCTACGGAGCGTGCGGTGTCGCCGCTGTCGTAATCGTAAATGATATCCATGCCCTTGACGTGGATTATGTGGGCGGCGTCCATGCTGAAGTAAAGATTGTTGTTTTCTTTTAATATTCTGATGAGATTGGACATGCTTTGGTCTAAATCTTCCCTGTACATATGTATGAGGAAAGTAGTATCAGGATAAGCTTTTACTATTCTCTCTACATCATCCATGCCGCTCGCTACAGGATGAAACATGAAATTGATATTATTTCGCTGCGCCAGATTAATCAGCTGCAGAACTTTAGGATTATCATGCTGCACTCCCCATTCCTGAGTTTCAATCTCTCCAAATCCTCTTATGAAATCGTCACCTGCTATCATTTTTGATGCTGCCAAAGTTTTTGAATACCAGCCAGTCAGAGTATCTCCGAGATACTGTTCTGCATCTTCTCCTCCTATTCCGGGATTAAAGAAAGGTATTACGCGGTACGGGTGTTTTTGCACAGCGTCTATCACTTCTCCAAGTCCGTTATCGCTTACAAGCAAATCAGCGTTCGGTTCGCCTTCAATTCCGAACATTCCTATAAAGAAATTAATACCGTTTCTGTCAAGATTCTGAAAGTAAGTGTCCATGGAAGCAGAGCCTACTTGTTCTGAAGTGCCGTATAATGGGCCGTTATAAGCTCCCTCATAGGTAAGCAGAGGATCAAATATCTGATATTTGCTTTTTTCTTCAGCGGCTGGTTCAGGTTTTACATGTTCTTCTGCGGTTATATTTTCTTTTATTTCTTCAGCAACATTTTCTTTACTAGCTTCTTCAGGCATAGTTTGCTGTACGGATGAGCTTGGTGTTTCCTGCTTAGCGCAGCTGATTAGAATGATTAATGCAAGACAGAACAGTATAGTCTCTTTTTTCATATATTATTGTGATATTCTGACGCGGTGTTTAAGAATATTTCTATTTGGTCAGTATCTCGTGCCCGTCTTTTGTGACAAGTACAGTATGTTCTGACTGTGCAACCATACCTTTCTTTATTTCAACCAAAGGAGGATACAGATGGAGCATATCAAGCTGATTCATCTCTTTCAATGCGAATGCAGCTTTTATTGCTGACATCTTTTTGCTTAGCCATCTTGTTGATGAAGGCAGTGTTTTTCTTTCTTCTAAGAACTTTAACGCTTCTCTTGTGATAAGGCTTCTTACAGGTTTTTTGAATAATAATGTAAATATTTCCGCGTTTGATGATTCCTGGATTAATCCTTCTCCGCTAGTTGCAAAAGGCTCTACTGCAATAATCATTCCTTCTTTCAGCCTTGTTTCGCTCTTATCATCATAATTCGGGATTGTCAGTCCTGCATGGATTTCATATTCTTTTATCTGATGTCCTGAAAGGTTTTTTATCGGATTAAATCCGTGTTTTGTAATTATTTTTTCAATTACTTTTCCGATTTCTGAAGTTTCGATTCCCGGTTTTATGATTTTAATTGCTTCATCTCTTGCTTCAATGACCGCTTTTACTAATCTTTCATATTTTTTTGTCAAGTCTATTGTCAAGGCATTGTCTCCTATCGCTCCGTTTATATGGACGCCAACATCTAACTTAACTAAATCATTTTCTGTAAATGTCCTGTCATCTACTGCAAAAGGAACCTGATGCGCGGCAGCTTCATTTAAAGAAATATTTACCGGGAA
>DUFL01000045.1 GCA_013331965.1 Candidatus Woesearchaeota archaeon | reverse complement strand
AGTTATTGCGTTCAATTAATCAGGAAAAAAAGAGCTTATAAAAGCAAATCCATTTTATGGGAATAATATTGAAAAAAAGAAAATCCCAAAATCATATAATGTTCAAAATCTTTGGCGTGTTGAATTAACAGGATATTGGAGATTGCTTTACACCATTAAGGGAGATCAAGTTGAAATTGTTTGTTTCGTACTTGAAATTATTGACCACGATAAATATAACAAAATATTCGGATACAAAGGAAGATAAGTAAGCTGCAAACAAATGAAGATGACCAACCAATACCAGAAGTGATTATAAAAAGTGTTAAAATAGAGCTTAATTCACAGTAATCTTTAAATACCCACGTTCTTTATAAATAAATTAACCCAACATGGTAAAAAGAGGCGTGATACTGGCAGTTCTATCCTTATTATTACTACCATTAGTTTTCGCATCACATTCAGCAACAATTACATCAGATTACAACCCAATATATGAAACAAATCCTGTTAATGTAACATTAACTGTTGAAAATGGTTTGTTCAGTTCTCATAGCATTAACAGCGTAAATGTACAAACAAATGGGTTTGCGATAAACAACATTGCTCAATTGCTTGGATGGACTTTAACAAATAATAATTCAATTAATTTCTTCACAACGACAAACGCGATAAGCAACTGGGGAAGCCAGAATTTCGGATTTACAATATCAGCAGATAATGTGGCGCAGGACACTCAAAATAACTGGACAGTCACAACCACGGACACAGACTTGGATTCGCAGTCAAACACACTGCAGTTCACAATCCTGAATGACAATACCGCCCCGATAATAACATCAACACTGCCCGGTGCATTCATTCCAGGAAATAATGAATTGTTTGAAGTAGATGCGAATGATCCTGAAACAGGAATAAACAGCGCAAATCTTTATTTTTCAAACTGCGATTTAATATTTAACAACCAAACAAATACATCTTCAATGCAATATACTGCCAATACATTAATCTGTGTTAATGGTTTATGTTCATTAAACAAAGATCTAACTGCTGAAAATGAAGGAGATATCTGTTTCAGATATGATGTTTCAAATAACGGAGGAGAGATTTCAACAACGAACAATCTGACTTCAATAATTGACAGGACTGCGCCAAGCGTTACATTAACTTCTCCCAACGATGGTGTTTTTATTGCTGCAAATTCAGTTGATTTAATATTTAGCGCAAATGATAATTATGACAATGACCTAAACTGCTCTGTTGATGTAAATGGAAATCCAAATACTGTAAATGGAATTGGAAACCTAAGCTATAATTTAGCAGTTAATGACGGAATTTACACATGGTTTGCTGCATGCACAGATGAAGTAGCACTAATTCAAACAACAGCATCAAGAACATTCACAGTTGATAACTCATCTCCGAACATAACTATAACAAGCTCTTCAGTAACTGACAGAGGAAATGACGCAATAATAAACGTTTCAATAGAAGATTTAGGCTCAGGAGTAAATCAAAGTTCAATAACAGCTGAAATGATTGATGCAAACGGAAACCTGACTCAGGTCTTAATTATTGCAGGACAAATAACATACCCAACAACAATAGCCTCAACACCCGGAGTTTATACTGTAATAATAACTGCAGATGATAATCTTGGACAGCAAGCGTCAGAATCGCTGCAATTCAGAGTGAGAGAAACATTCGCAATAACATTGACTTTATCTCAGTCTCAGATTGACGCAAGCACACCAAACAATACAAGATATGTAAATCTGACAGGAAACATAGCGAAAGATGATTCTTCAATTCCTTCAGGAATAATTGACATTACAAAAATAATGAGCAACGAATCAGTGAATATCGATAATCTGACCGGAAATTTTGAAACTCAGATTGAAATCCCGCAAACAAACGGAATGTACACTATATTTGCATCATTCATAAATGGATTGGATACTTTCACAAGAACAGTCTCGGTTAATGTCGGTCCATACTGCGGAAATAATATAGTCGATTCCGGAGAGGAATGCGATAGTTCAACGGCAGCAATATGCGATGATTACGGATTCAGCCAGGGAACTGTTTCATGCTCTGCAACATGCACAATAGATACAAGCCAGTGTTCAAATCCCGGAAACAGCGGAGGAAATAATGGAAATGGGGGAGGTTCCGGAGGCGGAAGCCATGGAAGAAGTTCAGGCTCATCAAATGGATTTATCTACACTCCGCCAGTAATTGAAGAAACAGAAGAACTTATTGAACAGGAACCGACATCAGGAATAATCGAAACTGTAAATCTCGAACCTGAAGCTGAATCAAAAGGAGTAAAGGAAGTTCTCGAAAATGAAGAACCGCCTAGATTCATAGTCGGTGCAGCGATATCTGCGCTTGAAAATTTCACAAAAAAACTTGACAAAAGACTCATAATCGCTGCATTATTGATTGGTCTTCTGTTATACGTATTAGGCTGGAAAAGAGAAGACGATTGGGACAGGTACTTCAGAAAATACGGCCACCATTAAGATGTCAAATTTTTTAAACTCGGGCTTTAAAAGAAAAACATATTCCCTCATTCTCGGAATACTTTATGTTTTTATCAGCTACGGAACTGCAAGCTTATTTTTCTCTGAAAATATCTCGATGGCCATGATCATGCTTATCACTTTACTTTTTGTTCCGACAATATCGAGGTTCATCGAAAAAGAGGTTGATGCGAGAGAAGACAGCAGTTCCGGAGTTTTCAGGCATAATAAAACACTAATAGAGATATTCTTCTTTTTATTTATTGGAATTTCTCTCGGTTATCTGATAATAGGAAATATTTATTCGGATTCTATAAAGTATCAGACAGACATTCTTCAGGATAAGATTAAAGTTGATATTGACGGAATACAGAAAGTTCCTCAGGCTTTGAGCTTGATGATAAACAATATTGAAGTGATATTAGTAGCATTTGTATTGTCTTTATTCTATGATGTCGGTGCATTATTCCTGATTGTGAGAACCGCAAGTGTCTTTGCCGGATTTATACTCAAATTCTCGTCATTTGCTGTAGAAAAAACCGCATTGAATGCCGCAATTTTCTCGGTTCATTTCGTTCCTGAAATATTCGGATTTCTTCTGGCAGCTTTGGCAGGAGGGGTGATCTCCAAGGCATTAGTTAAGAAAAACATAGCTAATTCACAGTTCGGAAAAATAGTAAGGGATGGAACGATGCTTTTGGCTGTTTCAATAGGAATAATTGTATTCGCTGCGGTTCTTGAGGCGTTCGTAACACCTGAGATAATGAAGTTGTTTATAGGATAAGGTTTAAATATAAGGTAATCTGGGCTTAATATATGAAACAAAGACTTTTAAGCGTTTTTGTACTCGTAATATTGCTGCAGATAACTGCTGTTTTTGCCGCTCCTGTCGTCAATTCTTTCACAACTAAATTTGTCTATCCTAACCATATCCAGATTGAATGGGATGTAAGTTCTACTTTCGATATGAGAACTTTAGAGTTATATAAGGACAGTGAATTACTATATTATCTTCCTCTGACTGGAACACAAAGCACAAGCATGTATCAGACTCCAAATGACAACAAAACGCATACATTCAAGATAGTGGTTTATGACACAACGAATGCCTCAGTGGAATTCTCTGAAAAAACAGAGGTTGACGATGAAGCACCTGAAATAATAAGCCCGGATAATGCGATAACCAACAAAAACGAATTTGTCTTCGAGACGAATGAGCCAGCATACTGCATAGCTGGATTTAAGAGCAGCAGCATGACTCCTGTCAGCAAAAATTATGAAATAAATCACACTGTAAAATTAAATTTTACTGAAGGCACAAACAATATTCTTGTCAAATGCGCCGATAAGATGGAAAATGAGATGGGCAGCTCAGTCTCTATGAGATTCACCTTAGACATAACAAAACCAGGAAAGGTGAGCAGCATCAACCTGTCAAAAGAAGAAAACAAACTGATTTGGACTGCTGCCACAGATGCAAACGGAATAGCAAGTTACAATATAGGAAACATAAACGGAAAAATTGCAAGCGTCAATACCAATTCATGGACTGTGACAGTAAATGACAGTGTATTTTACGTAAGTGCAGTCGATAAAGCCGGAAATGAAGGAGAGAAAGAAGAGTATAATTACAGAAGAGCCTTGCTGCTCAGTTCAGATTTTGTGCCAGAAAAGGAAAGCGCTCCGGTAAAGACCATTGTTGAAAAAAAATCACTCAAGATTCCTGATGTGACAGTAAGCAGAGCGGCATGGATTGCATTCGGAGTCCTTGCTGTTATATTTGCCTTCTGGAAAATCTACGAACATAAGACAGACAAGCACGGCCTAAGAAGGTATCTGAGAGAAAGGAAAAAGATGAGAGATAGGCACTAGATATCAAAATGAAGAAACTTTTATTTTTTCTTGCCATTCTTCTTCTTGTTCCGGGAGTTCTTGCCCAGAAAAATACAATCAAGCTTCTTGCAGTCAATGAAGGGACAAAACAGGGAGCTATTGTTGATCTGGATTTAAATGTTGTAGATGGCTCCGGAAAAGTCTTCATAGAAACATATCCATTGACCCAGATTGACACCCAGATATCACTGAGGATTGCCAAATTAAATGCCTGCAAGATGTCCGGAAAATACTGCTTAGACAAAGATTTCCTATATTCATTGAAGACTGATTCTCCCGTTGTTGCCGGGCCGAGCGCGGGAGCAGCGATGACTTTGCTTACTATGGCTTCCCTGGAGAATAAAAAAATAAATCCTGATTCTATAATAACAGGAACAATCAATTCAGGAGGAGTAATAGGAGTTGTTGGAGGCCTGAACGAGAAAATAAAAGCAGCGGCAAACAAGAGCATGAAAAAAGTTCTCATTCCGAAAGGGGAATTAAATTCGACAGAACTCAAAAAGTTGAGAGGCGAATTCAATATAGATATAATAGAAGTCTCGAATATAGAGGAAGCATTCGAGATATTTACAGGTGAAAAAGTTGTTCGTCCTGAGCTTGTCGTAAATAGCAACTATAAAGATACAATGAAAAAGATGAACGAGGATATGTGCAAAAGAACAGAGACATTGAAAGATGAGCTGAAAAAAGTTGATATCCCTAAAAAGTATAACGGAACATTCAATCTGGGATTGAATCTGTCGGAAAAGGCTGAAAAGTTCTATTCTGACGAGAAATATTATTCTTCCGCTTCACGATGTTTCGGAACGAATGTTTACTTCAGGGAAATACTGTTTGGAATTCTGAACTTGACTGAAAATGAAACAGAAAAGCAGAAACATATCATTGAAAAAGAACTTCAAGGAATTGAAATGGAATTAAACTTGACTGAGATAAGTAATTTAGGAGATTTGGAAGCTAACATGATAGTAAGGGAAAGAGTTGATGATGCAAGGAAAAATCTCATGGAAAATTCAACAAAGGGATTAAGCTATGCTCTCGAAAGAAGTTATGGCGCATCCTCCTGGCTCAATTTTGTAGGATTTCCGGGGAAATCAATTGACGAATCAAAAATGAAAGAAAGCTGCATGATGAAAATTTCAGAAGTTAATGAGCTCTATAATTATGTCGCCCTTTACGTGCCGTTCCTTATGGAAGAGACCAAAAAAGAGCTTGAGCTTGCTAAAAAATATCTTGATTCAAATGATTACATTCTGTGCCTGTTCAAAGCATCAAAATCTGAGGCAGAGATAAATGCAGCGTTAAGCACCCTGTATATTTCGGATTCAAATGTCAAAGTCCTTCTGCAGAATAAGATCTTTGCTGCGAAAAAAGAGATTGAAAAGCAGATTGTGAACGGGAATTTCCCAATACTTGGCTATAGTTACTATGAATATGCAAATGCGCTGAATGAATCAGACAGATATAATGCATTATTGTATGCTGAATATGGGATTGAATTAAGCAATCTTGATGTTTTCTTCCCGGTCAAAAGGCCGTTCTTTAAACTTGATGAAAGAGCCTTGATGACATTGGTTCTGGGATTTTTGATTGGAGTAGTATTATTTTCGATAAGAAAAGGATACAGAAGAAATAAAATTGTTTTGAAACGAAGAAGATAAGTTTTTAGTTTGTTAATAATTTTACTAAAATTTGGCCTTGGAAGCTATACTGCTCATTGAGCAAAAGCTAGCGAATGCCGAATTATTTTCGTAGTAATAACAATCAATAAAATACACAAATAATCACTAAAAACTCTAACCCTTGGCAAACGCCCGAAGGCATTTGCCGGGGAAAAAGAGGTGATAGACAATGAGCATATGTGAATTGTCTAGGCTCGTGTTTTCCGAGACGTGGACAATAATAGTAATACCCCCAACTATATTTTATAGAATATATGTCCTATATAAACATTTCGTTCATTTTACTATTTTCAAATAGTGAAAGTATAAAGAATGTCCTTAATTATTACCATATGGAATATAATTAAGCTAAAATAGTGTTATAGCGTCCATAAAGCCATGAAATGCCTGAGATGCAGCAGCACAGCAAATATACCCTATCCTAACGGAAACCTTTGCGAAAAGTGCTTTATTGACATTTTAACCGCAAGGATAAAGAAAGATACTAAGCTAAATTATCCGTTCAAAAAAGGAGAAAAAGTGCTTGTTTTTGGGAAGCTTGCAGAGATTTTCCTTAAGAAAGCTATGCCTGATTTCCCACTGAAAATATCAGTAACTGAGGAAAAATATGACAAAACAAAAGATTTTGAAGGATATGACAGGGTTGTTGTTCCTTTAACCGCAGATGATGAAGCAGAATTGTTTTATTCTGAAATAACTGATGAAAAACCTGATTTTGAAGAAAATGAAAAAAACAGTTAAATTGTTCAGGACAATTTTAAATGAAGAGCTGTCCAAAGCTGCGGAAATATTGAAAATTAAATTTAAAATAACTCAAAATAAAGAATTAATTAAGATAAAGAAGAAATTCCCACATTCTATTTTCGGACTAAGAAAATCGGCAGAAGAGTTCAGAAAAGCGATAAAATGAAAAGAATATTAATTTTACTTTGCTTGTTTGTTATTTCCTGTTCAGTAAATTCCAATGTTGTGAAAGAAATCAACCAGCCAACGGAAGTTTATTTCTGCCCCAGAGAGAACTGCACAAATATTTTAGCGCAATATTTCAGCATTTCAAATAAAATAGACTGCGCAATGTACGACCTTAATGTTCCTGAGCTTGTCAATATTCTGAAAGACAAGAAAGCAAGGATGGTGATGGATGATGCCGGCGCTGAATTCAGCTTAAATCCTGTTATTGATTCAAAATATGCCCAGATGCACAACAAGTTCTGCGTTTTGGATAATAATACGGTAATTACCGGCTCTTTTAATCCGACCTTGGGGACTGGGATTAGATTAAATAACAACAATGTTGTAATCTTTCATTCCTGGAAGATAGCGGAAGCCTATGAAAAAGAGTTCGAGGTGCTTTATTCAGGAATATTCTCTGATAAGAAGGAAAGAATTTCAAGAAATACATTATTTTACCTTAATAATGATGTTATTGAAGTATTCTTCTGCCCGGAAGACTGGTGCGCCAACAAGGTCATCTATGCCTTAGATAAAGCAAAATATTCCATTCACTTTATGATTTACAGTTTTACACACGATAAAATAGGGGATATGCTTGTGAAAAAGAAAAATCAAGGATTGTTTGTTAAAGGAGTCATGGAAAAATCACAAAGCAGCCAGTATTCTGAGTTTTCCAAGCTGAATTATTCAGGGATTGATGTCAAATGGGATACAAACAAAGGCCTGATGCACAACAAAGTGTTCATTATTGACGAGAATACAGTAATTACCGGCTCTTTTAACCCTTCTCTCAACGGAGATCTTAGTAATGACGAGAATCTTGTTATAATTTACAGCTCTGAAATAGCTCGGAAATATCTTAATGAATTCCGTATCATCTCTGAACAGAAGTGAAATTTACCTCGTAAAATATGGTAATTTACCTCGTAAAAAAGCGAAGGTATATAAAGGTTATAACGCATTTTAAGAGGTAAGTTGTATTAAAAATATAACAAAAAAGGGGTGACAAACAAATGGCAAGAAAACCTTTCGGCGGAATGATGATTAAACCCGACGCAAACCTGGCTAAGATTATCGGTTCTAGTTCAGTTCCACCAAGCGGAATGACTAAGAAGCTATGGGGCTACATCAAATCACATAAGTTAATGAGAAAATAAGGATTTATTCCTTATTTTT
>DUFL01000005.1:36592-40951 GCA_013331965.1 Candidatus Woesearchaeota archaeon | reverse complement strand
AGTGCTCTCATAGCTTCAACTTCCTGCAAACCTGATTTAAACACTAACTCAGAAAGAGTTTTGACATTAGATAGAAAAGGCATAACCTTTCTTTCAAGAGGGTGCAATCCTTCAATCAAAGCTTTGATGTCCATAGTATGTGCTAACTGCTGTTTGTTTATATACTTTATCTGTTTTCATAATTAAAGTTAGCATTCTCGCCGAGGCTTAGTTACTAACAATAGAATATGAGCCGGGAGAGAAGGCTCAACAGCGAAGCCGAGTGGTGCTAACTTTTAACTTTTTTAATTAGTTTGTTATTAAAACGAAAATAATTCGGCATGGGCGCGGCATAAGCCAATGATACTATATTTAGACAAATAAAAAAAAATTAAAAATCAGAAATTTAAAATGATTATTTTCCTGCTTTCATGCCTTTCCAGGAAAGATCGAACAACTCTTCGACAGCAGACGAGAAGAACGGGCTGTTTATCCAGATTCCGATATCATATGTCGGATGAACTTCTTCATCATCCAAAACCATGAATACCATCTGTTTTCCGTCAACAATCGTGAATCTTGCTTTGGAGTTGCTGTTTTTGATTTCTGCGACAGAGCCTATATCTTTGACTGCGGCAGCATTTTCCTTTGTAAATGGAGCAGCTATTCTTACTTTGACCCCTTTCTTCTTCAATTTTTCAAATACAGGCTTCATTCCCTCAACTTTTCTCATCAAGCCCTGAGCAGTAGTCATTATCGTGACAGATTTTTCTGCATTCTTGATAACTAATTCAAGATGATTATACAGATTATGCCTTCCTTTCAGTGAGCCGGACAAATCTGTCGGGTCAATCAATTCAACTCCCTGGGTATGCAGGGCAGAAAGCTCGTCAAGGACATCCGTTCCTTTAAGCTCTTCCAATCTTAATATCATCTGTTTTGATTCTTCAGAAACATTTTTCTTGACTCTTTCAAGAACTTCTTCAGGTGGGACTGCTACATATTTTATTGGTTTTCCTAATTTTGTGATTGCAAAGCCTTTTTTCTCTAAACTTTCCAGAACATCATAGCTTCTTGAGCGCGGTACATTTGCGATATCGCTTAATTCTCCTGCCGTAGAAACTCCTCTTGATAATAATGCCGTCCAAATCTTAACTTCGTACAGATTAAGATTGAAGTATCTTCTTAGCTTTGCCAAAAAATCGTCTTTAACAACCATCTTAAACCCCACCTCTTGCTGATTATGGATTACTACTACTATTAAAAGGTTATGTTTTTTTATCTATTTTCGAGAGACTATAGTTTTATTTAAATCACTTTTAAATAAGAGATTAAAACATATAAACATGTATTCTGTAAAATATATTTTGGAGACTAATTCAGTAATTTTCAATCTAATTTATACCTGAGCAATGCAGCAATTCCTCCCAATCCATCAAGTTTTTTGCCTCCGTCGTGCTCAAAAGAGATGATTATCACTTTTCCTTTCATTGATTCGACTTTTTTCAGGAGATTTTCAATTCTTTCGAATGCATTATCTTCTCTTGTTTTTCGTATAAAAGAATCAGTTATCAGCAGTGTTTTGACTGCTCCCAAATTCACAGCATTATCTACTTCATCAAGCCCGTATTTTGCTAACCCATCTTTCATTATCTCTTTCAGCAGATCCTCTACAAGCGACATCTCTTCCACTATCCTGCTTTCTTTCAGCGCAGTTTCGACTTCCGGCCTTTTCAAAACTTCGTCAAAAGCAGTCTTGTCTGCCGACGAGCATGTTGCAGTTATTATTTTTCTTTTTAATTCCGGGTCGGTAATTTTTTTCATAAGATATTCTTTCCAGAATGCAGGACTTGCGATGACTATCTTTTCAATGCCATACCTCGATTCGTATTCTCTTATCTGTTTTAGGATATTATCGTAGTAGTTCCCTTCTGTCTTTGTTTCCTCTCCTTTTCTTGGAAGATCACTTTTAATTTCCGATAGATATTCATAACCGTATGTTTTTGCATGGGCGAAATGAGCCTCCTCTCTGTCGAAAACAACAAGTAAAATCCTTGATTGCTTCTCAGAACATGCTTCATTGAGTTTTTCAATCTGAAAATCAAGCCACTTCTCTTTTTCAACCGTTATGGTGCTGTCAATTTCAACATTAAATGTATGGTGCGTTCCTCTCGGAACATCTTCCGGACCTTCAAGTATCATTCCGGAAACTCTCAATATGCTGCTTTCTTTGCTAAATTCGGTCTTTTCAACTTTTATTGATAAAAAGACAGGTTTTCTCACAATATCTTGATTTTCTCCGGAGCCGAGCTTGATCTTTCTTAACGTCTCTCCCTTCACGGTATCGTTTTCATCTATTATCTGGCTCAAATACCACAAGTCATCAAGGTTGGTGACTCTGACCTTGGCTAACCCCTTCCTGAAGTCAGAAAACATGAGTTTCATGCTTCAGAAACAGAAAAACATATATATAAAACCCATTCTTTTAAGTATTATGGGCAGAAAAGGACAGGCAGGAGGAGCAGCGGGACTTGTTGCTATCATTGCTCTTTTAATTATTCTATATGTAATGATCATACCGGAAGATGTCAGAACTGAACTAATCAACGGCACATCATCTTCAACTTCATCAACAGCATCAAAAACTTTATCTGAAAGTGTTTTGGTGTTTGCACAACCGGGAACTTTAGACCCAATCACTTTGAAGAACAGGGAGAAGGTCCTTGATTCATTCAATCTAAGGGCAGATAAAGGCTCTGTTGTTTTAAAATCAGCAGAAACAGTTCATATTGAAAATGGATGGCTGAGAAGGAATCCATATAATCTTTCATTCAAAGTAACAGATTTAGCAAACACAGATAGTTATGTTTTAGCATTTGATGTCACAAACTCATATGGGAGAATAATTGCAGTCCTGAACGGAAATGAAATATACAATGCGCAGGTTCCAGTAGGAAATGCCGCTCCGATTGCAATAAACAAAGAAGATATCAGAGAACAAAATTCACTGATATTATCTGTTTCAAGCCCAGGACTGGCTTTCTGGCGGCTTAATGAATATGATTTGAAAAATGCAAGGGTAATTGCTGACTTTGTTGATGTAAGCAAGAAAGAATACAGGAATTTCTTCATAATAACTGCAACCGAAAAAGAAAACTTTGACAAAACAAAGCTTAACTTTGTTCCGGATTGTCTGACAAAAGAAGCAGCTCCTTTGAAAATATGGATTAATGATAAACAGCTTAACTATCAGGCAATTCCAGACTGCGGTGTATTGGCAACAATTGAATTTAATCCAGATTTACTGAAACAGGGAGATAATTCAATCACTTTCAAGGCAGAAGACGGAAACTATTTCATTGACAGAATTTCAATAAAAGCAGACCTGAAGGAAATGACATATCCGTTCTATTACTTTGAGCTTAAAGCAAAAGATTTCGCTAAAGTTCAGAACAGGACAGCAAATGTGACATTGATGCTTCAATTCCCCGACAAAGACAGAAAACAGGGGGAATTGAATGTAAACGGACATCTAAGCAGCATCGACGTCGAAAACTCGACATTCACTAAGAATCTCAATCTGTATGCAGAAGAAGGGCAGAATTACCTTCAGATCAAGCCAAAGACAATAATGAATATTGTTGATTTGACAGTCAAACTTGAAAAATAATTCTCACAAAAAAGAGGACATGAATGGCAGAGCCGGATAAATCAGACGCAAAAAGTTCTTCGCAGGAAAATAAGTCAAAAGATAGGTTCCTCTCAACAAGTGTAGGCCCGTTCTTCATTATACTCCTTTCTCTTGCCAACTATTTCTATCACTGGAATGTCGGCTTCAGGATAGATGCTATAACTTTGCTGATTGATGTATTCACGTTTTTCATGTTTTATTTCGCATTCAATAGTTGGAGTTTAGCATCAGTTCCGTTCTTTTTACAGACTATACTGCCTGGATTATTGATTATTGCCCCGGGATTAGCGTTATTAATTACAGGGATTATCAGTCTTCAGCTGATTGTTCCATGGTTTTTCATCTTTGGATTAGCGTACGAATGGCATTTTCATCCGGATATGCCGAGCGTAAAATGGGCAGGGGTTATATGTATTTTAATAGTGATATCTCTTCTTGCGCCTTCTTTCTTAACGGCAGTAAGATCCTCGGATTATGTGATAAACCAAAAATTGATCGGGGATGCAAAAACAAAAATAAGCGACTTTTATACGGAAAGTGTGCAGGGAGTCCTTACTCAGTTCAAAGTCTCGTACTGCGGCCTGACAAGATCAAAAGCAGACTGCGAAAAGCAATATCTTGATGTTCAAAAACAATTTTTAGAAAAACTCAAAGTTGATGCTTCACTGAACACAGGATTTACCATGGAT
>DUFL01000005.1:34961-36480 GCA_013331965.1 Candidatus Woesearchaeota archaeon | reverse complement strand
TTGACTCTGTCAAAAGAGTTCGGATTTGCCATAAAAAGCAAGCAGTCATTGCTTAATCCGAGAGTAGGAAAAGATGATCTGGTCCAGCCGATAGTTCACACAGGCATTGTAACTACATTTAATGCTCCGGCAACATTATTGTTCGGAGTTGAAAAAGATACTGAGCTCGATTTTGCATTATTCCTGAAAAATAACGGCAATGGAATCATTTCGTCAATAAAAGACATTAAAATAGACCTTCCTGATGATATGGAATTCGTTGGAGGGACTAATTGCGGAATAACAGACTTTACCTACAAAACAGACTGGAGAAAAATCAAAAAAGGAGCAGTCCTGCCTATAAAATCATGCAAAGTAAAAATTATCGGAGATAAATATCCGAATACAGCAGAAACAAGAACACTAAAAATAACAATGGTGTATGATTATACGATAACAAGGACGCAGACGGTGAATATCGCATGAGAAAATTAATGTTTTTAATTTCAATCTTCATGCTATTAACCGCATGCAATCTTATTGTAAAGAAAGAAACCCAGGTTGCAGATTTGACAGGAACCGAAGGATTGATAATAACCCTTCCGAAACTTCCGTCTGAATTATATGTCGGGCAGGGATTAGAGATTCCGATTACTCTTGATAATGCAGGAGCTCACAAAGTCCAGAACGGAGTCCTTGCCATAGTCGGATTTAATGAGGAATTCGTAAAGTTCAGGCAGTCAAAAATAGAAGGAATAAATCTTGAAGGAAAAACTAATTTCCTGCCGGGAGAAAGAACAACAAAGATTTTTACCATAGATTCCATTTCTCTTCCTGAAGAAAAACAAAGAGAGGAAGCTTTTGAAGTGATTGCCTGCTATCAATATGAAACAATAGCTGTTCCAATCGCGTGCATCAATCCGCAGTCGCAGACAGGAACTCAGGTTGTAAAAGGAAGCTGCGAATTTGTCGATGCACAATTAAGCACCAGCCAGGGAGCTCCTGTTGCAGTAACTAAAGTTGAGAATTGGTATTATCTGGAAAGCAATGAAGTAGAATTTAGAATTTATCTTAAGGATGTTTCCGGCAAAGGCTCGATTTTAGCCAAAGATTCCTATGCAAAATTCTGTTTAAGCGGCAGTGAACTTGAAGCAGAGGATTTTAATAAAATAAATATTGAAGCGTACATGGGAACACAAGCCATGAAATGCTCCCAAATAGGAAGCACTGAAAGTACGGGCAGTTTTACCCTGCTTGAAAATACACCCTCAGTTACCTGCAGAGCAAGCATAGACTTCAGCAAACCAGCATATACAACGCCTTTGTCATTGTATCTGACATATGGTTATGCAGCAAGAACAGGGTTTAAAATCACTTTAAAAAACCCGTCTTATGTTATTAAATGACTCAAAAGATTTATATAAATAAGGGAAGAAGATAGACATATGAAAAAGAGGACATTAGCGTTATTTGCTGTATTCCTTCTAGTTTTGTCTGGATGCGCAGGAGTTAAATTCGGGCAGACTAAGGAACAGGCAGC
>DUFL01000005.1:0-34941 GCA_013331965.1 Candidatus Woesearchaeota archaeon | reverse complement strand
ATTCAGTCTGGAGCCAAAAACAAAATTCAATACATTCGGAGGATATGACACGGCGCAGTTCAGCTCTTCGAATATTTATCTTCCAAGAGGTACAGATACGCTGGATCAGAATTTTCTGGCAAGTGTCTGCTACAAGTATAGAACAGAATCAAGGATTCCTGTATGCATAGATCCTAATCCAACCTCAATTTTAGAGAATGAAGCATGCAGGGTTACACAATCTGTTTCGGGAATTTCCGGAGGCCAGGGCGGCCCGGTTTCAGTCACCGCAATTAGAGAGGATGCAGCACCAGGACAGGTAAGCTTTTTGATATCAATTGCTAATCAGGGAGACGGAACTGTTGTTGAACAGGCTTCCTTAAGCAAGTGTCCGGGCGAATTGAAATTTGGAGATGTCGATAATGTCCAGTATTCAGTAAAAATGTCAGGAACTACCGGAGTCTGCAAACCGGATTACAAATCAAGGCTTTCAAACAAGCAGGGAGTGATACAATGTACATTCACTTTAACAAATGCGGTTTCTCCTGCATATCAGACAGTTTTAGAGATAAATTTGGACTATGGCTACATGAGCCAGAAGGCAAAAATGGTTAAACTCAAGAGCTTTACATAGTTCAGTTGTTGCACCCCGGCCGGATTCTATTCGTAATAATTACAAAACGAAAAAGTTAGCATCGGCTCGGCCCTTTAAGCAAATTTATCACATATCGCCAAGCGTCCTCCTTAGCTCATTTTCTTGTTTAGAATATTGGGCTTCGCGTAGTGATTCTAACTTTCGTGAATCTTTACAAAGGCAGCATAATGAGTTAATATTACCCCTCCGCATAGAAACATTTATATTTAGCTTAATATTGATTAATAAAAGAGTGTTTAGAATGAAGAAAACAGTAAAAAAGACAATAACTTTAATTGTGGTTCTTTTGCTTATATTCTTAGCAGGATGTACAAAGAAAGAGGAATCGGCTGTGGTTGGAAAAGCATATGTCGGAGGAACCCAAGGTTTAGCGATAAGTTTCCTGCCTAATCTGCCTCCAAACGAGGTATTTGATACAGACAATCCGTTTTCTATTAGCGTAAAGATTGAAAATAAGGGTGAATTTGAGGTTCCGTCCGGTGCAGCAATAGTATCTATCACAGGAATAAGGGCGGAAGACTTTGGTGTGAACAGCAATAATCTTCTGGAATCATCTGCAGAAGACATGAGTGCAGTAAGGATAGACGCTGAAGGCAACATAGTTTCAGGAGGTTATACTACAATAGATTTCCCGGAAATGAATTATGCTGCAAAAGTTTCAGGTTCATTATCTTTCCCGATCAGAGCAAGTGTCTGCTATGAATACGGAACAAATGCCCAGGGCCAATTATGCGTAAGAAAAGATTTGAGAGGAGTTACAGGACAGGCAGGGGTCTGTGATCCTAACAGGCAGGTTCCGGCCGAAAATTCAGGAGCTCCAGTTCAAATCACAAATATAAGGCAGAATGTAGCCGGCTCAAACAAAATTGACTTCTTTTTCACAGTAAAACAGACGGGAACATCTGTTGATTCATTATTCAGAGCAGGAAGCAGATGCGACAGCGCCTTGGCAAACAGGGATGTTGTCTTTGTCAGTGTCGAGGATCCAGGATTGGGAACATTGACTTGTTCAGGATTGAAAGACGGAACAGCGACATCAGGTTATGTGACTTTGTTCAACGGAGAAAGAGAGATAAGATGCTCACAGACAATAACAACTCCGGAAGATGCAATCACTCCTGTAAAAGTTTCTTTGACTTACGGATACAAGCAGTATGTAGATACTCAGCTTAAAGTTAAACATGCGGAATAATTATTTTAGTTTTATTTAATTTTTAGTTTGTAATTAATTTTACTAAGATTTGGCAGGTGGCGCTTTGCTGAGTTCGAAAAGGCACAAGACGCAACTCACTTAGGATTATATAATTATTTCTGTCCGGCAAGCGCAACACTCGCTAAGAATGCCTCTAATTGCAAGAACTCATCACTCCCTTCTGAAATTCTGAATTCGGCCTCTCCGCATTTCTCAATCAGCTGCATCTGCTTTCTTCCGTCAATTTTTAATTCGGTTATTTCTTTCTGGACCTGCCTTATCACATCAAGCCCGGACAACCCGTAATTAGTCATCACATTCAAAAGCTCATTTCTTGCCTCTATGAATTTATTTTCAAGCGCAAGCTCCATAACCCTTTTGACTTCTTTTGGTCTTGCGACAGAAGCTAAGGAATAAACCAGGTCCTCATCAACTGTTTTTGACATCGCAGTGCAGCTCTGAAGGATATTTTCCAATCTTCTGACATCTCCCTCACAAATTTCAATTAAAGCTTTCTTGGCAGCATCATTTATCGTTATTTTCTCCTCTTTTTCTATGTGTTCAAGTATGTGCATCAAATGTTCTTTACCTAATGGCTTAAATCTAAAAATAGCACATCTTGATTGGATAGGATCAATTATCTTTGATGAATAATTGCAAGAAAGGATAAATCTGCAGGTCTGAGTGTAATTTTCCATAGTTCTTCTCAGTGCCTGCTGCGCTTCAGAAGTCAGTGCATCACACTCATCAAGGTAAATTATCTTGAAAGGGACATCTCCTATAGCTCTTGTCCTTGCAAAATCCTTGACTTTGTTCCTTATTATATCGATTCCCCTTTCATCAGAAGCATTTAATTCCAAAAAGTTTTCATGCCAGGAATCTCCGAACATTTCATGCGCTATAACCAGAGAAATCGTTGTTTTTCCAACTCCGGCCGGCCCTGAAAACATCAAATGAGGCATGTTTTTCTGAGTTACAAATGCCTTGACTTTAGAAACAACATCCTTCTGTCCTTTGACTTCAGAAAAATTTCTAGGACGATACTTCTCAGTCCAGATACTCGATTCCCCCAACATGATTAAAATAAGAAATCACATGTATAAAAAGATATTGATTAAACGATGTCTTCTTCAGCAATGACAAGAAAATCGCCAATTGCCTGGACTGAACTGTAAGGTATCAGAATATTGCCTTCGCCGTCCTTTTCAAGCTCTAATTTGGTCGAGTATGGCGTTGGATTCGTAAGGACAAGGTGTATCAATTCACCTGATTTTGTCTCAAAAGTGACATCTCCTACAGCTCCAAATTTCTTTCCTGTTTTGGAAACAACCAGCTTTCCCATTATCTCTTTAGAAAGTCTCTTGTCGTCTTCTGCCATGTTTAAAAGCAAGCTAATCTTGTATTTAAAGCTTTTGTTTTATTTTTAACTGAAAACAGGGGAAAGTTTAAAAAAGAACCCCCCTTCGAATTGGTTATGAACACAGAAGAGCGATTAAATCTGATAAAAAGGAACACTGCAGAGATTATTACCGAAGAGGAACTAAAAAAATTACTAGAATCCAAGAAAAAACCTTCAATTTATTGGGGTACAACACCTACTGGAAAACCGCACGTTGGATATTTTCTTCCTGCATTGAAGATTGCTGACTTTTTGAAAGCAGGGTTTAAAGTTAAAATTTTACTTGCAGATTTACATGCTGCTTTAGATAATACACCTTGGGCAGTTCTTGAAAAAAGATATGANNTCAGTTCATGATGCGCACAAAGCGGCGTCAGAAGTTGTTAAGCTAGGAGATAATCCAAAACTTTCTGGATTAATTTATCCAATTATGCAAGCGTTAGATGAGCAATATCTCGATGTTGATGCACAATTGGGCGGAACTGATCAAAGGAAAATAATGGTTCTTGCGAGAGAAAATTTACCTAAAATAGGTCATAAAAAGAGAATCGAAATAATGAACCCATTAGTTCCTGGATTAATTGGCAAAAAAATGAGTTCATCCGATCCAAAAACAAAAATAGATTTAACTGATGATGAAGCTTCAGTTATTCAAAAAATTAAAAATGCAGAATGTGCAGAAGGAAACCCAGATAATGGAATTATGGCTTTCTTGAAGTTCGTAATAATGACGATTAAACATGATAAAAAAGAGAGTTTTATGATAGAAAGGCCTATAAAATTCGGCGGAAATGTTTCTTTCAAAACTTATGAAGAAGTTGAAAAAGCCTTTGTTGATAAAAAAATACATCCTTTGGATTTGAAAACAGCAGTTGCAAAAGAGATAAACAATTTATTAACTCCAATTAGAAAAGAAGAAAAAGCACTTTCTGCATTGGCGAAAGAAGCATACTCTTAGATAGTTTTATAAATCTTCAAAAATTTTGAGTTATTATGGCAAAAAAAGGAGATGAAGAAGTAATAGAAAAGGTAATGTATGGTTATTCTGTAGAAACCTCCCAATTAGAGGAAGAAAACAGGATATTAAAGCAGACATTAGAGCATATGAAAGGAGAACTTAAAAAGTTCCAGACTCCTCCGCTAATGGTTGCTGAAATAAAGGAGAAAGTCGGAGAAAACTATCTTATCAAGCTGAACAACGGAAACGAGTTTTACGTTACATCCTCGTTAAATGCAGGTACGTTGAAATCAGGAGATACCGTCCTTGTTGAGCAGAAAAATCTGACAATAACAAGAAAAATTAGCAACTCGACATTGTTTAATGTCGAAAAATTCGTAATTATAGAAAAGCCGACCATCACGTGGAAAGAAGTGGGTGGTTTGGAAAAGCAGGCAAATGAGATTCAGGAAGTCATCGAACTTCCGCTAAAAAAACCTGAGCTGTTCAGGAAAGTAGGGATACATCCTCCAAAAGGAATTCTGCTTTATGGTCCGCCCGGGACAGGAAAGACTTTGCTGGCGAAGGCAGTCGCTTCCTCCACACATTCAACATTCATTGAGGTAGTCGCTTCTGAATTAGTCCAGAAATTCATAGGGGAGGGAGCCAAGCTGATCAAAGAGATATTCCAGCTGGCAAGAGCAAAGGCACCTTCAATAGTATTCATAGATGAACTTGACGCTTTAGCAGCAAAAAGGATAGAGATGGGAACTTCAGGAGAAAGAGAAGTCCAAAGAACATTCATGCAGTTTTTGGCGGAACTAGATGGGTTTAAGTCGCTGGACAATGTGAAAGTCATAGGATGCACCAACAGAAAAGATATATTGGATCCGGCAATCACAAGGCCCGGCAGGCTTGACAGATTAATCCATGTTCCAGCTCCGGATGCTGAGGGAATAAAGCAGATATTGAAGATACACAGCTCAAAAATGAAGCTTGACAAAGTTAAAGTAGATGTTGTTGTTAAGAAAATGGAAGGGATGTCGGGTGCTGAGATAAAAGCAGTTTGCACTGAAGCAGGTTATTTTGCGATAAGAAAGAACAGGACGATTGTTTCCAAGCAGGATTTCGACAGCGCAATAGAGAAAGTGCTAAGCTCCGAACACACCGAAGGAAAAGATTTCATGGGAATGTTCGGTTAGTTGAATTCTAAATATAAGTGTGCTCAGCAGTTACTACCGTTCATCATCGACTTTCGTCATATGTTTGTGTTCACGACATCATTGCACAATTAATAAAGAATGAGGTTATTTTTAAATCTTATTGAATTGCAAAGTCAATACATACTCTCGAAACTCTCGGGGAGTACTCTCCCGTTTTAACAATCTTTATTATTCTGCATCTTTTGCCGTACTGTTTGCACTCTGAAATTATTGTTTTTTTAACCCCCTCATAATTATTATCCTTGGAAAATGCATAGATGTGTATTATTGTGCCTTTCTTTGAGGCAGACAGGGCATCTTTAATGTATTCCATTGATGTTTTAGGCAAAGGCATTACAATCCTGTCGAACTTTTCTTTTAATCTAGGAATCATTTTCTTTACATCCCCATTCAGAACAACAGCATTCTTTATCTTATTCAATTTCAAATTTATCAAAGCATATTTGTGGGCAGCAGGGTTTGCTTCTATTGCCGTAACCTTCTTAGCTTTTTTTGCTATTTGAACAGTATATGGTCCGCAGCCGGAAAACATTACTAAAACATTTTCATTCGGTTTAACAAGGTTTGCAATTCTTTTTCTTTCATTTCCCAGCCGTGAAGAAAAATAAACTTTCTCAACATCGAGCATGAATCTGCAGCCATTCTCGATGTAAATAGTTTCCTTCCTCTTTTCTCCCGCAATTATCTTTAATTTTGAAGTTCTGAATTTTCCAGAGTATTTCTTAATTTTTTTACAAACAACTTTTATATTTTTGTTAAGTTTTATTAAAGAATTTCCAATGAGTTTTTCCTTTCTGTTCAATTCTTTTGGCAAATCGGCAAAAATTGCAATATCTCCAACAATATCAAACGACGTCGGGAATATATCGAACTCTTTTTTAGTCAGTCTGTTTTTCAAATAATCTTTAAGTCTCAAAAGAAATCACCAAGTCCTTTCTGCTTTCCTTTTTTAGTCTCTTCTTCAAGCTCATCGAGGTTTTTTTCGATTCTTTCTCTGCTAAATTCGTGTTTTTCGACCAGAAGCCCTATTATTTTATCACGATTGACATTATTCCATTTAAGTTCATAGTCGTCAGTTACAGGCATATGTTTTATTGTATCAAACACAATCTTCCAATCCATGTCATAATGCCTGCTCCATCCTGCTTCCTCAAATAATCCTTCAAAATCTTTTCCGTATTTTTTGACTAATTTTAAGGAGTTTTTAGGGCCAATCCCTTTTATTCCGCCTATGTTAAAATCTGTTCCCACCAATAAACCCATGACTATGAGCTGGTCCTGAGTTAAATCATTCTGCGCAAGAGTTTTCTTAAGATCAACAATGACTGGCTTTACCTTTTCATAACTCAGCTTGTTTTTCGATTTTTTTCTTTCAGATATCGTCAAGTTCTGTATCATCCTTGGAACTCCGAACAATAAGCAGTCATAATCCTGGCTGACTTCAGCATAGAAATCCCCCTTCTTAACCATGTGCGCTGCCTGAGCTTCTCCTTCGCTCGGCGCCTGAATAACAGGAAATCCAAGTGCTTTCAGCAGCTCTTTGCTTTCTTCAATCATCTCTTTTGTCAGAACAGAGGTTCTCGCGGCATATTTTTTCATCGCTTCAATATCTTCCCTTTCTTTTGCAATCTCATATTCTGCCTGAGCCTGTTTTTTTAATTCAGCCCTTCTTTCAACTTCTTTCTTTTTCAACTCAGGTTTTTTTCCGTCAAAAACAAAAGCTAATTCTATCCCTAGTTTCTTAAGCCTTGTCATTCTGCTGAATAATCCGACTAAATGAGAAGTTGTCCTTCCCTTTGAGTCTGTCAGCAATGAGCCGTCCATCTGCCTTATGGAGCTTAGGAACTGGAATATTACATTCATTGAATCAACGACAAGCCTTTTTCCTGCCAAATCCGAGAATTCAATCTCTTCCCTAAATGCTATGTCCTTTAGATCTGTTCCCATAAAAAGAAAGAAGAATAAGGCATTTATATAAATTTTCGGGTTTATTCAGTTAGTCCGGAAATTTATATCCCGAAAACTGCAAAATGGCAGTTTTCGTTATATGCCTTACTCAATTTTAACATTGATTTTTCTGTTTATGCTGTCTATTTTGTTTTCAAACCCTTCCTTTACTTCATAAACAAATACATCATATGTGTATGTTCCCGGCAGCGCAGATGAAGCTGCTTTTACAGTTATCGGGACAAATGTCGGCTGTTCTCCAGCAGCAAATCCTCCTGAGCTTTGAACCCAGGCATTTCCGGCATCTCTGCCGAGTTCAATCTTGTTAGAAGAGGAATCCCTTCCTTCTATGAAATCAAGCTTGATTATGTAATTTCCGGGCTGCCTGTTTACCAAATTAAAAACAGAGCCGAAAACAAATGTATCTCCTGCTTTTCCTTTTTTGATGTTCAAAGGAATCACAAGATTCTGCGTTATATCGTTCTTNNGCAATTATGTTCTTCATATTAAACCTCCTTATATTGTTTTAATTGTGATGTTTTTAAATTCTTTGTTTAGAAGATTCTGTGCCTTCTTTGTGACTTCTCCTGTTGTAACAAGCAAAATTGGCATTTTTTTCATTTGAGACTGGGCATATAGCATGCTTAAGTCAGATTCAGTAATCTTTTGCTTGTTTTTGGCCCTGCAGAAATAATTTATCGAGCCTACTGCGCTGGGAATCTTGACAATGCCCTCAAAATCACTGTCCCTTCTTATCTGCTTGATATCTGACAGCTCAATATTATTCTGCCTGAAATAAGAGCCGACTTTAACCATGAATGGGTCAGAGTCATCTATTGTGTTGTTTGTGGCGGAAGGAAGCTGTTCCTGGATTATTTTTTCTTTTTTTACTCTCGGAATACTTTCTTTTTTTATTTTTATTGGCTTAGATATTTCTTCTTTGACTTTTTGTTCAATCGGCATTGCTAAATCACGTTTTTGCTCCTCTAATCTTTTAAGATTTTCTTCTATTTCCCTTAAGTTGCTCTCAACATCATCTTTCTTTGTTTCTTTTTTTTCTTTAAAGTTTAATTTTTGTTTAATTAATGGCTCAACTTCCTGATCTGAAGTTAAATACCATTTCCAGAATATCTCGGTTCTTGAATCAAGCGTTACATTCAGCTGATGGGCAAAATCCTTTATGTCCCTCAGTGCTAATCTGATTACCGGCTCCTGCTCAGCATCTCTGAGAATTTTATCGCGCTTTAGCATATCGAATGCTCTCTGCTGCTTGTCATTTAATTTATCCCTCAATGACTGAAGCTTGGGCTCCTGTCCCGTTACATAATACAAAGGACTGCCCCCTATTTTTGTATTTGATAATTTCACTGTTTTTTTATCGACTAATTCAGATAACAAAGCAGAAGCCATCATTACATTTGTTCCAAGCTCCTTTGTAATCTGGACAGGGAGCAAAGGACCTCTTGTCCTGACTATCTGCAGAGCTTTTTCTTTTATCATAACAATCTGATTTACGGGTTGACCAGTACTGTTTTGATTCTGGTTAAATCTCTGATTAAGATTTGTATTTATCATGGTCTTTTCCAGTCTATAATGTAATATGTTACATCACATTCATCATCAACTATTCCGATGAGCAGCTTCTTCTTTGTAGAATGTGCAACTCTGTTCTTTGCTGAGAATTCATGCCACGTCATGGTTTCAGATTCATGCACAGGAAAGACAATCCATTTCGCATGGTCCTGTCCTGGCTGTATTCCTTTATCATAAACTCTGAAATCCGCCCCAAACTTTAAAGCTGTTTTTACAATATATCCTCTGTCCCTTAAATCCTTGAAGACTGCATATTTTACCTGAAAGTTCTTTATCTGTCTTTTTGCTTTTTTCAGGAAGGAATCTTCGCTTAATTCTTTGTTATTTTCTTTAATTGCCAACCTATCCTTTTCTATCAAATAGAACGCTTCAAACAGAGAAAGAATTACGTTATCCTTCTTTAAAGCTCCAAATCTGTTCTTGTTGTAAAGCTCTCTTGCTTCATTTGAAGCCTCAGAAAGGACATTTCCCCCATATAGCTTTGCCTGAACTTTTAGCATAATTAGAACTGAATTAAGCCTTAATATAAACGTATTTAATTTCAATATGGAAGATAAATAAGGTTAAATAACGTCACTTTCCAAGTAATATTCATGGAACTAACAATACTCGGAACCTCTTCAATGGTTCCAACAAAAGAACGTAATCCTCTTAGTGTTTTTCTTAGTTATAAGGGTGATGGAATACTGTTCGACTGCGCCGAAGGAACCCAAAGACAAATGGACATGGCCGGAATAAGCAGAGTTAAAGTAAAGAAGATTCTTATCAGCCACTGGCATGGAGATCATGTTGCTGGTTTAATAGGTTTATTCCAGACAATAGGCAACCAGGCCGAAAATCCAAAAATAGAGCTTTTTGGGCCCAAAGGAACTAAGAAATTCATCAATAATCTTCTCAATAGCTGCGCTTTTGATGTTAAGGTAGACTTGAAAGTAAAAGAATTAAACCCAAAAAAAGTGGATAAATTCTTGGAAACAGATGATTATGAGCTTTACTGCACTAAATTGGAGCACTCAGTTCCTTGTTTAGGCTTTTCTTTTGTTGAGAAAGACAGAAGAAACATAGACGTTTCATTTTTGAGAAAGAATAAGATAAAGGAAGGTCCTTATCTTGAAAATTTAAAAGAAGGAAAAGATATAACTTATGAAGGAAAGAAAATTAAAGCTAAGGATGCAACTTATTCAGTTCGGGGAAAGAAGATTTCTTATGTGATTGACACAGTTTTCACACAAAATGCCGTTAAACTGGCAAAAAATGCAGATTTGCTCATCTGCGAAGCTACTTACATGAATAATTTAAGTGAAAAAGCCGAGAAAAACAGGCATATGACGGCTCAGGAAGCAGGACAGATAGCTTCTCAGGCAGAAGTGAAGCAGTTAGTCCTGACGCATTTCTCTCAAAGATACAAACAAGTCAATGAATTAGTTGACGAAGCAAGAGTTATCTTTCCGAATACCAAAGCAGCATTTGATCTGATGAAGATTTCTCTTTAATTCTTTTCATTAACTAATTTTCATTACAAAATGATTACAACATTTTATATAAAAGCCTAAACTTAAACAAAATTATGATTCTAAACAAGCGTCAACAGGAAGAAAAAAGGCTTCTTGACGACAAAATTATGGATTTAGCATTAAAAAAGAACATGACTTATCTTGAAGCAAAGAAAATGATTGAAGCAGGACAGGCTTCTTTAAGTGATTTTAAGATTAAGTAGTCCAGGTCAATCGATACTCCAGTAAATATATCTTAGAATAAATAAATCATTATATAATAGATATAATAGAGTTATTATGGGGTAAATTCCACATGACAGGAAGAGATATCACTTACAAAGCAGACGAATATGCACGCACTAAAAGGGGTGCTCCTTTTCGTGATGCGGTGGAGTTTCACACAATTTTTTCTATGATTGGCAATCCAGCAGGATTACGAGTGTTAGATGCCGGTTGTGGAGATGGAATCTACGCAAGGGAATTGATTAATCGTGGTGCTACGCATGTTCTCGGTGTCGATTGTGCAGAAGACTTCATAAAGATGGCACGCGAGAAAAACAAAGGATATGAAGGTAAAATAGATTATTCTCGAGCCTTTGTCCAAGATTTCCACGGGATAGGTAATCGAGACCTCGCAGTTGGTTCATATATATTAAGTTATCCTAGAAATTTAGAAGAAGCGATTGCATTTTGTCAAGCACTGGCTTCCCACTTAAAGCCAGGCGGGAGATTCATAGGTTTCAATAATAATCCCTTCGAAGTATTCGATGGAGAACGTCATGCACAATATGGATTCAGGAAAGTGATGACGGGAGGCGAAGAAGGCAGAGAGGTTATCTATTGGGTGGGCGGTATGACAAATCCTATTGTTAATTTCTACCTGCGTCCAGAAACTTATGAGAGAGCATTCAGAGAAGCAGGATTTTCTACATTTAGTTGGCAAAGAGCAATGCTGGCTCCATCCGAAGCAGGAAACCCTTACTGGAATGATTTCTTTAAAGGCGAACCACCACTCATTGCAATGCTAGCTGAAAAAAAGTCGTAGTAGTCCACTGGACAACTCCACCAAATACTTTTAAACTTGAACTTCTCAATCATTAATTATGAACACTAAAGCCAAAGGAACAAGTGCTGAAAGAGAACTGATTCATATGTTTCAGACAGCTAATTTTGCAGCTTTTCGCGCTGCTGGTTCGGGAAGCATGAAATACCCCTGTCCTGACTTAATCGCAGGAAACAACTTAAGAAAATTAGCCATAGAAGTCAAGAATTCAGGCACAGGATACCAACACTTAAACAAGCAGCAAATAGAAGACTTAGAATCATTCTCAAAACAATTCGGAGCAGAACCATGGATTGCAGTCAAATTTAAAGACTGGTATTTCTTAACATTAGAAGACATTAACAAAACACAAAGCAATTTCTCCATAACTCAGGAAATTGCAGAAAGAAAAGGATTGACGTTCGAAGAACTGATGAGATTATAGTATAGTTTAGTCTCAGTTTCAGATCATAGTGCCGCCCCTCTGCAAGATTATTTTCGTTTTAATTACAAACTAAAANNGGATTGAGTTTTAGTGCAACGTCCCGAAGGGAAAACTCAAAGTCCGCCGTAGTCCGCAAGATTATTTTTTGGATTTTGTTAAAGAGTAGGTAATTCCAATTGTAAGAGCAATCAAAATTAACAAACTAATTTGAATATACAATAACCCTACATTCATAAAATGGGCGGTGTATTGGTCAGAAATTCTTATTGAACTTATGCCCATAGAAATTCTTGATTTTCCAAAATAGAAAAGGGTTATGCCTACAATAAATCCAAAAATATAATACCAAACTTGAAAAATTCTGTTTATGAATGACATATAAACACTAAGTTTATCAGAATTTAAAAGCATTGCTATTTTTGCGGATGAAGGCGGATTGAATATAACTGGAAGTTTATCACATACCGCTAAAGTCCCATAAGGCACAATCTCGGCACTGCCAAGCTGTGCATTCGAACACGAATTGAATTCCCTTTAGCTCTTATTCTGAATTAACAATCCATCACTCGCAACTGACGCTAACTTTATAATCTAATACACTTTTAACAATTTTCTTAATATCGAAGAAAACAATATCGCAAATAAGATGTAGCTTCCAAGCCAGCCAAATTTAACAAATCCAAGATTCAAAATTTTCTCAGCACCCATGTTTGCAGTCAGCCAGCTGAACAATATGATGATAGGAATAAATGTGTAGATTGTCGAAGTAAACGAATGTTTCATCATCGTCATCTGCTTGCTCCACATCTCTTTCTGGATCTGCGTCATTTTATGGGAATCACTCCTGTTCTCCCTCATTTTTTTATTCAGTTTATCCAAATCTTCCTTGATGCTTTTCATCAAAATCTGATCAGTCGTATATTTGTAGACGATAACAGTAACTAAAGAAACAATTAATGAAATCAGAGCGATAAACCAGAACGTTCCGAGATAGTCAAGCAAAGGATTCAGAAATCCGTTGAGATAGTCAAGCAAAGGATTCAGAACAGGATTCAGAAATCCGTTGAATGCCATCATTCGCCTCCCATGAATTTTCTCATCATTGGATTCATATCCATCATATGCTGCCGAGCTATATCTTCATATAATTTATATATGATCATAACAGTTAACAGCAATCCAGTTCCATTAGTCAATGCTCCCATCAAATCAGCAAATCCGGCCAATAAACCAACTGTAATAGAACCCATGACAGTTAATGGCATAATATAACGACCTAAAATTGATTCCAATATTCTTTCATCTCTTCTGAATCCGGGAATCTGTAGTCCTGAATTCATGATTTGCTTAGCTTGCGAACGCGCATCCATTCCAGAAGTCTGCACCCAGAATAGACCAAACATGATACATCCCGCAAGCATCAATAACATGTAAATCAAAGCACTGATATACGGTTTAATCCCGATAAAGAATGTTCCCTGCCTTATTACCGTTCCGACTAAATTGGGAGCGGAAATGAAGGAAACAAAACCTGTTGCAGGAGAATTTCCAACGAAAGTTCCTAATATAGGAAAACCGGCATTCTGCAGCAATCTTGCCCATAACTGTATGTTGGCAAATAATGCCGCAACCAAGATAACAGGAATATTTGAAGTATACATAAAATTCAAAGGCCATCTTATTCCGTATCCTCTTACTTTTCCGAAACTTAGCGGCAGTTCAACTTTCATCGATTGAGCATAAACTGCTCCCGCGAATATCAATCCGGTAGCAATAACTCCCGATAACATTAAAATAGCAGTTGTAGGATCTCCTGCCATTAAACTTTGAAACAATGCAGGAATCGCACCAGTCATTATCTCAGGATTGTTAGGACTGGGCAATGGGCTGAATGTTCTTACAAATAAGCTTTTCGAGACTCCTGCTGCGATAAATAAGCTTAATCCGGAACCAAATCCCCATTTAGAACATACTTCATCCATCATCATTATCAATATTCCTCCGACAAACAGCTGGGCCGTAAGAACAATTTCCATTACTAAAAACAGGGAAGTCCCCTGTAAATCCAGTGCCGGAGCCAGTCCTCCAAAAAATACATATATTGCTCCTTCAAACAATATGAAAAACAAAGATAATATCTTCTGCGTTCCCTGGAATCTTTTCTTTCCTTCTGTACTTTGCAGATCAAACTTGACGATGCCTGAACCATTTAACAGCTGCAAAACGATGGATGCGGTAACAATAGGACCGATTCCCAGTGATATTATTGAGCCGAACTCAGCCCCCAAAATTAAGGACAGTAATTCAAATGTCTGAAGGGCATTCTGTCCCAAGCCATACAGAGGAATCAGCTGCAGTAAATAGAACGTCACAAGAATAATCAAAGTCCAGATAAGTTTCGTCTTAAATGTCAATCTGTCTGTCGGCTTTGATACTTCAGGCAGATTTTCCAGTATTGTGTCGTAAAGGGACATTTTCCTCTTTATTGTTTTTTATTCAGCACTACGTTTCCGCCCGCAGCATTCACTTTCTGCACAGCTTTTTCGGTCGCTGAATTGATAGTGATATTTACAGTATATTTTGGCTTCCCTTTGCTCAGTAATTTTGTATATCCTAAAGCAGAAAGGTTTGCCTCATAAGAATTGCCTTTTTTCTGGATTTTTCCGTTTTCAATCATCAAGTTCAAATCCCGGATATTTATTGCTTTGCTCTCTGAAGGATTTCGTGGATTAAAGCCGATATTGTGCTTTCTTCCGAAAGGCCAGAAGCTCGGTTTTTTCGCTCCAGTATATCTTCCTGCGAATCCTTTTCCTCCCGAATGGCCGTAGTTCCTTCTTTTTTTCTTGTCTCCCCAGCCATGAGTATGAGAACCTCTCATCCTTGTTGTTTTTCTTCTTTTTCTGCGAACCATTACAGCATCCTCTTAATCAAATCGTTTATTTTATCCCCTCTATATCCTAAAGCGCCGCCATTGACAAAATCATACTTTATTCCTTTTCTCCCGTATCCTTTTCTTGGGCTGTTAAGATTGTAATATTTTGAATCTCCTTTTTTCTGCTTCAATAATTTTAAAGTTTCCTCGTTGATTTCTCCGAATGTTGCGTAATTCCTTACCTTATTTACCATTCCAAGCATATTTTTGTTAGCTTCAAGAATAGCACAGACATTCCTTCTGTGAATATTGAGCATTTTAAGAGTGTCTTTGATATTCCTGTTTGCCCCAATCAATCCTCTGACCAAAATCACTGCTATTTTTGCCATTTTATTCCTTCACTTTGTTTCCTGTAGTAAGTCCGAGGTCCTTGCTGAATTTTTCCTGGATTTTTGTGCTGCTTAGGTTTTTAAGAGCCTTCTCGCATGCTTTAACCAGATTTATCTTGCTTCCGGTCTGGCCAAAGCTTTTCGACCAGACATCCTTTATTCCGGCAAGCGCCAGAATTCTCTGGCATTCTTTTTCAACTTTTAATCCTGTTCCTTTCGGAGCGGGTTTCAATATGATTCTGCATGAACCTGTTTTCCCTTCAACCTGATAAGGTATGCTGTGGGGAGTTCTGCATCCGCACTGCCATGAACCGCATCCTCTTCTTATCCTGATTAGGTTTATTTTTGCAGTCCTTAGTGATTTTTCTCTGGCGGGGACTGTTTCTTTTGCTTTTCCATATCCAACCCCTACAAATCCATTTTTATTTCCAATGACGGAGAATGTTGCAAATTTAGGCTTGTTTCCTTCCTGTGTCTTCTTTTGCGTCTGCTTGAAAGCTTTTCTTGAACCGCCTCCAAACTTACCTTTCGACTGGCCGATTAAAAGCAAATCAGCTTCGATATTGTCCAGCAAAGTATCGACAATCTGGGATTCTTTTATTCTTAATCCTTTATCAAATATATAATTGATGTCGGTTATATCGCCACTTTTGACTTTCCTTCCCAGCTCTGTAATCGGTTTCCATGCAGATGTCTCTTCCTTTGTTTTTTCGATTACTGCTTCCTCCATAGGAACAATAACTTCAACAGTTTCCTCGGAACCTGATACAGCAATCGTCTTTTCATCTATCGCTATCTGTTCTGAGACTGATTCCTGCTTTGTCTCTTCCTTATCTGGTAATTTGTCCTTGTTTGTCCTTGCCATATTCATTTACCTTTTATTTTTGATAAAACTTCATCAAAATTATTTTCGATATCAACTTTTTTGTAATCTGCGATATGTTTTCCTTTTATTCTTTCAGGTTTTGGAATCGAGGATTCGTCATGCGGAACAATTAATCCTGAATCGACCGCTCCTTTTAATACTGCGTAAAGTTTTGAGCCTTTTACCGGCTGGTATAGTCCGACATCAGCTATAGCTTCTGTAATTTTGGCATTTTTTGCTTTTTTTCCGGCAAGATAGCCTACTAAATATGCTGCAGAGGTATTTCCTCCCGAAAATTTCCACCCTAATTTTTTCAGTTCGGCTGAACATGCGCTTGTTAAAACTCTATCTCCTTTTGGCTCATAAATTATTATCTGTGCAATGAAGCTTTTGAGCGATTTTCTGATTACCAATCTTGGTTTTTCTGATGTGAGGAAAGCTATTCTTTTCTTATAATTGGTCTTGCCTTCCCTCTTCCTTCTGAATGGGATTACTTTTCTTTTATCTTTCATTTTGTACCTTTTAATATGCCTTTTTCTTCCAGATAAACTATGATGTGGCCTTTGCTTCTGAAAAATCCGCCTTTGCTTTTTCTGTAAAGGTCATTGAATGTTGTCTTGTCTATCTTATTCGAATTCTTAAGAGCGGAGATGAATTTTCTCTGGAGCCTTATTTTGTTTATCCAAAGAGTTTTTGAGTCTTCGCCCCTCGCTCCGGCTTTTCCTTTTCTTGAACCATGCCCTCTCCTGAGACCCTTGCTTTTCTGTATTTTCCTCTTATTTGCACGGCTTCTTGAGATTCCACGTTTTTGAAGTTCGATTATGCTTCCCTGGCTTATAAGATTCCTTATGTCCGCTTTAGTTATGGCTTCCTTGATCTCATCCAGCTTATTCTCATCAAAAAGCACTCTTTTCTCTGAACATCCCATCACGCTGGCTGCCAGTCTTTTTTGAAGCCTCATTTGATCTCCTTGTGAAGCAGCTTATCTTTCTCTGCTTTCTCTTTCGCTTCTTTTTCTTCCTGAGTGAGCTCTTTTTCCTCTTTTTTTGCTTCTTTCTTCCCTTTTTTATGGGATTTTCTTGCAAGTCTTTCTTCCCTTTCTTTTTTTCTTGCATTTATCTTATCGTGAATCTTCTGTTCGTGATTTTCTTTTAAGTTGAGGACTTTTATTCCGTGCTTTTTCAGTTCAGCAATGATGTGGAGTCTTTTTCTGTTCCCGACATTTCCCCCTATGACTGCGCCGTGAATGTTCTTATTTAATAGTGGAATGTGGGCTATTGTGTTTATTATTACAGGAATTAATCCTGTTTTATCCATTCCTCTGACAAGTTTATTTGTCCTGAATCCAGGTTTGACTATCTTAGCATGTCCCGCTGCCTGATGTCTTTGCTTGGAATGTCTTCCTTTCGGTTTTCTCCATTGATCCTTTATTCTGTGATAAATTCCATAACCCTGCCTTCTGAAGTGGTGCTTCTTGCTTTTCCTGTTCTTTCTTATTTCCAGCAGTTTTTTTATGTCACTCATATTGTTTTACCGTTTTTTTCTATCAAAAATATTCCATCCTGGAATACTCTTCTGTCTCTGTTTGCTATTCTGCAGGTCTGTTCTATAAGCGATGCAGTTTTCCCTACTTTTTCAACATCAGGTCCCGTTACGCTTATTTTGTCCCCCTGTATTTTTACCTGAACATCTTTCGGAAGATTGGTCTTTCTTGGAATTTTTTCCCCGAAAAAGTTTTTTATGACAATTGTGTTTCCTTCCATGGCAATCTGCATTGGAAAGTGGCTTGCACATACCTTGAGCTTGTATTCATTTCCGTTTTTAACACCATTTACTATGTTTCTTATTTGAGCTCTTGTTGTTGCAATTATTCTTTTTTGCTTCTTGGTCGCATTTTTTGATGATATTGTAACCTGATTATTCTCCACTTTAACTGTGATTCGCGGCTCATTCCATATCCTGCTGATTTCTCCGTGCTGGCCTTTTGCAGTTATTTTATTGTGATGCAGAGCAACTGAAACTCCTTCAGGAATACTTACAGTCTGCTTCAACTCGGGAATTCTCATCTTAATAGCAGTAAGCCAGAAGCTTCCCTCCTAATTTTTTCTCTTTTGCCTGAATATGGCTCATTATTCCTTTATTTGTCGTGACGACAAGGATTCCAAAATTCTTTGCCGGCAAAAATCTCTTTTCAAACTTATCGTATTCATCTAATGTAACTGAAAACCTCGGTTTTATGGCTCCGCATCTGTTTATTTTTCCCAAAAGATGGACTTTCAATCCTGTTCCTTTGCTGTCTTTGACTTCTTTATGCTCGCCAACGTAGTCATTTTTCTGCATGACAGATAGCACTTGTTTCATTATTTTTGAACATGGGAAGATGATTAATTCAGTCCTGCTCAATTTTTCAGCGCCCAGAATACATGAAAGTGCCGCTGCCAGTGTGTCGTTCATAGTCATTTTTTGTCCTCAGCTGTATTTCTTGAATCCTATCATTTTTGCATAATCCCTGAAACAATGCCTGCAAAGGCTCAGTCCGTATTTTCCTACATGACCGCCGGTTCTCAGACAGATGCTGCATTTATTGTTCGATATGCCGCATTTTCTTGCTTTAGGAACATTATGTTTGCTGTATTTTCTTATTTTNNTTCTTTATCCTGAATCCGGGCCTTTCCAAAGTGATGCATACTTCCAGCCCGATGATTCCGATTTCCGGATCATATTTGACGCTCGGAATGTCTATGTATTCGTGTATTCCGAATGCGACATTGCCGTTGTCATCAAACTGGCTTTCTTTCAGTGTGAAATTTTTTGCATGAAGCAGCCTGCTCAGGACATCTGACGCTGCACTTTTTCTTAATGTTATCTTGCAGCCGATAGGCAGTCCGGGCCTTAATCCCCATGCAGGAATTCTTTTTTGAGTAACAGTCTTGACTGGATTTACATTTGTTATATTCTTGAGCAGTTTGACTCCTTTTTCGAGAAGCGCAGTATTCTTTCCTGCACCTATGTTCAAGGTCACTTTTTCAACTTTTATTTTTCTTGATATGTGGTTTTTCATATTATACCATCTATTCTATCTTTAATTCCGGTTTTTGCTTTCCCAGCACAAAGCAGTATCTTTTAAGAGTTTCAAATGTTTCAGATCCTGACTTGACAACTACCATATCCTCCTGGTTGTCTCTTCTATTCTTCTCAGAATGCATCTTAATCTCCTGAACAGTTCCTATAACTCCTGATTTTTTTCCTTTTATGAGCATAACAACGACTCCTTTTTCGAACGGAATATGCCTGATTATTTTTTGTTCAGGAACACTTATCACAGCAGAGTCCCTTGTGCTGTATTTTTCTTTCTTATCAGCCAGGATTACCCTTCCGTCAGAAAGCCTTAGCTGAGTCTTTCCTTGATACAATCCTTTGCCTTTTATCTGGCAGATTTTTTCTTTCGCCTCTTTATCATCTATTTTTATAAGCACCAATCTGTTGAATTTATTCAAAACAATCCTGTAATTTTCCTTTAAGTCAGGAATAGAGATTGTGTCCATGAATCCTACATTAAACCTGTGGTCTTTTCTCTGCACACCATCAACAAGGATTTTTTTATGATTCAGAATATGCTTGACTTCTCTCGTGCTGTTCGCGTATTTGAGAAGCTCTCTTATTACCAGCACCAATGGCATTCCTTCTTCCAATGAATGAGCGCCGGAATTAGGCCTTGCGACCCAGACTACTCCTTTCTTTTCCTCAGTAGTCCATGTTGTCGGCATCGCTATTCTTTTTAAGTGATTCTTTACCATTTTATTTTTTGACCTTCCTTTCCAGCATTTGTTTTCTCATTCTATCATCCAAAACTAAGTCATATATGATGACATTTGAAGGATGAATCGGGTAAAGTGATTTTGTTCCGTCTCTCTTTGTCCTGTCTGTTCCTTCGACAAATATCCTTTCTCTTTTCAGGTTGATTCTGTCCACTTTTCCCAATGTTCCTTTGTAGCTTCCTCTTACGACCTTGACTCTGTCTCCCTTTCTTAGAGGAATATTTCTTGTACTGTGCTTTTTTGTAAGATCCTTTGACAATCTTGCTGAAAGGAATTTTCTTTTTTTGTGCAGCGGAGCATTAAATCTGTATTTTCTCTGCTTTCCTGGATTGCTGCTTGATTTCCACGCATTTGAAAATTCATTCATATAATCACTCTCGCAACTTTCATTACTCCCGGCCATCTTTCAGCGGCTTCTTTTGCGATAGGGCCTTTGAAGATAGTTCCCTTAGGATTTCCGTCTTCGTCTTTCAGCACTACTGCAGCATTATCTTCAAATTTTATTCTTGTTCCGTCCGGCCTTCTGTATTCTTTTTTCTGCCTGACGATTGTAGCATAAGTGACTGTTTTTCTCATTTCAGGAGTGCCTTTCTTTACAGCAACTAAAAGCAAATCTCCTATTCCGCATCCAGGTTTCTGCCCCTTTCTTGTTTTCCTGTTTATGACTGAGATTATCCTGACTACTTTGGCTCCCGAATTATCGCATGTCTCGATTTCCGAGCCATGGCATAGTCCTTTTGTTATTTTTGCTTTCATTGCTTCCATTTTATTTTTCCAGACTCTCCACAACAACAAAGTGTTTTGTCTTACTTATAGGCCTGCACTGCATTATTTTTACGACGTCTCCCGCCCTGACGCTGATGCATTCAGGGTTGTGTGCCTTGACTTTCGACCTCTGTTTTTCGTATCTTTCATATTTCGGGACGAAAATTGTCCTGTCCCAGGACACTGTGACTGATTTTGACATTTTATCTGAAACTACTTTTCCTATGAATATCCTGCCGTGCACACTTAAGCTGCCATGAAATGGGCAGTGCTTATCTGCGCATATCTTCTGCGGCGCCTTTACATCGATTCCTATGTTTTTTTTCATTTTTTGATTCTCTCTTCAGGTTTTTTGGCGATATCTTTTCCGGATATCTTCTTTCCTTCGATCTCAAAGACGCACTGGTCCTTGATGACTTTGATCTCCTTTCCGTCTATCTCGACAGAAAGCATGTTTTTTGTTTCATCGACAACAATACCTGCTTTTCCTATGCTGTTTTTGTTGTTCGACTCGATGATCTTGATTTTCTTTCCGATAAGCTCCGTTTTCATCTTATCTCTATTGTTTCCGGGCTGAAACCGACTTCAGCAAGCACATTCATGACCTTGTGCTTATGGTTTCCCTGCAATTCAACGTTTCCGTTATTTACAGTTCCGCCGCATGCGAGCTTGCTTTTCAGCTTTTTTGTAAGCTCTTTTAGGCTTATCTGCTTGTCTCCTATGCCTTCAATAATTGTATATATCTTTCCGAACTTTTTTTCGACAGTATACACTTTTATCTTCTGGCTTTCCTTTGCGATTGACTCGCAAACGCAAAGTTCCTTCGGCAACCCGCATGTCTGACAGACTTCACTCATGCCTTTTTCGTTTCCCTCTTATTTTGATTCATTAAAGTAAGTATCCTTGCGATGTTCTTTTTTGTCTGCTTAAGCATTCCCGGATTCTTCATCGCGGTTCCTGTGCTTGACTGAGCGTTGAGTTTTACAAGTTCTTTTCTGAATTCAGCAAGCTTATTCTGATATTCATTTTTATCCAAATCCATCAGCTCCTTTCTTTTCATTGTGCTTTAACCTCAGATTTGTTATCAGGCTTGCTTTCCTTTGGTTCAGATTGGATGTGCGCAGGATGCAGCTCCTGTCTGTGTTCCTTATGTTCTTTATTTTTGTGAGATTCCTTTTTATTGTGCTTAGGCTCCTGACCTTCGTGTTTCTTCCTTCCTTTTTTGCTCTTTAGCGATTTTTCCTCATCTGCTTTCTTTTCTGCAGCAGCTTTTTCCTCTACTTTTGTTTCATCATATATTGAGATATCATCAGGAAGCTTTACATCAGGCGGCATTATTTTAACCTGGACACCAACTGTTCCGGTTTTTAAATTGGCTGACATGATTGATTTTTTGACATAGTTCATTGCTATATCGCCGCATTTCTTCAGGTAACCGGCCGAAAATCTCCATGTTTTTGCCCTTGCACTTGGAATCTTTCCGGAAATGACAATTTCTATTCCTCTTGCTCCGGCTCCCATGACTTCCGATAAAACTTTATGAACAATTCCTTTGAATCTTTGGGTCCCGAATCTTTCCATTGATGAAACTATTTTTTCAGCGATTATCTGGGGGTCAATATTTATGTTTTCAATTTCTGCAATTTCTATCTGAGGGTTTTCAAGCTTAAACTTGTTTTTCATGACCATTGTCAAATCTTTAATGTTTGCTCCTTTTCTTCCTACAATCAGTCCAGGCCTGGATGCATAAATTATTATCTTTACTCCTGACGGAGTTTTTACCAGTTTAGTGTGGCTTAATCCGACATTCGAAAGAGTCTTGGCTATGTATTCCTGAATAAGATATTCTTTCATATTTTGTGTGATAAACTGCCTTTCAATCATTTTTTCCTCTCTCTGTTCGTTTTCTTTTCTTCATTTTTTTGTTCAACTACTATTTCAACATGAGCTCTTTTTGCCTGTCCTGCTGTTCTTCCCCCTCTCTGGCCAGGCGCTGCAATATGCGCATTCATGTGAGTTATGAAAAGGTCATTTAATCCTTTATTATTTGCATTTTTCTCGGCGCTTTCTATTAATTTTAGGATTTCTTTTGAAGCATTCTGGGGATATCTTCCAGCAGCGATGCCCGGCTTATGACCGACATCCATATTGAATCTCTTGAACGGCACAGCCTGCGTCATATTCAATACCCTTTCCAGCAGTCTCTTTGCATCTTCGACTCTTCTGCTTTTCAGGTAATGACAGATTTCTCTCGCTTGTTTATGTGAAATCGGCAGACTTATTCCTTTAGCTTTTGCCATTGTTTTCTCATCATATCTTTGAAACGAATAGTTTTGTGTCATTTTTAATGCACCGACTGGCTCGAGCTTGATTTTGTCGCGCCGATTCCAGCAGCTCCGTGTTTTACAGGTTTTCTTGTAAGCGCAAATTCTCCCAGTCTGTGTCCAAGCATCTCTTCATTCATGAAGACCTGGAAGAATTCTTTTCCAGTATAGACTTTGATAGTCAGTCCGATCATTTCAGGAAGTATTATCATGTCTCTCGCGTGTGTTTCGATATTATTTTTTCCTGATCTTAAATCATGAAGAAGTTTCTTTTCCAGAACAGTAAATCCTCTCTTTATGTGCCTTCTTTCATTTGCAGCTATTAATCTTGAAAATTCAGCTAAGTCCATCTTTCTAAGCTGCTCCACTGTTTTTCCTTTAAATGTGAATTCTTTCTTTGCCATCTTTATCTCCTCATACCTGTTCTTCTTGGCCTTACTTTTCCGACTTTTCTTCCTGCAGGCGCATATTTAGGAGCTACAGTGGGCCTTCCTTTATGATGACTTGATTTACCGCCGAATGGATGATCGACAGAGTTCTGCGAAACACCGGATGTAATCGGGTATAGTTTATTTCTTGCTCTTTTTGCGAAGAAGACTTTCCCTGCTTTCGCGAAAGGCTTTTCTGTCCTTCCCGCTCCGGCAACAATTCCGATATTTGCTCTGCAGTCCGGATTGAAGTCTTTTTCTTTTCTTGAGGGCATCATTATCTTCACTGTTTTTTCAGTCTTAGCAAGTATTTTTCCGGTAGTGCCTGAGCTTCTTATGAATTTTCCGCCGTCTCCCGGCGCTTTTTCTATGTTATACACCTGAGTTCCTTCGGGAATGTTTTTCAATGAAACAGTATTTCCTGTTCCAACCGGTGCAGTTAATCCGGATTCGACTTTATCTCCGACTTTGATTCCGTCAGGAGTTATCAGCCAGCATATTTCTCCATTCTGATAGCGGACTCTGCTTAATGGTGCATAATGGCCAGGGCAGTGTTTTATATCTGTAATAACGCCCTGAATAATCTGATTATCAAGATTTCTGTGCTTGGCTTCTCCTAAGTAATTGAAACTAGGCGCTCTGTAGCGCATGCTTCCTTTTCCTCTTGCCTGCTGAATAATGTTCTTTCCCATTTTACATCAAACCTAATTGTGTTGCAATATCTATCGCCGGTGTTTCTTTGCTGAACGCAACATATGCTTTTTTCTCTCCTTGAGGAGTTATGTGAGTTGTAATCTTTGTTATCTTTGCCTTGAACATATTTTCCAGTTCTTTCTGTATTTCTTTCTTTGTTGCCTTAAGATCGACTACGAAAATCAACTTGTTTTCCGATTCCATCATCCTGATTGATTTTTCAGTTGCAGACGGTCTTTTTATTATTGCCATGTTTAGTTATTCTTTGGTTTTTTTGATTTGCCAATATTTTTTTGATTTGTAATTAAACTACTATTATCTTGTTTGATTTTCTTTGCTTTGTTTATATTTGATATTACTTCTTTTTTTGATTCTTGTTTCGTTTCTTTGATCTGTTTTGGACCCCGATAATCATCCGTGAATAAATTTTGTTTCGCTAAAATATCTATCGCTCCTTCGCTCCACAAGGTAAGCCTTCCTGCATGACATCCGGGAGCCAATAATTCCGCATTTAAATTTTGAACCTGAACTGCATCCACTCCAGGAATATTTTTTGATGATTTAAGTAAAGGACAATCCTGAGAAACAACAAACAATGGGCCGATTTTATTGTGATATTTTCTTCCTCGGTTCTTTCCTGAACCTGACCTTATGCTTGATTTTGAAGTTCTTTCCAGTTCCTGGACAAATCCTAATCTGTCAAGTATCTTTTCAACTTCTTTTGTCTTTGAAACCGCCTCTATCTTGCTGTCTAATAGGAATGGGAATTCTTTCGGAATTAAATGACCCCTTCTTTTTGCCAGTTCAGAAACCATAGTTGCGGATATTGCGCACCTGATAGCTTTTCTGTTTTCTTTCTCATTTATCTTTTGCGTCCAGTTTCTTTCCGCGCTTGGAGGATGTCCCTGTCTTCCGCCTACAGTTCCAGGAGCTATTGCACCAACCCAGTTCATCCTTGTTCCGTTTCTGGACATTATCTTTCTCGGCACTCTTGATATTCCTGCGCCATAAGTTCCTTTGTAATCTCTTCTACGCCTAGACACTTCAGAAACCTGTCTTGTTCCAGCGCCCGGTTTTACACCGTATGCCTGCCTTCTTTCATTTTGCAGAGAAATGACTGCTCTCTGGATTAAGTCCCAGCGAATCTGCTCACTAAATTGAACAGGCAGTTCCTTGCTTCCTTTTTCAGTTTTGTGTATGTCCAGTATTTTCGCTTTCATTTTTGTTTTTTGATATATCAACCATCAGCACATCGATGTTATCATCATCAGTCAGATGGGGATAACTTCATCATCGGTTGATTGTGATTTTTTAGTTTGCAATTAAACTATTATTATTTGGCTTGGATTTTTTGTTTTGTTCGTGTTCAGTTTTGCTTATTCTTTTTGCTTTCTTATTCTTTTATTTCTTATTGCTTCGATGCCAAACTTACATAAGTTATATTCGGCGCTTCTTTTGTGATATTTTTATTCGGCCTGATTGCTGCATTAAATCTTATAAGCCTTTTTTGCGGCCCGGCAATCGAACCTCTGAACATGACATAAGTATTTTTTACATTTCCGAAATGAGGAAATCCGCCTTTAACATTTATTTCTTCAGGCTTATCTCCTATTTTTAAAATTTGTTTGTTGTATTCTGTTCTTGTGTGATATCCCATCTGGCCAGCGTGTGCAACTCTGTACATAACATGTCCCTGAGCCTGCCATCCTCCAAGCGAACCGGGATTTCTTATTGACTTTTCTGATTTATGCCTTCTTCTTGTGATTCCAAATCTTTTCATAGGACCCTGGAATCCTTTTCCAGTCGTTACAGCATGGATATCGGCTTGATTTCCTTCAGAAAAAACTTCTTTAACTGTTATTTCTTTCCCTAATTTCTCTTTTGCATAGGCCAGTTTATCCTCTTTTGATCCGCCGACTGCGATTTCAAATACTTCGGGAGTCTTTTTCAGGCCTAGAAGTTTCGGCTGGGTATAGACGAGCAGAGTTAAATCATCAAAATCATTTGCAGAAATTTTAGACAGCAGCTCTTCATTTTGTTTTTTTGGTTTTGTTAATTTTCTTTCAATTTCCTTGTCAAGAATTTTTGAGTTGAATTGGGTTTTTGGCTGGGAACCATAAGCATATTGAGAATAAAGGCGGACGGAAGCGACTTTGAGCGGCGGACATTCAATCACGGTCACCGGACAAAAAATCTCTTCGCCCTTGGTTTTTGAGGTTTTGATGTTGTTGACGTGAATGATGTGTGTCATACCGACTTTATAGCCAGCGAAGCCCAAAGGTTTTTTTTCAGATGAAGGCGCCCAGGACCTGACTCTCGGATATTGCCTGTTAGCCCTTATTCTAGGCCAGACCTGCATACTTCCTGCTCTCGGTTTTCTTACGTTTGACATTTTTAATATGAGCCTGATTTTTCTAGAACGAAATTATTTTCGTACTGAAAAAGTTGCTTTTCCAGGCTCTGAAACGCTTACATTGCTGTAATCGCCATTTATAGAATTTAGACTTCGCGGATGATTTATAAACGTTGTGCTTCTTTCTAGTAGGAACATGACCTATAGCCCACAGTATATAGCTTGTGTAATATATTCTATATGGAAAATAAATAATATAGTAATATTAAAGAAAGAGATGGATGCTCTAATATTCTATGAACATCCGCCATTTAGATTGGTTTTATGCTGAAAATATAGAAAGAGGAATATCTAAGCTCAGCCAAAACGAAGCTCGCCATCTAAAAGTAAAGCGGCATTATTCCGATGAGTTAGTCTGTATCTTTGACGGGAAAGGCAAAGTCGGTATCGGAAAGATAATTGATAAGGATAAAATCGAAGTTTCTGAAGTTAGAGAATTTCCAAAAGAAGATTCATTGACTATTGCTGTTGCTGTTCCGAAAGGAGATAGATTGGATTTTATGCTGCAAAAGTTAACAGAATTGAATGTTTCAACGATAATTTTAATGAATACTAAACGCTCTGTTGTAATGCCAAGAGAAACAAAACAGGAAAGATTGAAGAGAATATTAATTGAAGCGTGCAAACAATGCAGAAGAGCATGGGTTCCTGAATTAAGAAACTTGACTGAGTTTTCTTCGGTTATTAAAGAGGAAGCAGATAGTAAAATAATTTTAAATCAAGACGGAGTAAAAATAAAATTTGGAATGGGCACGACATTGGTTCTTGTTGGTCCAGAAGGAGGCTTTACCGAAGAAGAAATGAAAGAAGCAGAGAGCAATGGATTTGTTAAAACTTCAATTTCAAAGAATACATTGAGAATTGAAACAGCAGCTATTGCAGTTGCGGCGATAATTAATTCAAGAAATTAACCGCCAAACAGATTAGTGATGCAAAGACAAGGATTACGGGTCGGCAGGGATGCACAGAATATGAGGTGGCTTGAAGAATACATCAGAAGATACTTTCCAGTCAAAGAGATTAAGATTGTTTAAATTGGTTTTCTGCACATGAAAGCCTAAGATTCAGCATAATTTGTTAGAATATCTTTAATTTAAACCAGTTAATTATCAATTCTACAACATTTTGCGGTATGTTCCTTGCACCCATCTTACATAATTCTTTTTGCACATTATCTTCAGTAATTGTCCTAACATCATAAACAGAAAGAGCGAAAGCAGTAAATCCTTGGAAATCAGTAGTGTAAGAATCTCCGACCTTTACTGTTACCTTATCTTTTGAATCCAGCAAGAATGTGCATGAGTTAGTATCAGTTTCTGTTAATTCAATAGTCTTTACGAATGTGCCGTTAGGAACTCCTGCTTTATATGTGTCTGAAATTGTTTTCTTTTCGTTTTTATATAACCAAGCTCCGAATCTTGATTTTTCACCTGTGACTCTGAAAGAGACAGAACGCAATAGGTCTCCGTGCTTGTTATTTATTCCTATCAATATCTGGCAGCCATCAGTTGCGAACCCACCTTGAGAAGCCGGACAATTGACAGCTTGATCAGGGAAGGTATCAATCAGCTTAAATTTGGCGTCTATTCTGCCAGTTGAATCTGAAGTGACTTCTCTTCCTATCGGAGACAAAATATATTTATTGTTTGGCCTGTAATCAAGACCAACCAATTCAATCAGCGTCTCTGCTGGACCTTCTTGTGGTGAAACAGCAAGAAAACAGTTTCCCGCATCCTCAATGTCGTATTTTAGATTTTTATAAAGTTTAACATGGTCCTGAGTGCCTAGATTATGGATATCATCCGGAGACACTCCTGGAAATAATGTCCCATCATAAATTCCTTTGTTAATGGCATCGTATTCGTCTAAAGTTAAATTCTCTTTATCAAGAAGCAATTCTCCATTAGGCTTCTGTATTGTTGCCATACAGTGTTTTTCTTCTTCTAATGACTGTAGGATTATGTTTCCCAATTCCTTACGTGCGGACTTCTCTCCTGGTTGTACTTCAATTGAGTAACTCGCATAATTAGAAAGGCCATCGTAGAATAATGTTCCCACATACATGCCGTAATCTGCCTTATGTGCAGTACTAGGATTTACAGCTTCAATAACCAGACTATCACTTGGAAAAGGTTGGACTTCAAATTCAAAACGTCCATTCGAATCGCTGGTAGCCAATAGAACGGCATCATTCGCTGGAGCAGGAGCCAGTAGTTTTCCTTCGCTGTCCCTTGGTAACTTTGAATAATCAATAGATATCGGGGATGTTGCAAGACCAATCCCTGCAATAGGCTGATTTGTCTCTCCGTCAACAAAACGGCCAGAAATAGTTACTGCTGAAACAGACAGAGAAAGCATCAGCATTACAAGAACTGTCGTAAAAACCTGTTTTTGCATAATCCAGTTAAGGACTATGCCAGTATTTAAACTTTTGGTCGGTTGGATATTTGGTCACATCAAGGTCACACCACTATTTATTTAAAAATGGTCACATCTTGGTAGATGAAAGGAACAATCTACTTAGAGGCATTTATAAATAGAGGCAACAATAGGAAGCAAATTCTAAAAGCTCTTTTGAAAGGCAGAAAAACTCAAGCTGAACTGCATAAAACGACAGGAATGTACAGAACTCACGTAAGAAGAACATTGCTTGAACTGATGGAAAAGAGAGTAGTCAAATGCCAGAATCCAAAAGATAGAACGAATAAATGGTATGAGATTACAGAATTAGGAAAAGAAGTTCTTGGAAAGTTGGAATAAGTTACCACGATCTTGAAAAATATTATTCCAGAAGCTTTGAAGGCTTCACATCAAGGACTTTGGCCAGTTTCAGTATCGCTTTAAGGGAGATATTCTGCCCTTGTTCCAAGAACTGCCAGTATCTAAGAGTACAGCCGTATCTATCGGCTGCTTCCTGCTGTGTAAAATCGTTCCTTAATCTATATTCACGTATTACCTGCCCTACCTGGTGTTGGAAATGTGCCTCTGCCTGTTTTGGTATTACATACTCTATTCCAATTCTTCCTTCTAGATTATTTCTTGGTCTTCCCATTTTAATTCAGTTTCTTTTTATTCATCGCCCAGATACCCTTTAAACCCATTCTCTTCAATTTCATGCGCTAGTTCTTTTCCGCCTGATTTTACAATCTTTCCTTTGTAAAGAACATGAACTTGGTCAGGTTGAATGAATTTTAATATTCTGTTATAGTGCGTTATTAAGACTATTCCCATGTCTTTTTTCTTTACTTTATTCACTGCATCGCAAACCAATCTTAAAGAATCTACATCTAATCCCGAATCCGTCTCGTCGAGAATTGCATATTTTGGCTCCAATAAAGACAATTGCAATATCTCCATTCTCTTTTTTTCTCCGCCAGAGAATCCTACGTTCAAGTATCTTTGCTTGAATTGTTCTTCAATCCCAAGCTCGGCCATCTTTTCTTTCAGCAATTTGTGAAAGTCCATCACATCAATTTTTTTTCCTTTTACATTCTGCAGAGAAGATCTCAAGAACGTAGATAAATTAACGCCTGTTATTTCCTGTGGATGCTGGAATGACAAAAACAATCCATTTTTAGCCCTTGAATCAGGAGTTTCTTTTGTGATGTCTTTTCCATCCAACAGTATTTTTCCTTTTGTTATTTTGTACTTAGGATGTCCTGCAAGTGCGAGGGCTAAAGTTGATTTTCCTGAACCATTCGGACCCATCAAAGCCACAGTTTTTCCTTTCTCAAATGTAGCTGTAACTCCTTTTATTATCTCCTTCCCGGCAACTTCCACGCGCAAGTCAATTATTTCTAATTTCATAGTTTTTTACCGCTGAATTAACAGCTTTCAATGACAGCAAGGCGCATCTTATTCTCGGAACTGTTATTTTGATTCCAAGCATTTTGTAGATATCTTCATTTTTTATTTTTTTAACATCGTTAATATTCATTCCTTTGATCTTATCAGTAAGCATGGATATTCCAGCCTGCGAAATTGCGCATCCATGCCCGGTAAATGAAGCATCTTTTACTTTACTGTCTTTTATCTCTAAAAATACCGTTATCTCATCACCGCAAGTAGGATTAAGCTCTCTTATGCTTGAATTATGCTTTATCTCCCCCTTATTATGGGGATTTTTGTAGTGATCAAGTATATTTTCCTTGTAGATGTTATCTTCTTCGCTCAGCCCAGTTTCTATTTCGCCAGAATGTTTCATGAAGTACTCCGCATTCATAGCTTAAACACCTCTATTGCTTTCTTCAATGCTTCAATGAAGACGTCAACATCTTCTTTTGTATTATAAATATAAAACGAAGCTCTTGTCGTTCCAGGAATTTTTAAAACTTTCATCAAAGGCATACAACAGTGATGTCCTCCTCTAACTGCAACTCCTTCTCTGTCTAACAGCTCGGAAACATCATGCGGATGCATGCCGTCAATATGGAATGAAATTATCGCACTTCTATTCTTATTGTCAGACGGCCCGATAATCTTTACATTTTTTACATTTTTTATCTGCTCTAAGGCATATCCTGTTAATTCTTCGTCATTTTTCTTTATTCTGTTCATGCCGATATCATTAAGATATTCAATAGCTTTTCCAAATGCGATAACTCCCGCTATGTTTTGCGTCCCGCCTTCAAATTTCCAGGGAATTTCATTCCATGTTGAATCGTTCAAAGTGACTTCCCGAATCATGTGTCCGCCAAAATTAAACGGTGTAAGCTGTTCCAGCATCTTGTGCTTTCCATAAAGAACTCCAACTCCAGTCGGTCCAAGCATTTTATGTGCTGAAAANNGGCAATCTCCTTTACAGGATTAATTGTTCCAAGCGCATTTGAAATATATACAACAGAAACAATCTTCGTTTTTTTACTGATTATTTTTTTGGCAGCATCCATGTCAAGTCTGTAGTCCTTAGTTATCGGAATAAACTTAAGCACTGCTCCTTTTTCTTTTGCAATCTGCTGCCAGGGAACTATATTGGAGTGATGCTCCATCACAGTCAGGACAATTTCATCTCCTTTTTTTAGGATGTGCTTTAGCCCATTCGCTGCCATATTCAGGCTTTCTGTAGTTCCTTTTGTGAAAATAATCTCTTCTTCTTTCGCATTGATGAATTTCGCAATTTTATTTCTTGTTTTTTCAAACTCATTTGTGGCCTTCTGGCACAAAGTATGAAGACTTCTGTAGATATTTGAATTAAATTCCCCATAGTAATTAGATTCCGCATCAATTACTGAAAGTGGCTTGTGACTTGTTGCAGCATTATCTAAATAAACAAGCCTTTTTCCGTTTATTTTCTGTTTTAATATCGGGAAATCGTTTTGATTCATAAGAATTAATGCCCCTCTATCTCTATTTCTATCAGTTTGTTCAGCTCAACAGCATATTCCAAAGGCAGAGCCTTAGTTATCGGTTCAATAAAGCCAGAAACAATCATCTGCACTGCTTCCGCGTTTGATAATCCTCTGCTCATCAAATAAAATATTTCTTCATCTCCTATTTTACCAACAGTTGCTTCATGTGCAGCTTCAACTTCTGAATTTTCGATTTTCAATACAGGAATTGCATCAGACTTAGATATCGTATCTAATATCAATCCGTTGCATTTCATAAATGCCCTTGAATTTGTCGCCTGCGGGCGTATCTCTATAGAACCTCTGTATGTTGCAATTCCTCCGCCTTTTGATATTGATTTAGAATCAATCATTGAAGTTGTATTTCGGGCCAAATGTAAAACTTTAGAACCAGTATCCTGATTTTGTCCGGGACCTGCAAAAGCAATTCCAACTGATTCAGAAGAAGAACCTTCTCCTATTAATACNNTCAATTGAAGTGTATTTCATTTTCGCATTATCTAAAACATGAATTTCAACACAGCCAGCGTGCAAAGATGACTGCTGATATCTTGGTGAAGAACAATTATGAACTGTGGCAAAGTTTGCTACGAAACTTTCATCATCTTCTATGGATAAGTCATAAACAGGACAATTCTCAACTGATTTTTTAGTTATATTTTTTATTGGAAGATAGGCAAAATTATCATCTATGAAGAATCTAGTTGCTCTTTTCTTGCCGTGCATTTTACTTTCAACAGGCTTCATTCCAAGAATTTTTGCCAGTGGAATCATGAACTCGCCATTAACACCAACCGTATACATAGTTTTTCTATTTTCATTAAATCTATCTCTTTTATTGACGAATCCAAACACCTTACATCTCAATAGAATGTCTCTAACTTGCTTTGCAAGTCTCTCAGATGTTGTACTATATCTAAGTGCTTCATTAAAACCACTTTTATGCATCTTCTTGTAATAGTTTCCATCCCCATACCAAAGACCCTTTATCAATTCTTTTTGCTTTTCAGGGTTTTCTAACATCATCCAATAAGGGATTTGTTTAGTATCGCATGATTTACCGAATTCGCTTAACACTCTTGCTATTTCAACTGAGCTAATAATAACATTTACGCCGTGATTCTTCTTATGATATGTCCTTATTGTTTTTATATTGAAAACTTTCTTTATTAACCTCTCAACATCTTCTATGAATCGAGTTTCCTTTTCCCCAAATGAAAAATTAACATAAGATCCGCCACTAATACTCCCCTCAGACAAGAAGTATCCTATTAGCCTGAAGAAATCTTTATCACATTTTACTTTTCTCCTTATTGTTTTAAAGCCATGTCTTCCATTTCCCTTCACAATTTCATATTCGTGATAATCATCTGAAACTATTGTTTTGTTTATGGGCAAAGCTAAGTAATCAAGTTTACTCATATATTTCGGTATATTCCATTCTGCTTTCCACGCTATATTTCTTTCGTTCCTTCTTTGTCTCTTAACCCATAAGAATGGATGATTAAATGTTGCTTCGATTTGGGCAGTAGCATCTCCATAACAGCTTATTTGATACATATCCCCTGAATATGGAATCGTCGAGATGCCTTTTACTGCTTTATACCTTCCATTGTGAGTTAATACCCTGTCTCCAGATTTTATTTCTTCAATTGGTTTATAATCAGGATTTGTAGCTATTAAAGTTCCTTTTCCCAAACATCCTTCGATATAGTGTAATTCCGCGCCTTCATCAACAATAATTAATGTATGTTCGAATTGACCTCCTTTCTCTGCATTCATTCTAAAGTAAGCTTGCAATGGAAGCTCAACCTTAACATTCTTGGGAACATAAATGAACGTTCCTCCTGACCAAACAGCAGCATGAAGCATGGTAAATTTGTGAGTTGCTATCGGAATGCAGCTTGTCATGAAATATTTTTTAACCATTTCAGGATATTTCTGCAAAGCAACATCCATATTCTCAAAGATAACTCCTTTCGCTTCTAAATCAGCTTTTAATCTGTGATATACAATATTAGAATCATACTGCGCACCAACTCCTGCAAGAACATTCTTCTCAGCTTCAGGAATTCCTAATTTATCGAATGTTCTTTTGATTTCTTCCGGAACATCTTTCCAGTCTTTTGATTCTTTGGCGTTCGGGTCTATGTAGTAGATAATCTCATCTATTTTTAATTCGGACAAATCAGGCCCCCATCTTGGCAATGGTGTTTTATTGAATAATTCTAATCCTTTCAATCTTTTATCCAGCATCCATTCGGGTTCATTCTTATCTTGAGAGATTTTTTTAATTAATTCTTCAGATAAGCCAGGTTTTGCTGTGAATTTTGGTTTGTGATTATCTGCCGTATCATATAGTTCTCTGCTTGGCAGGAATTCTTTCGCTTCTGTGTTCATTTTAGTAACCTCTCTAATGCTTTTTCATTAAAATCATTTCTTTCAATATCGGCCAGCATTACAGATCCATTTTCTCCAAGGTCTCTAAACATCTTATTTCCCTGTCTGTAAATACCTAATCTTCTTCCTTCCGCTTTTTCTTCTTCAGTCAGCGGCAAATAATTTTTCATTTTGATTACTATTTCCAGATAATCTATCATTTTATCATCACCTTGCTAAAATCATGTCCACAGCCTATTATATCTGGGTTACAATTAGCCGGAACATCTGAGAACATCCTGTGGATCTTGCATATTGTCTTTGATGTTCTTATGAATCTAAGCAAGCTCTGTGTTTCTTTTATGTACGAGCTTTGATCTTTTATTTTCTTTGCAGAATTTTCAATTTCAAATAAAACATCATCTGTAAATTCAAGTTCATTTCCTCTTTTTTTGCTCGTATACTGGCTTATTGAAGATGTCGTAATTCCGAATATCTTTGCAATATCTTTCTGCATTATTCCTTGCTTAAGCAAGGCAGCAGCGAAGTGCTTCCTTATTGTTGGAATTACATAAAAAGTCTCTATTTCCTGAGGGTGCAGCAGTCTTGAGTTAACCATAGTCAATTAACGTAATGGTGTAATATTTAAGTGTTTTGTTATTTATTTGCAATATAGAAGATATTAATTCTGAGTATAAAACCTAACTAATTATCTTCAAATTCTCAAAGAAATCTTCTG
>DUFL01000007.1 GCA_013331965.1 Candidatus Woesearchaeota archaeon | reverse complement strand
AAAAATCAGAAATTACTATATCTCCCGAATTATCGTTTTCAATAACATAATGATTCCAATCACCAACTTTTGTTGAATAACTAAAAGCTTGAACATTCTTATTTGTTGTAGGTTCTATTCTTGGTTGTTGAGGCTCAAAAATAATCAGTTGTTGTATTGGTTCAGCAGGAGTTTCATTCAAAAAGTTCAAATTCAATTTTCCGGAGCCAAACACAGTATCTTTTCCAGCAGCACCTAAATCTTTTGAATTTTGTTCAATTAATGATTTTACTTGCAATGGCTTTGCATTATATTTATCAATCAGCAAAGCAGCAGCTCCGGCAACAAATGGCGTTGAAGCGGATGTTCCTGATAAATCATTAGCAGAAACAGATGCAGTAACATCTGGTTTGATATAATTTCCAAAGTTAAATCCAGATGAATAATCAACGGAATTTTCTCCATTAACTGCACCAACAGTAATCGCATTCGGCGCATTTCCAGGAGTTGCAACTCCTACAAAGTTCCCGCACATTCCTGCTTTTCCGCAGTTTCCGGAAGCAACAACAACAGTTATTCCTTTCGAAACGGCATCTTCAACAGCAGAAACCAATGGTGAATTCAAATCGTCAAACAAGCCTCCAAGACTTAGGCTTATTATGTCTGCATTCTGCTCAACTGCATAATTTATTCCTGCAATCACAGAAGCTTCGCTTCCCAATCCGTTTTTATCAAGGACTTTTGCATTAATTAGTTCAGCATCGGGTGCCATAGCTAAAATTATTTCAGCAATCTTTGTTCCGTGCCCATTATCATCATTAATTCCCTCTCCTGTGAAATCTGCTGAAGCGACAACATTATCTGAATATATTCCAGTGTCTAAAACAGCAACTTTAACTCCCTTTCCTGTTATTCCTGAATTCCAGAATGTTTCAGCACCTGTTTCAGAAACATCCACTGAAAATGCTTTCACAGGTCTATTAGGAAGAATCTGAGTTATTGAATCATCCTCGGCTAAGGAATCAATCTGATCCTGAGGGATAGTCGCAGTTATTACTTTCCCAACTTTATGCTTGTTGGAAGAACCACCTTTTGATTTAATGATCTTTGAAGCAGAATCTAAGTTATCTGTCGTTATTAAAACACCGATGCTTTCGGATGAATCCTTTTCATATGATTCGATTATGATCTTTTTTATTTGCGGTTCCAATGAAGCTGCATCTTTCGTAGAATAACTGACAACTGGATATTTTTGATGCGAAACTATAAGCAGCAATGAGAGTATTCCAAATAGGAACAGTACTAAAACAATGAACATTCTTTCGTAGATTCTCATCTTAACAAGTAATTAACCCTCCTTATTGTCTGAGCCGGTAATCTTTCATATCTGAACCATGTTTTCTTCATTCCATTTCCTTCAACGCTGCAGTACCAATTACTTTTGGAAGCTTCCCATATGCATGATGTGACATATCCTGCTGTTGTCAAAGTAATTGGCAGTCCATTTGTCATACTTGAAAGCTTTGAATCAAAGTATATTCTGTCTGTGTCTGATTGGTAGCCAGCTGAAGAATGAGTTATATCATATGCTGTATTGCTTGGAACATTGAATGAAGCAGGAGTTGTATTTCCTACTGAACTTAACGTTCCTATTGAGTTTATTGTTATATCTGAGTTAATGTAAACATGATTATTGCTCTCTCTTTGATTGAAGTCAAGTGTTGATGCTTTTAATGTATAGATGTCTTCAAGCGGCGATATTGCCGCCTGCTGCGTTACCGGCGCGGATTTTCCATCAGTCACGCTGAATGTTATAGTTCTTGTTTCGTAATCTAGATTAGGATCTGGTGTCCATGTGTACAAGCCAGTCAGACTATTTATACTTCCAAATGTGGCATTTGTCCAGTACATCAGCGTATCGCCGTCAAGATCTGTCGCATTCATGTCGTATGAATATGACGAACCTCTTATTACAGATGTGCCGGGAGCTGATGTTATTGATGGAATCTGATTGTTGTCAGTTACGGTTATTGTTACATTTTCCTGGTCTGAATTTGTATTATTATCCATCACCTTAAACATGACGTAATGAATTCCTGCCTGTAAAAAGTTCGGAGTCCAGCTGAATATTCTTGTTCCTGGATTGAACAGCGCTCCGGATGGCAGTGTTGTTGTAGAATAAGTCAAGATATCATTTTCAGGGTCCGCTGCATTTATTGTAAACTGCAAAAGACTACTTTCATTCACAAATTGAGAGCCTATTGAAGCCAATATCGGAGGCAAATTAGGCGGCACCAATTCTGCTACATTGTTGCTTTCGTTTGATTCTTCGACTGAATTTGTAAAATCGATAAATACAAATGAAGCTTCACTGACGCCGGTAATGATATACCTGTAATCAACATTTGCAGAAACATTGCTTAAAATAACCTCTTTTATCTTTGTTGCATCACTCTTGAAAACAGAAACTGTAATTCCTACTGCATCCCCCTTTCCCCTGTTGTGGATGGTGACATTCAAGTCAGTTCCGTCACTTTTCAGATCGGAGCCATTTATCTCCAAATCAGGCATATTTGGATTTGTGAAATTCATATATGTTAATTCTTTGCTCAATCCTTTGTTTGTCTTGTAAAACAATTCATTTCCTGACGAATCTGTTATTCTGATAAATCCTAATCTGTAAGGACCATTAACTTTACTTTGATATATTTCTGTTCCGTTGAAGCTTATTGTCGCAGGGAACGCAACACCTTTTGTTTTGTTCGTTAAAACAACCTCTCCATACTGATTTTCCAAAGATAACTCCAAATCATACGGTCCTGGATAGCCATTGTCATTCAGAGCTACATCCAGTGTTTTTATTTTTCCGTTCGAGACGCTTTCTGTGAATGGATACGAATTTATGTAGATGCTTTGATAATTAAAGCTTGAGCCGGAGTTAAATGTTGTTGTCTGAGTGATATTGTTGTAATAAAATATAACCCAGGGGTAGTCAATACTATGGTCATTCACAACTATGGATTTCAATAATATTTTTTCATTATTTAGTTCAAATGACTTTAATTCTGATGTATTGTACTTAAATGAAATGGTTTCTAAAAAACACCAATACCCTCCGCAATCGATAGGGGGACTTAATATAGCTATTGTTTTTTCTGTATATGCGGAAGATGTTTTATTATCTTCTATGCTAGCTCCAACTTTTATTGTTTTATTTTCCGGAAAGTAAAATGTTAGATTCATTTCTAATTCTTCATATTTTCCGTCAGGTATCCCTTTTTCAAGACCTTTGATACGCTTAGACTGCGTATAATCGAAAATTATGGACTTTGTTAGGCAAAGATATGATTTTTCAAATCTTTTTTGATAGTTAAGTAAACTGTTTTGATATATTTTTAGATCTATGTAAAAGTTTTGTCCAGGCAGAACTGTATTGTCACAGGAAAAATAATTTCCGTCAAATTCAAATTTCACATTGTTTGCTGAGGTTGTTTTTGTTTCTATAACATTTCCATATTCAATCCACTTTCCTGGGCTAGTCTCAAGAGGCAGACTTAATGTTGCAGTTGCAGTATATGTTCCAGACCCGCTGATATTAAATTTAAATGTATTATTTCCTGCGCCACCAATTGGACCATCAAAAAACGAATACAATGCACCAGCCTTATCAAATACAACGCTAAAACTTCCATCATCATAATCGCTTCCATAGCTGTCCAGCAGCTGGTTAAGCATTGTTTCGTTAACCTGGTTGGCATGGACACTAACAATAGCCAGTAAGAAAAGAGTACACAATCCTAAAAATTTGACAGCTTTCATTTCCCCCGCATTTATAAATAGAAGTTAATATTTAAACCTTCTTATTTTTAAAGAAGCTTCAGTCTTCGGAGCAAAAATATCAAAAACAACAGATAAAAGCCCTATCAGTCAAATAATGAAGGTTTGAAGGCTTTTTAGGCATAACATTTATAAACAAAACAAGGCTATTTTTGATTTATAGAACAGCGGTTTTTACTGTTCTAAAAAGAGCGAAATGATAGACAAGAAGTATTTCATTTTAGTAAGTATTCTTTTCTTAATTCCAATTGTTTATGCTCAATCCGGGTGCTGCATAAATCCAGCAAGCGAACCTTTATCCTGTAAAACAGTAACATCAGAATCTATTTGCAGTACTGGAGCAACAACAAAGGCAGTAACATCTTCTGATTTCAAGAATTCAGGATATTATCTGTTCTTTCCAAATCAAAACTGCAACGAGGGTTCTGTTGCAGAACTTTGCCAACAAGTTTGCAATGTCTGTGCGGATCCAAACAGTCCCCTGGATCAAACATTTTTTTGGGATTATGAGGTATACAAATGTTATTCGGGGAGCAGTTTATGGGAAAGACAAGGACCGCCCGATGATACAAAAACAGCAGATACTTGCACAGGAGATTTAACAACACCAGTAACTCCAGCTCCAAAAGTTTCAGGAAATGTTAAAGACGGAACTGTAAACGCAGTCGGAGCAATAGTTAGTTGTACTTCTTCTTCAGCAATTGCAGACAATGATGGAAATTACCAGTTAGATGCGTGTAAAACCGGAACGGAAATAATAACAGCAACGTTAGGCACTAAATCTGGAACAGTTACCGTCTCAGGATTAGTTGCAGGAGGAACAAAAACTGGTGCCAATATTATATTAACAACAGCAACAACTGCAGCTTTGACAGTAAATGTTAAAAATTCGGCAGGAGCAGCGCTTTCAGCGGCAGTGACTGTAGCAGGATTAAATGGCTATTCTTCATCGAATACAGGCTCTTCTGTTCAGTTTTCAAGTGTTCCAGTCGGTCAAATCCAAATCAAAGTTGAAAAAGCAGGTCATGCAACAAATATACAGTCTCCAACTCTTACTTCAGCAGGCTCAATAATTAATGTTGTTTTAACAGCAACTGCAACAAAAACATTGAGCGGCGATGTCAATTCATCCGCAGCTCCAAGGGCAGGAATCAGCGGAGTGGCAGTTGAATTGTTCCATTACGCAAACAATGTCAAGATAACAGACGGACAGACAACAACAAATTCAAACGGGCATTATTCAATGACAGTTCCAACAGGAACAAACTATGTTCTTGAAGGAAAAGCNNTTTTTGACTCCGACTGCAGGAGTTGTGACAAATGTAGAATATACTTTCAACGTCAAGGAACAGATAACAAATGATGAAATTCCCAATGCGTATGTTCAATTATTGAACGATGACCAGCAGTTAAACGCATATGTTTATTCAAATTCTGATGGAATTGCAAGAACAACGCTTGCCAAAGGAACTTACACAATAAGAGTAAACAAGGATAATGCATATCAGCAGTATTTAGGAAGAATTACAATCTCGGATACAGGTTCTTTCGATGTGATAATGGTTCCTCTTGCTAAATTAACAATATCCGGAACGGTAGTTGATTCAACAAACAATAATCCGATAATGGGGCAAATAATATCATTCTTAGGACAGACTTATCCAGCAAATTCGAATGGTTATTTCAATTTTGAAATTACTGTTCCGTCAAATGATGCTACACTCTATGTGAGGGCGGCAAATTATCAGACTGAATCAAGAGTCATCGCAAAAGACCAGACTATCGGAAATCAGGGAACAATAGAGCTGACTCCAACGGAATGCAATGACCAGCAAAATTTAGGATCTTTGACTCTTTTCGATCCGGCTTTTGCAGATAAACAGATAAGGCTTGAGTGGGAGGCAAAGCCTTGCAGCCCGAAAACATTTATTTTAGAGAGAAAGACGGAGGGCAATGAGTATGCTGCGATAAAAGAAATAAATCCTGATACGTTCTCATATTCCGACAGCACAGGCATAGAAGGGGATGAAACATATTATTACAGGATAAAAGCTATTTATGAGATAGGGATCAATCTTGTTACACAAATATCAAATGAAGTCCAGATAACTTTGGGCCCTAAAATGTGTTTTGACGGAGATATTGCATTCTGCACGAACAATGTACAAAATAAATGCAGCAATGGTGCATTGATTCAAACAGCATGTCCGGCAGAAAAGATATGCATAGAAAAATCAGATACAGTTACTGAATGCGTCGAGCCTAAGCAATGCAGCCTGTGCAACAGGCCGTTTGGTGTTTTTTCACAATCAATATCGGGAGTTTCTCTTTTCGGAGGAAAAGGATCAAGCTTAAGCTTATTTGACTTCAAAAGCACCCTGTCTGATATTTTCTTCTGCGCAGACCAGGCAATTCCTTGCTATGAAGATTATTCCAGGACAGTCGCTGACAAATATTACGGATGTTCTGAAACAATAACTTCCTGCTACGATTATGTTTCTGAATCAGCCTGCACAGATAATAAATGCTTAAGGTCACAGGTTTGTGAGTGGAAGGACTCTTCTTATTCTGAATTGGGAGTCGGTGTCTGCAGGCCGGAAAATGAAAAGGCACAGGACTGCAAGAAATTCAACATCGCAAAGGAAAGGATAAACCAGGCCGCAAATAAGGTATTCATAACAAAAGAGATGTGCAGCTTGTATGGAAATTCATGCTATTACAGCTCAGCAAAGGACTTATGCCTGAATGGAAATGAGGTTTCATGCTACGATTATGCTGATAAGACAGACTGCTTAGGTTCTACTGATGGAGAAAATGCTGTTGTTGATGTTAGTTGGGGTCTTAAATCCGGTACAAATTATTACATTAAAAAATCAGGAACAAATGCAATAACAACAGAAAGTTTAGATTCTTTTAATCTTAAAACTTGTAAATTCACAGATAAATGCATTAAAGACGCCGATAATAATAATGAAGTAGCTCAACAGATATATTATGGAAATTCTATTGGAGTGAAACAAGATTGCCTTCCTGATTTGGATGGTAAGTATTCCTTAGATTGCGCAAGAGATGTCAGTGTTCCTGAAACAATTGTAATTTACAAAGATTATGTGAATAAATTAGAATTTGATTACAGCGTTGTTGATTATGACGGAATAAATCAATTAAGGCCAGAAGGAATTAAAACATATGCTTCTGGAAACTCGGTTTCGTTGCCTCCATTGTACCCGAATGTTGAACGTGCTGCTGGTAAAATAATTTTTGATGTGCCCGGCGGTATTGTTGGTATCCTTGGACAAAACTATAGATTGTCTTATTTCTCAGAAGATGCTTCACACAATCTAGAGCTTGTGAAAAGCTTCATAGTAACTTTAGATACAGTTAAGCCGGA
>DUFL01000057.1:23672-24207 GCA_013331965.1 Candidatus Woesearchaeota archaeon | reverse complement strand
TTCATTTCAGGAACTTCTTTTGTTTCTTATTTCTTCATCATTCTAAGGATGCTGATTGCGCTGCCTTTTCTGGCCTGGGCGAGAGTTTATCTGATTGAAACTGCTAAGAATTAGTTAGACTTTCCGAACCAATCAAAGAAACATAGGTCAAATTTTAGTAAAGTAATAACAGGCTAAAAATCGTTTAAATCAATCATTTAGGAATCTTCCCTCCCATTTTCTTCATCATCTGCTCCATTCCTTTTCCGCCTTTCATCATTTTAACTAATTTTTTGGACTGTTTATATTGTTTTATCAAATCTCTGACATCAGAGACTGGAACTCCTGCTCCTTTCGCGATTCTTTCTGCTCTTTTTCCGTCAATCTCTTCAGGCTCTTCCAGTTCTTTCTTTGTCATCGAATTCATTATGTGCTTCCATTTCTTTAATTTCTCTTCCTGTCCCTGCAGCGCTTCTTTTGGTATCTTCAGCTGTCCAAATCCCGGAATCATCTCCATTATTTTTCCCAATGGACCCATCTTCGACATTGCTTCCAT
>DUFL01000057.1:0-23666 GCA_013331965.1 Candidatus Woesearchaeota archaeon | reverse complement strand
CCTATTCCTATAAATTTAACTTTGGCTCCGGTTATCGCGCAGGCGCTTAAGGCTCCTCCTCCTTTCGCTGTACCGTCTAATTTAGTTATGATAACTCCAGTCACATTGCAGGTATCATGGAATGTTTGGGCCTGTTTTTCAGCAGCCTGTCCTACGTCTGCGCCCATGACAAGAAGCACTTCATGCGGATTGACTAACTTATTAACCAATCTCAATTCGTCAATCAGTTCATGGTTCAATGCATCTCTTCCTGCTGTATCGTAAATGACTAAATCATATTTTGCCAGGTCTTTCTCAAATTCTTTCAGGATTTTTGCAGGATCTTTCTGCTTNNTTTTTCCGTTTCCAAATAATCCAACAAGCATTATTCTTGTCTGCTTTTTATCAATCTTGATTGAAACTTTTTCTTCTCCTAAGAAATTGACTAATTCCTGATAGACGATGTTTGTCAGATATTCTTTTTTAGTCAGTCCGCCGGGAGGATCTTCTTTCAGTGCCCTCTGCTTGATCTTGTCAGTCAGCTGAAGAACAAGCTTGACATTGACGTCTCCCTTCAAAAGTGCCTTTTGAATTTCTTTAACAAGCTCATTTATGAGCCTTTCATCTACAAAGATGGCTTTGCTTATCTTGCTTAAAGTGTCCTTCAAAGCGCTCCCTAAGTTCTCTAATACCATGCTAATTCGATAACCTCCTTATTTTATAAATTTACTTATAAATAACCAGAAAACATTTATAAACAAACTAAGCTTAAAAACAGCTATGGCGCAGCCCATAGTGAAGATAAGAGGTGTTAGCAAGAGCTTTGGCAAGAAGCTTGTTCTTGATAATGTGTCTTTGGACATCAATGAAGGGGAAATTTTCGGAATAATAGGCACATCAGGCGCAGGAAAAACAACGCTTCTTCAGTCAATGGTTGGATTTTATCCGATAAATAAGGGTGAAATTTCTTATAAAAAAGAAGGAGTTGGAGTCCTGAATTATTTAACTTTAGAAAAAGATCCTTCTCTTAAGCAGACAATAGGATTTTCAACTCAGTCTCCGAGTTTTTATGACAAGCTGACAGTAAAAGAAAACCTTGAATATTTCGCAAAACTATATGGCATTCCAAACAATTATATCCCGCAAAGAATAAAGAAAATGATTGATCTGGTTGAGCTGAGCGGAGAAGAAAATACTTTAGGCGGAGAACTTTCCGGAGGAATGCAGAAAAGGCTGGATATCGCCTGCTCTCTGATACATGATCCAAAAATACTGATTTTGGACGAGCCGACCGCAGATTTAGACCCATTGTTACGAAAACATGTCTGGAAATTAATCAAAAAAATTAATTCTTTAGGAAAAACTGTCATAATATCTTCTCACTTTTTAGACGAGATCGATGAACTGTGCAGCAGAATAGCAATTATTTATGACAAGACTGCGGCTCACATAGGGACGGCAGAGGAGCTAAGGCATAATTATTCTTATGATAAGGAGGTCATCGTCAATCTTGAATCAAAGAATTATCCGAAGATTGCGGCTCTTCTCAAAGGATTTCCAATGTCCAAGATAACAGTTCGGGGAAGCAGCATGGTTGTTTATACTAAAGAGCCTGAATTAATATTAAAAAAAATCATAGACATTGCTGAAAGAGAAAAAGAAAGCATACTGGATCTTGAAGTTCAAAGGCCGACATTAAATGAGGTATTCACTTCGATAATACAGGGTGTCAAATGAAAAACGCCAAACCAGAGGTTTGTCTATTTCATCTCGCAGGTGATGCTCGATGAAATTATTCACAATAATAGAAAAGAATTTCAAGATATTTATAAGATCCAAAATTTCAGCTTTGATTATTTTGTTAGGGCCTTTGCTCCTTGTTTCTTTGATTGGAATGTCGTTCAGCAATTCAAGGCTTCCCGGGCTTAATGTCGGGTTATATTCTCCTTCTTATAATGAATTCACAAATTCAATCATAGCGAAGATAGAGGAGAACAAGTTCAATATAGAGAAGTTTGAAGCCAAAGAAGCGTGCTCTGATTCGGTCAAGAAAGGAGAATCATCCATATGTCTTGTGTTTCCTGAAAATATGGACAAGCTTAACAACGAAGTCACGTTCATAGTCGATTATTCGAAATTAAACCTCGTCTGGATTGTTGTTGATATCTTCACCACAAAGGTTTCTGAACGCGCGACTGAGTTAAGGACGAGCTATGCGAATGACCTGCTTAACAGGGTAATTCAGACAAAAGATGATCTTAACAAGGGAAAGACAGATATCACATCCATAGGAACAAAACAGGAAGCGGCAAAAACAAGCGCATCAAGCGCAATATCGCTCATAGATGAGATCAACATCAATACTGATTTCGGGGAAGATGTCTCTGTTTCAGATGCAAAGTCGAGCCTTTCGACAGTCACATCAAAGATAAATTCAGCAAAATCAAAAATAACATCATCAAAAAATGTGGTAAGCTCGTCAGCACTTTCAGATGACGAGAAAACAGTCATAACTTCAGATTTAAGCTCAGCTTCAAGTTCTTTAAACGCAGCATTGACTTATCTTGAAGGAAATCAGAGCGTAAAGTCACTGGAATACATGATATTAAGCCTTAATTCAGCTCTTGAAAACGCCAAATCGCAGTTGGAGCAGATAAAACAGAAAAAAACAGGCATCAAGGGCGATTTGATAATGATTGACGGAAGCATAACTGATTCTATCAAGGCCGCGAGTGATTTAACTGCTTCTGTTGAAAATATGGCGGCAAGGCTGCAGAATGTGCAGAGTTCTGATGCCGAGCAGATAATAAGCCCGATAAAAACAAAGATAGAGCCGGTAACCACTCCTGAGACTCATTTCAATTATTTATTCCCGACTTTAATTGTTTTAGTTATCATGATAACCTCAATACTCCTCAGTTCAACATTGGTAATGATTGAAAAGAAATCAAAATCTGTATTCAGGAATTTCATAACTCCTACGAGCGATGCAGTGTTTAATTTAGGGACATTTGTGACTTCATTCATTGTTATTATATTCCAACTTGCGGTGTTTTTGCTGATTTCCGGATTATTCTTTGAAACGGATATTATTTCTTCGCTCGGTTCAAGTGTTTTCATTTTATTATTTATTTCAGCGGCATTCATATTATTGGGAATGTTTATCGGTTATCTTTTCAAGTCAGAAGAAACTTATGTCCTGGCTTCAATCACTGTTTCAGCATTGCTGCTGTTCTTGTCTTCGACAGTAATGCCTCTTGAAAGCATTTCTGATTCTGTAAGAATATTTGCCTCCTATACTCCGTTTGTCATTTCAGAGAATCTGCTAAGGCAGGTCATGTTTTTCCACTTTAATTTAAGCTCGCTCGGTCTGGAATTATTGACACTTGCGATTTATATTATGCTTTTCTACGGACTGATGGTTGCTTCGCAGAAGCTTACAAGAGGACAGCTGTCTATAAAAAAGAAAGAAGAGAAGAAATAATTAGTTTATTCTTGCAATGATTACTTTTAAATATTAGCTAAGTTTGACTTTGCCATGGACATCATAGATGAGATAAAAGATACGGTCTATGTCAATCAAAGACTCAGAGAAGAGTTTCTCAAGGAGAGAACCGAAAGATCTTGTGCTTTAGACCTCTTACGCGATGATCTAACGTGGACAAGAGACCATAAAGACGGCTCCATTGAGGATAGAATCGGGGTCGATTTTAAGAATATAAATCCAAACAACCACATTATTAATGCAAAGAAAGGCGGCTGGGTTTGGAGCGAAAAGGATAAACAAGGCTCATTGTCTATAATAAAAAAGGTTTTAAAGGAGAATGGTCTTAAAAGTTCACATATTCCTCTTGATGATTATTTGAATGCAGGAGAAAAGGTTTTGTCAACTCTTGGTTTTGTGTATTTTAGATTTCCAACAGAAAAGATTCTTTCATATATGAACGTCTCAGAAGATCAGACAAAAACTTTCGATATCAACGTGCATGATTTGGTCATTGGAAATATTGCAGAAAGAGCAGCACAAGAACTTCTTTTAAAAGAAAAGAAGGAATTCATTGCAAGATCTTTTTTATTTCATCACTCTGGCCAGTCACAAGATATAAAGGACATAGACATCTTTGAACCAGATAAAAAGACATTAGGAGTACGTTGTCAGAGAGTATTTGATGGAAAATACCTGTATTCTGAAAAAAGAATAAAAAATAATCCCGATAAAATAGCAGATTATGTAATGTTCTTCAATCACTTTGGCCATCATATTTTTTATCTAACTGGCATTGTAAAAAGAAATTTCTTGCTCTGTGATGGTTACAAGTCATATCCTATGGCGGCATTTACATTTCCAGAAGACATAAAAGAATTACGCGGAAGTAACGAGTTAGAGTACGGATTATTGACATTGTCTGATGCTCAAATAAGGGAGAAGCTTATTGATGTCTTTGGAAATAGATTGAGTTACAATGATTTTATGAAAAGACTTAAAAACAAATAGTCTTAACCAATAACTATGCATTCCCAAAAAGCTTTAAAACAGCTAAAAGAACTAGAGAAGTTATCTAAGGAAGGAATAAGGCTTGCTGCAGAGGAATGGTCAAAACCTTGGCAGACATTGATTTCTACAATGCTTTCTGCCCGCACAAGAGACGAGACGACGATAAGAGTTTCTAATTTATTATTTTCCAGATATAAGACAACTAAGGCGTTAGGAAATGCTTCATTAATTTCGATACAAAAAATAATAAGGCCTGTAAATTTCTTCAGGAATAAGTCAAAGAGCATAAAAAACTGCTGTAAAATATTAGCTTCACTGTACAAAGGGAATCCTCCTCGTGATTTTGATAAACTGGTAAAATTGCCCGGTGTCGGAAGGAAGACGGCAAATGTGTTTTTGTCTGAGTTCGGAGGAGACCATATTGGTGTTGACACTCATGTCGATTATATTTCTCATTATCTCAGCTGGACAAGAGGAAAGAATCAGGAACAAGTTGAAAATGATCTAAAGAAGTTATTTCCTAGAATATACTGGGGGCGATTGAACAGAATTTTAGTAAGATTTGGCAAGACGCATATCTCACGAAGAAAAGAGAACGAATTACTGGATGGGATAAAGAGAATAAAATGAATCTGCTGAAAGATGTTAAAAACCTTCAAAAATCAGACATTAATAAAGTAGTAAATAAAAGACTCTCAGAGTTTTCATCTTTTAAAAACAAATCAGATAAGGAATGGTTCTCAGAATTATGCTTTTGCCTATTAACTGCTAATTCCAAGGCAAAGACTGCAATTGCAATACAGAAAGAATTAGGACACGAAGGATTTAGATATAAGTCGTGGAAAGAATTAGCTGAATGTATAAGAAGGAATAAGCATCGTTTTCATAATAACAAGGCGAAGTTCATCGTTGGTGCAAGAAAGTATTCAAACATCAAGAATATTATTAAGAACATTGTTAAAAGCGGAATAAATTCATCCGAGCAGTCTGAAGCAAGAGAGTTTTTAGTTAAAAACATTAAAGGGCTTGGTTACAAGGAAGCATCTCACTTCCTGAGAAATGTTGGTTATTTTGATTTAGCTATTTTAGACAGGCATATTTTAAATTTGATGGTTGAAAATAAATTAATAAAAGAGAAGCCGAAATCATTGACGAATAAAACTTACTTTGAAATTGAAAACAAATTTAGGGTGTTAGCTGATAAATTAGAAATGTCCTTAGCAGAATTAGATTTGTATATGTGGTATATGAAAACAGGAGAAATACTGAAATAATTAAGATTTGGCCGTTATCAGCTGTGCATGCAGATACCATACTAATATGTCCCCTACTTGTTCGTAATATATTATTCCTTTATTTTTTAATTCTGCAAGCACAGGATGAGGAATCATCTTTCCTCCTCTCTTGTCAGCTTTACTGTTCTTTACCCATTCACACTCCGGATCACACAAACAGTTAGCGAACATGATTCTTTTTGGGAAGTATTTGTCTACAATGTCAACAACTCTGCTTTCATATTTTCTTCTAGCCATAACTGCGATTTCATCATGAGCCGCAAGAGTTACTCTTGGGAAAAAGAATACGCCATCTTTTTCCAGGAGTTCATCTAAACTATCCAAAGCTTTTTCTGAAGTTTCAGTCCCTAATTCTCCGCCGCTGTTTTTCTCACCGGGATACCAGTCAGTTAATTTTGCGACAGGATGTGCTACCGAAGATGCGTCATGTACACCCATGTTGAATCTTCTTCCTTTGAAAGGATGATACATATCTCCAGTTCTAAAATCAGTTCTGCCTTCAACACCATTTACTTCTGCATTCGCTATGGCATGCATTATTGATGTAGAATCGATATCTGTTCCAGCGACAAAAGGGACTCCAAATAAGGAATAGGCAATCTCCATGACACCATTTCCGCATCCAAGACCGAGAATACTTTTTATCTTTCCGGGATTCTGCTGTATATATCTGATAACTCCTTCAGCGATAGCCTTGCTTACTGTATTATTTTTAAAGACGCGATTTTTGTGTTCAGGAGCCACTTTTACGCGCTTTACGGCCATTTCTGAAATATTAAACGAATTATCTAATAATGTTTCCATCAAAACCAGGAATTACAGCTATCTTTTAAAGTTTTCTAATTCTTGGCTAGACTTATTCCAGAAAGACTAGAATGTACATGATAGCTATTCCTGCAACCATGGCTATCAACTGCGTAAAGGCCGTCTTAAAAGAATATTTTTCCTTGTGCAGTTCAGGAAGCAAGTCAGCTCCTGCGATATATATGAATCCCCCGACTGTGAATGGAATTAAAAATGTAAATTTTTGCGATCCTGCCAAAGCCAAAACAAATACCGCCCCTATAATTGAAGTCAATGCCGACAGAAAATTAAACAATAACGCTTTTGCTTTTGAGAATCCTGAATATAATAAAACGGCAAAATCTCCTATTTCCTGTGGTATTTCATGCAGTAAAACTGCCAATGTGGTTGCTAATCCTATCTCAAAGCTCAATAAGTAGCTTCCAGCTACAATCATCCCGTCAATTAAATTATGCAGTCCATCTCCGACTAAGTTCATAGTTGCCAGCGGCTTTTCCTTATGGTGCTGATGCTCAGGATGATGGCAGTGATGCCACTGAACAAATTTCTCGATGATGAAAAACACAAGCAATCCTGATAATATCGAAAACGAGGCAGATGTTGTGAATCCTTTTTCTGCTATCTTCGGCATCAAATGAATGAACACATCCCCGAATAAGGCTCCTGTTGCGAAACTGACCAAAAGATGCAGTATTTTATTAAGTTTTTTTTCTTTTAATGATAAAAAGAAAACGCCGATTAACGAAATTAAAGAGACAATGATTACGCTCAGAATTGTGTTTGTCCAGACGGATGGCATATTTACAATCTAATATATTCTCTTTAAAAACTTATTCATACCTAAGCGCATCAACCGGCTTTAACTTAGAAGCCTGTCTTGCAGCAAGTTATTTTTCCAAAAAACATAACATTTATATAGTCATACGTATTTGTATGAATAGGTGTATGATTATGTATGAAGATAACTACAAGAACACAAAAAGCACGGGAATCGCAGAACTCGATGATTTCCTTAATTTAATCGCCGACTTAGATGAAGAATTAGAACTATACGCATTGGGCGGAACTGCAATGGTTTTGAAAGGAATAAAAGAATCTACAAAAGATATTGATTTTATAACAACGAAAGACAAACAAGTGCTAAGAAATTTATTAATCCAAGCAGGGTTAAAAGAAAAAAGCAGCGGCATTCCAAATATATGGAATTTTGAAGATATACGATTGGATTTCTTCTATGATGACGGTCAGATAATGGGCGTTCCATTAACGATAAACTGGAAAGAAGATTCGAAATTGATTAAACAAATTGGGAAAATAAAATTATTCAGGCTTAATTGGCTTGATATAATTATAACAAAAATCGCACGGGCGGAAAATAGAGATTATGAAGATATGATTACAATAATCAGAAAAGAGAATATCAATTTCGAATCTTTAAAGAAACGATATTACGAAATTGCAGAAACATCATTGATTGCAGATTATGATGCAAAATTCAGGCATCTGGAGAGATCATTATGATTTCTGCAAAATTAATGAAAGAACTGGAAAAGAAAGGCTTTGACCTCGCTTTTCCTTCATATGGCGCAGAAGATGCAATAATAGAGATTCTAAAGCAAGACGGCGAAAGATTAAAAATTGCAATTCCGCTCTTACTGCAGGAAGAGTTTGATTATGATTATTTAAAAGAAATGCTGACGAAAGAACAGCTCAGCAAATTAAACAAAGTAATAATGATTGCAAATGAAATATTCAAAAAAGAAGGAATAAACAGCAAGCATCTCACAAAAATTATCTTTATACATAGACTAAAGGGAGCTATTGACGAATCGGAATTTGCGCATTATTACGATTCATTTAAGGAGTCGACAATGAGAAAAGACAAATCAAAATCGCAGCAAATGAAGGCAAGAAATAAAATCACGCTCAATAAGTCGCTGTCTGAGATATTTTCTCCAGGGAAGATGAGTATAATGAATAAAATAACAAATCACGAAACTTTGACTAATACGGAATTAAAATATTATTACAGATCAATAAGGCCTATAATAAATTCAATTCTTGATGAAGATATAAAAGAATATGTCAAACTAATTGAAAATACGAAGAAAGAACATAGGTAGTTTCTATTCATACCTAAGCGCATCAACCGGCTTTAACTTAGAAGCCTGTCTTGCCGGGAAGTAACCTGAACAAGCTCCGACTAATGTCGCAAAAGCGATGCAGCCGAGTGTCAGCCAGATTGGGAAAGTAGGTTTTAATAGTGAAAATCCTGCGTTTGCTGCTGTTGTCCCTCCAATCTTTGCAACAATAAATCCTAAAATAACTCCAAGAATTCCCCCTATAAATCCAAGCAATCCTGCTTCAAGAACAAATATGAATCTTATGAATTCATTTCTTGCGCCTATTGATTTCATTATCCCTATTTCCTTCGTTCTTTCCAGCACGGCAGTGTACATGGTGTTCATTATGTTGACGAAAGCGACAATCATTGATATTACCGCAATCAATACCAAAACTGAATTTATTATTGTGATTATGTTCCCGAATGTCTGCAGCGCATCTTCAAAACTTTGCACAAAGAAATTTTCCTCGCCTTCCTCCTGATTGTTGTGTTTTCTCAGTTTTTCCTTGATTCTTTCTGCTAGTTCAGTAGGATTCACACCTTTTTCCGCCCTGATTATTGCAAATCCGAATTTATCCTTTATATCTTCTCCATAAAGTTCTTCAGCTGCCTGCTTTGTCATGTAAATATTCGCATCATCCTGGGGATTTCCAACGGAGCTGTAGAATCCGACAATCTCGAATTCTTTTGAATTGATGATAACTTTATCTCCTAAAATAAGCCCTCTTTCAAATATTTCATCATCAAACTGGTAGTTATAACCGAGAACAATCTTGTTTATCTCGTTGTTTTTTAATGATCTTCCGGCAGCGATATCTATCGCAAAAGATTCTTCCACGAGCCTGAGATATTTTGTGTCGAATGCTGTGGCAAAGTTTATTCTTTTCTGGTTTCTTGATTCAATCTCTCCTGCTTTCATATATAATCCTACAATCTCATTTACCCCTATCTGTTTCTTTACGAAGTCTATATCTTCTTTCGAGATGAAGAAGTTCTGGTCAGTTCCGGGAGCTCCAATCCCCCTTGCCTGAATAAATAATTTATCCACTCCTGCTTCTGAAGCGATTGAATCGATATACGCCTGTATTCCGAATCCAAAACTAAGCAATGCAAATATCGCAGTTATTCCTATGAGAATTGACAATATGCTTAACCCGCTTCTTAATTTTCTGTGCGAGATGTTCTGGATTACATATTTTAGTTCTTCTTTCATATTTTGTTTTGTTTACTCACGATGTGGTGCTAATCGTAAATTAATATGATTTGTAACTGGCGCAACATTATTCCTTTCATATTACCTTTCTTATGCTTTCTATCGGCCTGAGCTTTGATGCCTGGTATGCGGGCAGTGATCCAAAAATTGTTCCGATTACAAATGAAAATGCGAGTGCTCCAATAATTAGAGGAAGACTTACTTTTGCCTGTATCAGGCTGGTTCCAAGAATCGCTCTTCCTAGCGCTGCAGAACCATACGAAAATATCAGTCCCATGATTACTCCAACCACTCCGCCGACAGAACCTAATAATCCTGATTCAATGAAAAATAAAGAAAAAATTGCGGAATTCTTCGCTCCTATCGCCTTCATTATCCCGACTTCTTTCGTTCTTTCAACAACTGAGGTGTACATGGTGTTCATTATCCCGATCCCTCCAACAAGAAGGGAAATTATCGCTATTATCACGACAAACATCTGCACTGCAAAAAGAGTCGAATCAAGAGATTTTAATGCAGCTTGAGGGCTTTCAACTATGAAATCTTCCTCTCCCCTGTCAACATCTCGTTCCTTTCTCATGAGTTTTTCGATATTTTCCTTGACCCGCTCTATTTCATTTTCATCCCTGACTTTTACAGCTATTATGTTGACCTCTTCGTCATTTGTCCTTACTTTATCGAGCAAGACGTCTTCGTTCATAAAGACCGCTCCGTCAAGGATAAAGCTCCCTTTTCTCTTGAGTATTCCAACGACTTCAAAAATCTCTTTGTTGATCAGTATCCTGTCTCCCACAATGACTGACTTCCTGAACCTGTTGTCTTCATCTTTGAAATTATTCCCAAGAACAACTCTTTTGGAATCACCATCTCTTAACAATCTTCCGTCTTCAACTTCCAGGTTAAGCATCTCCTCGAATGGTTTTCTGTCTTCTTCTGTTGGTACTGAGCCGATAAANNCCCTGCACATTTTCTATCTTGTCAACCAAGTCGTCTTTTAACGGATTTATCACTGCGGTTCCGGGAGGGCCTGCAAAATCAATTCCTGATGCTCTTATGCTGAGGACATCTGTTCCGAGAATACCGAACTGGGCAGTTATCGCTCCCCTTAACCCTTCTCCCAATCCAATTAATGCAACAACTGCGGCAATACCTATGAAAATACCAATCATAGTGAGCCAGCTTCTTAATCCGCGTTTTATTATGTTTCTGTATGCAAGAAGAAAGTAATCTTTTATCATTTCTTAGCAAGCTTCTTTTTTTCCCACTTCCTGTAGAAATAATATCCTGCGCCGATGATGATTATCACAAATATTATCCTGCCTGCTCCCCCATTATTTGAGATTCCGAGATCTTTGGCGCTCACAATTTTTAGCTCAACCTGCCTGACTTCAGAGTAATTGTTGTTGTTTGCATCAAGATAGTTAAGCTCAAGCTGCAAAGGAACAATGCCTTTTTTTACTTTAATCACTTTAATCCTGTATTCTGCCGTCTCGTAGTCATCAGAATCAATATTCCCAAGATAGATATTATTTTCTGATATTACTTCATATTCTTTTGCAGGCTTAAGATTGGCGCTTACAAATTTAATATCAGTTAATCCTCTGTTTGTGACTTTCAATGCGATATTTCCTGTTCCTTTCGAATAGATGTCGGATGAGGAAGTCGTGACCATCAGATCCGGACTGGAACCGACCACTAATCCTATCAATCCTGTCTTGTTGTAAGTTTTTCCTGTGCCGTCTGTGAATTTTATCAGGATTGGGACTTTGTAGGCATTCGCTGCTGCTCCTGGCAGCGCCATGAGATTAAATATGACTGAATTTATTTTTCCGGGTTCTATGAAGAATAATTTTTTCTCTGTCGTTGAATTTATAGGGACGAAAGGCAGGGTTGTTGCTGTTAAATCCAGCTTCACAACTATGTTATTCATAGGAGAGTCAGCCTTATTTTCCAAATTAATCTCAACAGGAGTTATCTTTCCGGGAACAAGAATCTGTGTTTTTACTGAACTTATGTCGACATTGGCATCAATAGTCTGTACCCATATATTCATGTTTGCAGACTGTCTGGCATTTCCAACCTGTGCTTCATAATCAAGAGGGGTGCTTCCCTCGACAGCAGATGAAGCAACTCTTATCTTATAATGAAGCAGCGTGGTCTCTCCTGCGCTTAATCCGGCAATATTTCTTTCGGCGATTTCATTTGCGTCAAGGCTGAAAGGAAATTTCGGAATCAACTTGAATTTGACATCTGCCTTGTCAATCCCGGAGTTCTGAATTTTAATCCATAAATCGAAATATTTGCCAGGTTCTGCGGGATAAGGCTCGTATTTGATGCTTGCTATGTGCAGATAATTATTATATTCGACATTTAGGCCGCCGTATTCATTTAAGACAGCAAAAACAGGGACAATCAACAATAAGAATGTCAAAAACACTATGCTCTTTTTCATAATAATCCTTCACCGATCTTTTTATGGTCCCAGCCCCTCTCAAGGACCTTTTCGTGCATCTGGCGCTTTATTGCCTTAGAACCTTCTATGAATCCGTCTTTTAATAAATATATCTTTTCGGCATGGTGGGCGACATGGGCGTCATGGGTGACTAAAATGACGGTTTTGCCTTCCTTTACATGCAGTTTTGTGAGTATTTCCATGATTATTTCCCCGGATTTTGAGTCCAGATTTCCTGTTGGCTCATCTGCAAGGATAATTTCCGGGTCATTTGCCAATGCTCTTGCAATGGCAACTCTCTGCTGCTGCCCCCCCGAAAGTTCTGATGGCTTGTGATTGATTCTGTCTGACAAGCCGACTAAATCCAGTAATGCCTCAGCTCTTTTCATTCTTGCAGCTTCATCCTTTCCCTGGAACATCATGCTCAGCATGACATTCTCTTTTGCGGTCAATGTGTTGATGAGATTGAACTGCTGAAAAATAAATCCTATTTTTCTCCCCCTTATCTGTGCCAGATCAGATTCATGAAGTTTTGATATATCATGGCCGCCAAGAAGGATTGTTCCTTTGCTCGGCACATCTAAAGCTCCTACCATGTTCATCGCAGTTGATTTTCCTGAACCGGAAGGCCCCATTATCGAGATGAACTCATCTCTCTTTACTTTGAGGTCCATCCCTCTCAAAGCATGAACCTTTACATGACCCATATCGTATGTTTTCCATACATTTTTTAGCTCAATCAAGGTGTCATTATTGTCACCCTTAGAATGCTTGTCTACCATATGTTATATGCAGACTGGCTTATTTTTAAAGGTTATTATGATGATTTAAAATGTTAGTTTTGCCGCCACAACGTGAGACCCAAGATAAAATTAGAATTACTTGCCGGAGAGGGTTGCAACAGCGTAAATTGTGCCCAATCTCGATGAAATCGAGATGGGCCCATTTTGGCTTTGCCAAAATTGGGCACAGCTTTGCTTCGACGTTTTGCAGAGATTGTGCCCCTTACGGAGAAACGGCAGTCTGCTTAACGAGCAAGGGTCAAGCCGGCGGCAAAAACGTTTTTTATTTTATAATTATTAAAACGAGAATTTTGCCTGAGTGCGGTGTAAATGATAGATTATTTATAATATTAGCAGATATGTCTCCCGTGCTTTTCCAGATACTTTTGATGATATTCTTCTGCTTTATAGAATTCTGATGCTTTAGTTATTTTTGTGACTATTTTATCTTTAAACATTTTTTGCGCGTTTTTCACGGATTCAATCGCTTCCTGTTTTTGTTTTTCATCATGATAGAAGATTGCTGAACGGTAATTTGTTCCGATATCCAATCCCTGTCTGTTCAATGATATCGGATTATGTACTTTCCAGAATATTTCAAGCAGTTTTTTATAGGAAACAATCTCAGGATTGAATGTTATTTCAACAGCTTCTGCATGGCCTGTTTTTCCGGAACAAACTTGCTCATACGTTGGATTCTTTGTGTTTCCTCCTATGTAACCAGAAATAACATCAGTAACTCCTTTAATCTCTCTGAATGCAGCTTCAATCCCCCAGAAGCATCCTGCTGCAAAAGTTGCCTTTTCCAGCTTCTTCATATTTTAGTATTTGTAAATAACCCTTTATTAATTTAGTGGCGGATGATTGCTGCACACTTTAATCAGGCAGAGATAATTACTTTCTTCTTATTCTTCAATTGTTCAAGTGATTTCTGTATCAAATAATCATATAATTCAATCAATTTCTTAGCGACAATATTCTCTTTATTTATTTTATATAATTTTGCTCTTCCNNATTAAATGCTGCATTATCCTCATTGTTGGACTATCTCCAACAGCATCCAAAAATATTGATTCTTGTTCCATAACTAGTTGGTACTTTCCTAACTATTTAAATCTTTCGTTATTATACATCAATATATAAATATAGAGGGTAATCTATTTAAATCCCGTATCCTAAAACTGAGCTATGGAAGACGTAATTTCTATAAAACGCCTAATTCTAAACAAGCTGGTGAGATCTAATATGTGGGGAGGAAAACATACCCTCTTGATTTTGTTATGAAGGGCCTCCCAGAACAAACCAGAATAAGACCAGCAGGACAAAGAGCAATAGACAAAGCACTCAAAGAACTACAAAATGATGTCTGGGTTATTATTACCAAAAAGAGGACTGGCAGCAGTTATGATGATCATATTTCATTAAATCAGGATAAGACTGCAGAGATACAGCGCTTTCTTGCAGAAAGATAATTATCACAACTTATTCTGTTTAGAATAAATTTAAAAACAATTGAATGAATAAGAAACTATGAACACGTACAAACAATACGCGCCAGTTGTGTTGAGGATAGGAATCTCTCTTCTTATGCTTTGGTTTGGATTGACAAACGTTCTTTCTCCAAGCACATTGGTGGGCTATTTATCTCTTTCCGTTACTAATTTGATTCCGTTTTCTTCATTGACGTTTATGGTCGTCAACGGCATATTTGAGGTTATATTTGGAACTTTATTGTTGGTCGGATTCTTGACAAGGACGTCTTCTTTACTGATTGCTTTGCATGTTTTAGGGATAGCAATTGGCCTAGGATATAATGACATAGCAATTAGAGATTATGCCTTGGCTGTCGCTTCATTTGTTGTGTTCTTATACGGCGCAGATAAGTATTGCTTAGATAAACGATTCAATACGTAACATTTTTAAATCAACCATTGTTCAGATATTTCATGAAAAGATTACTCTTTTTACTAACTGTATTAATATTGGCAGCTTGTTCTTCACAGACGAATACGCCAGCAACAACTTATGCAGTTAAGGATGTATCTTCTGTAAAAGAATTTACTATGACTGCAAAGAACTGGGAGTTTGAGCCTTCTACAATAACTGTCAATCAAGGAGATGCAGTCAAGTTAACTGTTAAAAGTGTTGATGTTGAGCACAGTTTTGCTCTTCCTGATTACAGCATTAATGTGAATTTGCAGCCTGGTGTTGAAGAGACAATAGAGTTCGTAGCTGACAAAAAAGGAGAGTTCACTTTCAAATGCTCAGTATATTGTGGAGCAGGACATAGAGAAATGAAAGGGACTCTTATTGTGAAATGATAATACAAACAATCGCCATTATTGGCTTGCTTCTTTCTTTGTATTCTTATTACGTTGAAATACGGATAAAGAAGAATCATCACTACAAAGCATTATGCGACATTACAGACATAGTGAGCTGCAGCAAGGTTGTAAACAGCAAGTATTCAAGGATATTTGACGGATTTTCTAATTCACTTGCAGGAGTATTGTTTTATATTGTCATATTTTTTTTAAGCTTTTATAACCTGAGTTATGTTCTTTATCTATCTGCACTTTCAATAATAGCAAGTTTGTATCTTGGTTATGTCCAGTACTTCAAGATTAAAGGGTTATGTATTGTTTGCAGTTCTGTTTATATTGTCAACATAATCTTGTTTATTGCTGCATGCAGAATAATATATTAAAAAAAGAAATTAAAAAGTGCTTAGAAGCACTCTTTCCTGCAGACTGATTTTTCTAAGTTAGCTTTTCCGTTTCCATTTATCAGGACAACAAAGAATGCAGCTAAGTATAACAAAGCCAATTCTCCGCCGTTTTCATACGGAAAGATTCCTTGCGGAATGTGCGCTATGAAGTATGCAGCTATCATTTCCAATCCGCCTATTAATGCAGCAAGTCTTGAGAACAATCCGACAGCGATTAACAGGCCAGCTACTAATTCGATAACTCCCGCCGTCCAGAACATTGTAAACGCTGTTGCTGCTCCTTTGCTTCCGAACCAGCCGAATAGCTTTTGCGCTCCATGCACAAAGAACAGCAAACCAACTATCACTCTGAACACAACGTATAACTTGTCGTGATGAGCCCTAAAATATTTGTTTAACATTTAATACCACCTCAAGAATTCTTGAGAATAAATGGTATATAAATTTAACTGTTGAGAAAATAAATGCGAAAATATCAATAATATAATTTCGGCGAGGACGGGATATTCAGTTGCCTGGATTTCCCATAGCGAACATTTGAACCCGTATGAGTACGGTTAAATACTCGCTTAGCAATCAACTAGGCACCTTGGCCAATTCGGCCATTCTTTTATTTTTTTAAGAATTGTCCTGTTTAAATAGCTCACGCGCACTTGTCCAGTGGAAACGTTGTAAGGGATTATCCCGCAGACAGTGTAGTTAATTGTTTGCAGACTATATCAAGAATATTAAGAAATCATCCAGAATATATTCGGTATTTTATAGTTTCAGGAAACTTAAAATAAAATCCCTGTTTCTTACTTCAGGATGGAATGTAATCCCGTACATATTATCATTTTTTATTGCCTGCATTCCTTTGTCATTGTAGGCTATCTCTGTAAATCCCCGAGGCAAAGTGATATTGTGGTTGTGAAGTTCAAAAACGGAAACCATTTTGTCTTTGAAAATATTATCTTTTGTCAATATCTGCGTCATTCCAATCTCTTTTTGATTTATTATATTTGCACCAAATACCAGTCCAATCATCTGCATTCCTGCACATATCCCTAAAACCGGTTTTTTGTAATCTTTCAAGAATTCAAATTCATCTCTGTGACAGACAAACTCATTGTCTTTCAGAGCAGTTCCGCAAAGTATAATTTTTTCTGAATGACCGATTGTTTCGCTGTCTAATTCAGTAAAATGCAGGACTTTTGTGTTTTTATGCGCAGATTCAACAATCCTTCTTATCGGCTGGACAAATTCAAGATTACTTAAAGAATCTTTTTCATAGCAAAGATCGATTATTAGTATCATTTCTTATCCACCAGCTCCGCTTTTTTGATCTTAAATAATCCGTTGAAGTTCTTGTAAAACACTTCAGATTCTTTGATTTCCAGTCTTTTCTTAAAATCGGGCCCGTCAGTGACCAAAGTTTCAAACTCTCCGCCCTCTCCCGCGGGATTTATCTTAAATTCCTTGTGCAAATGCGCTAATTCCTTAACAGATTTATCATCTATCTCTCTTCCAAGCCATTTTTTAGTGAACGGCTCGGCAAAAACTCCCGTTATGATTATTTTGAAGCATTGTTTGACCAATTCATCTAAATGTTCCAGCTGGTCAGTCTGCCAAAGTGGATTGAAGCACCATAAATCCAATTCATCGCAGATTTTCTGTATTCTTGTCGCTTGATAAACAGATTCTATGGCTCCCGTCACGATTCCTTCAACATTAAACTGTTTCTTTGCCTTGGCTATTGCCAGTCTTAAGTCTTCAAGCTCTTCTTCCTTGATTCCTGCTGTTTTCTGCTCAATTAAAGGAATTTCCATTGCCTGAGCCTGCAACTTGACCAGCTCGATATTCGGGGTGTGAAACATGTAACTTTCCTTATTTTCGGAGTTTATCGCGATCAAACAGGCGATTTCATGCTTTTCTTTAGCTTTATAACAGGCAGAAACAGAGTCCTTTCCCCCTGAAAACAATACTCCGAGTTTCATGATATTTTGCTTATTTTTGCTGTTTAAATAGTTTTTTGGACGATTTTTTTGATTTGCAGGCAATTTTACGAGAATTTTGCCCGCGGCTAGGCTATTCGACCTGAGCAGAAAACATCGGCCAAATTTTTCTCGTTTAATCCCAAAAAATAAAAAATCCGTAAAATTAACCAAAAAAGCCCTCAAAATAAAAAGTTTTTTAAATAACGGCTTCAATCATACTTCAAAAAGAGAATGGCGGAAAAGAAAAAAGTATTCGGTTACGAATTATTGGTTGACTGCTACGACTGCAAAGAAGGAGCTTGTGATGATTTAGCCCTATGTTACGAATTTCTTGACCAGATAGTTCCTTTCATTGAGATGGAAAAACAGGGAGAGCCGGCTGTTTTCAGGACAGATGAGGTAAGATTCCCAGGAAAAGACGGCTTAAGCGGCTGGGTGCCTCTTGCTGAATCTTCCATTGTCATTCACACTCTTTCTCTGAATAACTATATTTCTCTGGATGTCTATTCATGCAAGGAGTTTGACACTGATAAAGTGATAGAATTCGTCAAGAAATGGTTCACTCCAAAGAACATCGACACTAATTTTGTCCACAGAGGAACTAAGTATTTCGATTAAGTTCTAAACATAACTTTAAATTAATTTTTGTTATTTTGTAATTAAAAACGAAAATCCTGCCTGGGTGCGGCCTAAATATAAGCGGCGCAGCTTAGCTCTAGTAACAGCAAATAACCTTAAAATCTTGATAACCTTTTTAAAGAATATTCACTTTTACTCTCAAAAGGATGAAAATAGCATTCTTTGAGACAGAAGACTGGGAACAAGAGATCATTAAAAGAGAGCTGAAATCCCATGAGCTGGCGTTCTTCAACAGGCATTTCGAGGAAAAAGATGTAAGCAGACTGCAGGACACTGATATTCTTGCTGTTTTCATATATTCGAAGATAACTAAGAATGTAATCAATAAATTGCCTAATCTTAAAATGATTGCAGCGATGTCCACCGGCTATGACAATATTGATGTTGAACACTGCCGCAAAAAAGGAATTTTAGTTGCGAATGTGCCGGCTTACGGTGAAAATACAGTAGCAGAGCACACTTTTGCATTGATTCTTGCATTGTCTAGAAAATTATTTCCTTCCATCAAAAGGACGCATGAGCTTCAGATGTTTGAAACAGATGAAGGCTTAAGAGGGTTTGATTTGAAAGGGAAAATAATTGGAATCATAGGCTTGGGAAATATTGGAAAACACGTCGCAAGGATTGCAAAAGGATTCGAGATGAAAATTCTGGCATGCACAAGGCATCCTGACAAAAACTTAGTAAGAGAATTAGGTATTAAAATTGTTTCTTTTGATAGTGTTCTTCGTAATTCAGATATAATCTCTCTGCATGTTCCATACTGCAAAGAAACGCATCATATGGTAGATAAAAATGCAATTTCAAAAATGAAGCACGGAGCCATTTTAGTCAATACGGCAAGAGGGGGAGTAGTTGATACAGACGCCTTAGTTAAAGGTTTAGAGACAGGAAAAATAGCAGGAGCAGCCTTAGATGTCCTTGAAGGAGAAAATGAGATAAAAGAAGAAAAGCAGTTATTGCACAGAAAATTCAGGGAATCTGTCAAAAGAGTAATGCTTAATGACCATTTGCTTATGAAGATGAACAATGTGATAATAACTCCGCACAATGCCTTTAATTCAAAGGAAGCGTTATTGAGAATTATTAATACTACGATTGAAAACATTATTCAATTTTCAAAGAAAAGAGTTAAGAATAAAGTTTAATCTTTATCTAAATTAGCTACCAGGATATATCCGGCATCAAAACTAAGCAGCGCAATCCATATCATCCAAAGTCCTGTCGCGGCAGAGATGATAAATGCTGTAATCTCAAGCAGAGGCCTTGCTGAAATTATTTTTGACATCAGTCTATTTTTAATTCTCTTCTTATCATAATAATCATTTAAAATTTCTTCAATAATGCAGATTAATGCGAATAAAATCAAAAGCAGAAAATTTACATTGGAAAACCCGAGTAAAAGCAATAAAACAAAGAACAGGCCGACGCCGGCATAGTGCCCGGGTGAGTCTATCTTCCCTGTTAATATTAATCCGATAACCGTTCCAATCCAAAGCGATGCAATCACATCAAATCTGCGGACTGTATAAAACAAAAGAATGCCATATAACATTCCCAGGGTAATTTTTAATGACAAAGAACTGTTTTTCCGGTCATCTTCAAGAACATCCACATATTTTACAATAAGCCCTGTAAGAAATGTCAAAATTATTAAAATTAACAAGTCCTGGCTCATTTATTCCACGTTTCTTTCATGCTCAATGCAAGCAATGGAAAAATTATTGTCGCATCCCCTTCTATGCATACATTATTTGCATCCTCTTTTATTTTACTCCAGGATTTTGCTTCTTTCGGTCTTGCTCCCGACGAAGAACCGTCTCCTTCTCCGGCTGTTGTAACGTAAATTGCATAGTCCAGTCCTCCTCTTAAAATATTAACTCCAATCAGATGATGCTTCGCAAATCCTCCTCCCAGAATAATGCCTGCCGTTTTTTCGGCGTTCAAGACAAGTTCTCCCAATTGTTTCATATCTGCAGTTACATCAATTCCGAAATCTTTATTGCTTTGCTTGAAGAAATATAACTGGAGACCGAATGCTCCGTCAGTAATTGCCGGACAGAAGATCGGAATATTATTTTTTGACGCCCAGTAAAGTATTGAATTCTCGTCTTTGACTATTTTTCCGAGTTCATATATCAGTTCTGACGGCGATATCAAGTTTCCGGTATGTTTTTGTTTTTCATGCATTGTTTTCAGGAAAGGAACTAAAACATCTTCGAGCATTTCATATCTGTCATTAGGAACAAATATATTTCCTATCCTGTTTATCCCCTTTCTGTGCAGGTCAATGTCAGAAACATTAAAATCCCCGAGTAAAAAAGATTTGCTGCATTTCATCAGATCTTCTTCGACAGAGCCGACTGATGTTATTATCGCGTCAACCATTTTATGCTTCACTAAGTAAGCGAAAACCTCCCTTAATCCTGATGAGACCATATTTGATGTAAAACTCAGGAAAGTTGCTGCTTTGCTGTCTTTTATTTTTTTAAGTATTTCAGCAGCCTGCCCCAGATGTGCTGCCTGGAAACCTATATTTTTCATGCCGGAGATGATATCACCTGCCGATTTTATTTTTTCCAAGTCAAATCCTTTTATTTTTTCCAAATGTTTGTCTGCATCGTAATTTTCAGCATGCCCTCTGTGAAGCAGATTATGCTCAGCATTATCAGGCTTGAATTTACTTTTAACAAATTCGATTGCTTTTTCATAGTCAAATTCTTTGCAGCTGAAGATATCTGCGCTTAAGAATCTCTTTTCTGGATAAGTATGAATTGCTATATGGCTTTCGGCAATTATGATAAATCCTGTAACTCCTGATTCCTTTTCATTCCTATCAGCATAGCGGATAACATTGGCTTTGCTTATCTTTTTCATGCCGATCAAATCCGGCAGTTCTTCCAGGAATTCTGTAACTAGCTCTTTGCTGTTAAGATTCTCTTTGCACTCAAATGCATCAATTGTTAAATGGCATCCTTCCCCATGTGTAGTTTTTATTTCCATAATTTTAACCTCGCTAAATTATCTAAACAATCCCTAGAAATGAAATAGATCTAACTGCCTGATTTTCTTACTGAATCGTAACCAGCTTTTGGTTGTTTCATGAGCGTGAGCGAATGAAGCTTGCACGGTTAGACCGGGCATTGTTTCATAGTTTTCATGTAAAATGGGGTTGTTTAAAAAGGTATCGCTGAAGAATGAAGGCGCGAGGACGATAGGACGAGACGAGTTTTCGAGCTGTCCCAAAACCAAACATTTATATACTTATTAATATCTAATAGTTATTAATTAATAACAATGGGTGATTAATATGCAAGAACTAGAACATGCGCCAAACCTCAATACTGTGATAATGGTAGAAGAAACACTCAAGAATATGAATGAAAGTGTTATCACAATTGCAGAACTAAAAAAGAAACTGCCAAAGCAGGTTAATCATAACACCTTGATGACTATTCTTCATTATCTTGAGGAAAGCAATAAAATTGCTGTTTCTTTGAAAGGAATTACTTGGATCCACAACAATAATCCTAATCTAAGAAGAGCTATTGTAAAAGGTTTGGAAGTTTGAAAAAGAATGTTAAGGTAAGGCTTTCTCCTGAAGCTGAAGAGGTATACAATTATCTCAAGAAAGAATTTGAAGAGGTAGTCACATCTGGTAGAAAGAGGACCCCAGAAGCGCAGATTTTTGAGAGATTCGAACAGAAGAAGGAGTTAATCAAGCAAGATGTGCACTATGGTGAGCCAATAGCAAAAGGCAAATTCCTGATGAATACAAAAATAAATACGGTATTACGAATTTATTTTGGGTGGAACTTCCACATTTTTGGAGAATGCTATATTCTTTAACTGATGGAGAATCCGAAGTTGAGATAATTGCTTTTGTTCTTGACATTATTGACCACGAGAAGTATAATAAGAAGTTCGGATATAAGGGGCATTAAAGGGGCAGCTCGAAAATTGTAACTAATCTGCGTTATGTGCCCCGAGTGTAGCAGAACGAGAGCGCAGCGTGGTTCGAGCCGAAGGCGAGAAAGTCCGCCATAGCCCGCTGGAAATTATATTCTATATTTACTTCTCATATCAAGTTGTGATATTTCCCGCTTAAAATTTTAAGTAACCATTTGAAAAACTGCCATACCGGTTTATAATCATCCTTCTGGAAGTTTTAAGCCATGTCCTATCGCTACATTATACCCCGGATCCCAAATCATATATCCATAAATCCAGGGAATATCTTTTCCTACATTGAAAGTGGCATTAAATTCGTCTGCCTGTTCTTGATGGTCAACAGGACTATCTGGGTGTTGGTCAATCCATGACCTACCCGCATCCTCTCCTTCATACGGTCTGCGATTATCGCCGTCATAAGACCTATATCCTAATTCAGCAAAATACACTGGTTTATTATATTTCTGTTGCAATGGCAATATTTTTTTGTTCAATAGACTTTTTATGCTGGATTCCAGCTCTGCAACGGTCGGGTCATTCTTATTAGTAAAAGCCATATAAAAATCAATACCTATGTAATCTAATTTGTCCCAAAAATCTATCTGGTCTATTACCTGGAAATTTTCTCCATAAGTTAATAGCCCTTTATACTCCTTTCTTATTGAGGGAATTATTTTTTCTCTAAATAAGGTGTTTCTTTCTTTTATCCTTTCTTCCTCGGTAGCATTAAATATAGTATTCCTTTCTTTTCCAATGACTTCTATTTCAGTTGCTATTCTTGTTATCTCGACATTTTCCTGCTCAGCAACTTTTACATAGGGCATCATTCTTTCAAGGTATTCGGAAAAGAACTTAGTTAAATCTTCAGCCATTACATTTCCTTGCCATGGTATAAGCGTTTGCCATGGGAAACCTTCTGGAGGGAAAGAAGAAAATTCTAATAAAACCATTAAATTGTTCTCATGAATTTTTCTGAAAATTTTACCCATTATCTCCGGTGGAAACGTTGTATCCATTTTTTTATNNTCATTCCTGCTTTTATGTAAGGCGCTTGAAATTCTTGTTTTTCATAATCTTGTGAAAATTCTTGTTGTATTACTGAAAATGCTGGTTTTCCCCTTACAAAATAGTACCTATCATTTTCCGATATCTTTTTCCATTGTTCTTCTAACACTTTTATCGTAACATCACGTTCAAAATCTCCAATGTTTTTTAGCTCTCTGTCTT
>DUFL01000040.1 GCA_013331965.1 Candidatus Woesearchaeota archaeon | reverse complement strand
TTTTTTGAAAACAAGATTTGGAATACGATATTCGGCAAAAAGACAGATTTCAAAAACACTTCAAGATTTTTAGGACTCAATATTGTGATGTCTGTGATTTTTTCTATAGTTCTTTTTGTTCTGTTCTCGCTTATCGCAAAATTCCTGTACGGAATCCCTAAACTTGGCTCGATAATCTTCTTCTCAGTTTTACTTTTTTCGGTTTATCTTTTCTTTGTCGGATACTGGTCTTTCGGAAAGACGCACGAAGTCTTCAGATCGCTAAAGAATATTTATTTAGTGGGGATTAAAAGAATCGATCTTACGATTTTTGAGATGATTTTTGCCTTGGTTGTTGCTGTCCTTCTTAATTTGATCTTGCTGCTGTTTTCATGGCTGCCTGAGACGGTCTATCTTGTACTGACTGTAATAGGACTCCAGGTGTATTTTTCGTGGTTTAGACTATACTTAACCAATGCCTTAAAATCAGTAAAGCTTTAACCGAAAGGTTTATTAACACATGTTAATAAAATACTAACACATGTTAACTATACTTAACAACCTGGGGCCGTTTTTTGAGGATTGCTATAGGCAGATATCTGTAAGAGAATATGCAAGGATTGTCAAAATAAGCCCTCCGTGGGCTTCAAAACTCCTTAAGGAATATGCGAAAGACGGTTATTTAAGCCAAAAGGAAGAAAGGGGGCATCTGCTGTTTTCATTGAACAATGCAAATGAGGAAATCGTTGAATTATCCCGCTTATACTGGAAAAATATGCTAAAAAAGGTTTCGGCATTATTTAAAAAGAAGTTCGTCAGCATAGGCGGTGTATTATTCGGTTCACTCTCAAAAGCTGAAGTGCGAGAAGATTCAGACGTTGATATTGCTATATTCTCCTCTGAAAAAAAGCCCATAGACTTGGCTCAAATTGAGGCTCTGCTTAAAAGAAAAGTATCTATTCATTGGTTTAAATCATTAAGTGATGTCAAAAATGAACATCTGCTGAACAACATCATTAACGGGGTTATTTTATTTGGGAGGATTAAATGGAAATGAAATGGAATTGGGGGACTTGCCTAAGCAATAAATCGGCTAAAAAGATTAGTGCCGATGATGAACTTGCATCTTCTCTGAGAAAAACAAGCGAGAAAAAATTCTGTTCATCAAATAGGTTTGCATTAGATGATGATTCGGCTTCTTCGATAGTATCTCTTGCTTATGATTCTGTAAGGGAATTGTTGGAAGCGATATCGCTGGAAAATGGGTATAAGATATACAACCACGTTTGTTACACAGCGTTTTTAAAAGAAATATTAAATAAATCAGAACTAGCAGAGGAATTTGATGAGCTCAGGATAATAAGAAATGATATTAATTATTATGGAAAGGATGTGTCAGTGAATGAGGCAAAAGGCATTTTGCTTCGTTTAGGCCAAATAAGGAAAGAACTGCTTAAGCTATAATTAGACGTAAAGCTTTAATAGAAAGGTTTAAATAGGATTATTCATTTTAAATGAATAATTATTCACTTTAATTGAATATGGTGCAGGGAAATACGGCAAAAATTATAAGGTATATGCTTAGAAATACTGAGAAGTTGGGTTATAATATTAATCAGATTGCCAAATCCGTAAATATCAGTGCCGGGAGCTCTTTTAAAATTCTCAAAGATCTAGAAATAAATAAATTAGTAATTGCTCAAGCAGTCGGAAACGCTGTTTATTATGCTTTGGACCTTAAAAATCCAGAAACGCATAAATTATGCGAATTGCTCTTATTGGAAGAAAAAAGAAGTTTGAAAGGATATCCTAAGTTGTATTCCGAATCAATACAGCATTTTGATAAGGCAGAACTGATTATTTTGTTTGGCTCGGTTTTAACAAAAAAAGAATTTAATGATGTTGATGTGCTGTTTATGACAGATAAGGTTAAGGAAGTTAATGCTTTCTGTTTAGAACTTTCGAAACTAAGAACAAAGCCCGTAGTTCCATTAATAATTAAAAAGAAAGATTTAGTTGCAGAACTAAAAAATAAGAAAGAAGCAATCCTTTCAATTGTGAAAAACTGCGTTGTACTGAAGGGAGAGTCTGCGTTTGTAGAGGTTATTAAATATGCCAAACGCTAAATCGAAATTAGGTTGGTGTTTATCCAATGAAAATAGGCTGAAGAAGATTAGTTCTAACATCAAAAAGGCAAGTGAGCATATTGATAAAGCAAAACACAATTTACTGGCCGCAGATTATAATGTTAAGGGAGGATTTAGTGACTGGGCAGTTTCACAGTGTTATTACGCCATGTATCATTCGCTGCTTGCCATTTTGTATAAAAATGGCTACGAATCAAAGAACCACGAATGCACAATTAGTGCCGTAGAACATATTATTAAAACAGTTAATGTTGGCATTAATCTGGCCGATATCGCTTTTATCAGAACTGCTGAACAAATGAAGCCGAAAGATGCCAAATCATTACGAGAAGAGTTTCAGTATGGGACTCAGACAGATGTTAACGAGGAGATATTAAGTAATCTGCTAAATGGGGCAAAAGAGATTGTAGAAAAAATAGAGGTCGGTTTGGCAAAGTAGTCTTTTACTGCTAAAAACTAACTAAACCTTTAAAAAGGCTGTATTTAAACTAAGTAATAAGCTAGAAAGAGAAAAATGGACAAAAAAGGACAGATAACAGTATTTATCGTGGTAGGTATAATCATTCTATTTGTAGTCGGCTTCGCGCTCTATATTTCAGGCATCCAGCCGGGACTGAGAGTATTTACAGAAAAAGAATCAGAGCTTCAGCANNTATCTTGAAGTTCCTGAGAATATAAGGATAAATGAGCAGTCTTACTTTTCATTTTCTACAAGAGGGGAGCCGAAGATCCCTTTGTGGTATTACAGGGGACAGCCTAGAATTCCCACCAAGGAATCTATCTCGACCCAAATCTCTGATTATGTCACACAAAATGTAAACTCATGCCTTAAAAATTTCGAATCATTCAAAGACAGGTTTAATTTTAGAATGGTTGGAAATATTTCTGCTGAAACAATGATTAATGAAAATGATGTTTTTGTCAAATTAAATTATCCTGTTGAATCTGAAAATAAGATTACTGGAGAAAGGACAAGAAATGAATTTGTTGCAAGAAATATAGGTGTAAAGCTCGGAAAGATTTATTCAATGGCAGCTGATATTCTTGAGTCAGAAACAAGAAAGACTTTCTTTGAAAATTTAACGATGGAACTGCT
>DUFL01000016.1:13322-17796 GCA_013331965.1 Candidatus Woesearchaeota archaeon | reverse complement strand
AAAGGAAAACAAAAGGCGCAGTCTATCTCTACTTAGAGAAATCCATACGCATAGGAAAATCAGTGTTCAAGCTCTCAAGATATATGGGAAGAAAAGAAGACATTACAAAAGACATACTGAAAAAGGAGAAGAAAGCTTTTGTCCTTGACGTAAATAAGAATGCAGTCGATTTCCTTGCAAAGCAAATAGAGAAAAAGTACGTGATTCACTACCCATTGAACCGCGAAGCAATCCATTCCCTAGAGGAGATGAATCTCAAATACAGAGAGATAAAGCACACAGTAAGCAAGAATGACTGGGAAGACATCAAAAAGAGATTTGTGGCGAATTTTGTCTTTGAGTCAAACGCACTTGAAGGAAATTCACTTACTTTGAAGAATTTTTCAGAGATTGTATTCGAAAACAAGATTTCCAGCTCTGCTGATCTAAGGGAAGTATACGATGCAAAGAATTCGTACCGAGTATTTTCGAAGCTATTGACTGCAAAAAAAGAGATGAGTGAATCATTTATTCTGGATTTGCATAAGCAGATAGTGAAAAACATAGATGCCAGAACAGGATACAAGAAACTGCCAAACATAATACTCGGAAGGAAGATATCATTAGTCCAGCCGAAAGATGTTCCTGATGAGATAAGAAAGCTTTTGCAGTGGTATAATTCAAATAAAGACAGGATTTATCCATTAGAGCTTGCGTTCAGATTCCATCATAGATTTGAGAGAATACACCCATTTGCAGATGGAAATGGAAGAGTTGGGAGGATGTTATTGAACTATATACTAATCAAGCACAGATATTATCCAGTCATTATAAGAAAAACGTATAGAAACAAGTATCTGAAAACATTAGAAGCGGCAGATCACGAGCAATACATTCCATTGATGAGATTTGCACTCGAAAAAGCAAAGGAAACTTACGCTAAGTTCTTTGAGGTTTATTATAATTATATTTGAAGTTAGGGCTGAGCCGTTGCTAACTTTTCGTTTTGTAATTAACGAATAAAATNNCCCAACCTGAATATCCCCAGCATCTCATTCCGGAAGGGCAATCAGCGTTAGAATAACAGCCTTTTACAAGCAATGGTAATGAAATACTTTCTCCTCCCTCTGCATTTATTGCTCCGACTTTATAGTAGTATGTCGTTAAACCAATTCCTCTTCTAGAGTCGAATGGGAAATCATACCAAAATGTTGAAAGTGATGTGGATGGAATAGATGCGAATATAGCATATGGTCCTGCTGCTCCCGCTTCGGATCTATATAGTGGATATATTGTTGCACCTGATGACGCAGGCCAAGTCATCCTTGCACGAAGCTGAGGAGCGCCTTCAGCTAGATATGTAAGCACTGGTGTTGGAGGGGCTTCTATCGGTATTGTTGCACTGACTGTGCTGGATGGCAGTGATGTTGCAATTGTTGCTCCTGTTGCTAAACCTATTGTTATTATATGATAATAATACGTTACTCCTGAAGTTACAAATGTATCATCAAATGATGTTCCGGTTTGTCCGAGAGCAAGTGTCGAGAATGGTCCTGTAGACGACGTTGATCTCTTAAGAGTATAGCTTCTTGCTCCAGTCGGAACAGGATTCCAGCTAAGAGTTATTTTTGTGTCCGGAGTTACTGTTACCGTTACGCCTGTTGGAGGATTGGTCATTGTTGCCGCGATAAACGTACTTGTTTGAGAAGATTCTCCTCCGGCATTAACTGCTGTGACTCTATAATTGTATGAAGTGTCTATTGTCAAACCTGCATCAGTGTAAGGACTTTGAACATTATCTGCTATACTTACAAATCCCGATGTTGTTTGCGGTGAACGATAAATATTATATCCTGTTGCTCCTGAAACTGAATTCCATGTGACTTCGACTTCGCTTGTTGAAATGCCTACAGCAGCTGGGAATGTTGGTGTAGTTGGAGCAATTACAGTTGGTATCGGATTGCAAGCTCCATTTGTGCATCCATTTGGACAAGCAACTGATTCTCGCTGATAACCAGTTGAATCTGCGCAATAGAATTCCAATACATTATCTGGAACAACAGTATCGCAAATATCAGTGTCAGAATCTGCTGCTTGCGGATCACAAAACAAACAGATACCGCTGACTGTTCCTTGCATAGTATAATCCTGTCCACCGTCTAAATCTGTACAAACAGGAGCATCCGGTGCTCCCGGAACTGTTCCTGTCGTTTCTGTCGCGGCGGCTTCAGCTAATTTTGCAGTTAGATTCCTTATCATCCACCTGTTTTCATGGCAGTCCCACCCTCCGTTTGGTTTGGTGCATGCGTAAGCAATTATATACAAAACTTTCTTTGCATCTGTTTCTCCTATGTTTAAATCACTCAGTTTTATTCTTAACTGCAGATTTGCATCTCCTCTAATCCAGTTGCTTAACCCGACGGTCGGCTGATTAAATTTAAAATCAACCCACTGCGGATTGACAATATCGCTGACATTCAGAACATATCCTATCTTGTAGACATACTGCTCTCCGACGACAGAAGCTTCGACAAGTTTTTCAGATTCTCCGGCTGAAAAAACTAACTCATCCTGGTTAATGGATAATGTTTCAGCTTCTACATATCCTAGTTCATATACATTTGTCGCTTTCCCGAAAGGAGAAGCAGAAGATCCTGGAACTCCCGGACTGGGAGGCAAATCCTGAAGCTGACATGCAAATAGGATAGTCATCAAAAATACAAAAGGAAGTGCTAATCGTCTCATTTAGTCCATTGCCTCTTTTTAGGGTTAAAGTGTTATTTAGGGGCATAGTATATAAATTTTACTGGGATTGTACGTAGTATTGTTAGATATCCAAATCCCTGACGTGCCCTAGTTTTTTCTTTTTCTTGAGGTCGTATGCAGCGCCAGTCACAGGATTAACTGCTATGCTTCCTATAATCGGCGTATTTACTCTTTTCCCTATATCCGGCTGGAAAAGGTTTCTTATAGCATCTGCCTTCTCAAAAAGCTCGTCTCTTTCTCTAGAACTTAAGTTTGCCATCAAAACACCTCCTATTGCTGTGTTTTAGGCATGTTAAGTATAAAAATCTTATGGTAGAATGACTTATTAGAAAATAACGCTGCCATCACTTTATGAGGCTTATTGCGCGGCAGATTAAACGGAGTTGGAGGGCATTCCTTATGGGACACAATTTTGGCATAGCCAAAATGTGCAGCTCGGCTTAGCCGAGATTGCATCAACGATTTGTGAATGTTGAATGATTGCAAGCCGAATCCGATGGCAGCGAATAAAAATATTTTATACAGAGCCAATTTTATGGTAAGAATGTGCCTGAATTGTATCCTGCTATGAGATTGTCAATTATTTTTAAAGATTCCGGAGTAAATTTCCATGTGTCTTCTTTTCTTAATTCTTCAAGCTGTGGAACGACAAGAGCGTCCCTTGCATATTCGCTTGTCATAGACCTCCCAAGGAAACTTTCTTCTGTTGGGAATGTCTTGAATAATTTATCTGCGTGTTTTTGCGTATAATCCTGACCATATATATGAAGAGAACTTACATCTTCAGTATATGGTCCCATGATTATTTTTTCTTCAAGTTTTTTCTCAAGAGCCGGAACAATTTCAATTTGAACAAGATTTGTCAGTCCAATAACATTGTCTCCCCATGCCTTGTATAAATCCCTGCTCCTCCATGTCGTGTGCGAATTCAGAACTAATCTTCCATGTTTGTCTTTTATCAGCCTTAAACGAAGCTCTCTTAAACAGGGAGCATCTTCTTTCAAAGGCAAATCAATTTCCGGAACGCTGGTTATTGCAACAGCTCTTCTTGAAATAGGATCCTTTCCGAGTTTTTCTATGATTGAATCAAGCTGGTTTATTGTCGTTCCGTCAGAACAAGGGTAAGCAGCAAGCCTTTGATGGTAACAGTAGGGCCATTTCATGGCAGAAAGTTCTTTGTTCTCTTTTATTATTTTCTTTAATTCATCGAAAGGAACGACAAGATGGTCCTTTGCACCCAGGATTTCAGCAATATATTTTCCTATCTCGCAGTAGCTTATCGGAGGAAATCTTGGCTGCGCGAATGGATTATTAATTCTTACATATGCTTTTGCATCTCTTCCTGGCGGATCAAGATAAGTTCCATCTGGATTTTTTCTGTCATACTGTGTTCTTAATGGATATCCATTTTTATGAACTGCGCTTAAAAGCCTGTAGTATGCGCTTGGAACAGAATCTGCTTCAATATAGACAGAAGGTATTTGTCCGTCCTCTTTTTCCTGCATGCGATTCCTAATTATAACTTATTTATAAGTTTAATGTTATAAGTGTCGAGTAGTGCTAACTTTTAACTTTTTTAATTTGTAATAATTAAAACGAAAATAATCCGGCACTGGTGTAGCACAGAATTAGGAAGCTTTTATTTCTCCTTGAGCTCCAGAGAAACTGAATTGATGCAGAATCTTTTCCCTGTCGGCTTAGGACCGTCATTAAAAACATGCCCAAGATG
>DUFL01000016.1:0-13268 GCA_013331965.1 Candidatus Woesearchaeota archaeon | reverse complement strand
TTGACATAATTATATATCATTAAGTTCTGTTTTTAATTCTTTTGTTGGGGATAACTTTTTATAGACTAGCAGATTCCATAAGATGATGAATGAGCCATTTATCATAGCATTTGTTCTGGCATTAATATCTGAAATAGCGGACAAGACACAGCTGGTCATTCTTGGATTGGCTTTAAAATATAATTCACCATTGAAAGTATTTTCCGGAGCATTATTGGCTCACGCGTTCATGGACGGAATTGCTATCCTGCTTGGAGCCTTCTTCGGCTTTACACTGTCATCCGTGCTTGTCAAGAATTCAGTCGGTACTGTGTTCATCATTTTGGGTTTATGGGGATTCTATAAGCTTTACAGAAAAACTCACAGGAAAGAAAGCAGAATTCCCGGAAAAACGCCGTTTACCATTTCACTTTTAACCGTGATGATAAGCGAGTTTGGGGACAAGACTCAGATTGCTTCGGGATTATTAAGCGCGAAATATCTTGTTCCAATTCCAATATTCATGGGATTTGTTCTTGCTTTAGCTGCTGCGATAGGATTTAATGTATTTGTAGGAAGCAAAATAGCTCAAAAACTTCCAAGAAGAACTATAAAGATGATAACTGCGGTATTGTTTGTGCTGTTCGGATTGTTTGCGTTAGTTTATTGAGAGTCTAACACAGATTAGTTACAATTTTGGGCTTTTAACGGGCAGGCACTATTTCTCTTTGTATATTCTTTTACGATGATCCAATACCTGAACAAATACTATCTTTCTAGTTTGATCAACATCAATAAGCGCACGATAATCACCAGTTCTAAACTTATAACATTTTTCTCCTTCGTAATGTTCTAAATAATGAAAAGGATCATTTCTCAAGAGCTTTAGTCTATTGCGAATTCTGATTTCAAATTGCGGATCAAGCTTAGAGAGAAATTTATCTACATTTGGATGCAGCTTGACTTTATACTCGTCCATTATAAATCAACATATTCAGATTCTACGGTTTTACGTGCTTCTCTTAGTGCATTTTTAGCATGCTCGCTAAGTTCAAAATCTTCACTTAGAACTGCTTTGATATATTCAACATCTTTTTTCAGTTCTACTAAATCATTATGTATTGTTTCAACTGTTGTTGCCATGTCATATATTAATAGAAATCAGATTTATAAACCTTTGCCTGCCCTAAGCCCAAAACTCGTCCTACGGACGCCCTTCCAAGTTTTCGCAAGAACATAATATAGATTAGACTAAATATTGGAAAAATTTATCCCTTGATGCAAAAGCACAGTTTTCCTTCTTCTACGCTGTAGGACGTACAGGATTCTGCGAAATCCCGGGTTGGATCTATGGTTGCTAAACATGTCAAATCCCCGCATACTTCTTCACATGTATCATGTTCATACGGAATATATTTCTTAATAAGTCCATACTCACCTTGCCTTATTATGGTGTCTTTACCTTTTGCGATACCTTCCTCATAACTAAAAAGTTTGTTAGAATTGAGTTCACGAACTGACTTTAAGGCAATATCAAGCTTTGCTTGACAGCCCAGAACCGCTTTTTCTTGCATCATGTCTGATGTGTTGATTCGGGGATTTGCTGATTCAGGTAAGGTAATGTCTTTCCCATCTTCTCTTGTCATCAGAGGTGTTCTCTCAAAATCAATAGTAATATTTACTAAATCCTTTGAACGCTCGTCAAAAACTAGTTCAGCGACATTTGATCTTGCAGAGGTTCCACGGAAAAAGTCTGTAATCTTGCCTATGAATGTATTCTCTATGATGGTGAAATTTATCTTTTCCTCTCTGTCTGCACTTCCTGCCAATCCTCTTACCGTCGCCACTCCCCTTAGCTGATATCTTCCGGGAGCAAATTGGTCAGAATAGATTGGAACTTTCGAACCTCCGCGCAATCTGTCTTCAAAATTGCGCGGTCCGAATGAATATGAACTGCTTGTCCAATAACCATTTATAACTTCGAGGCCGGCCGAATAATTTAATGCCCAGAACTTGTTATGATCTAAATCTTTTATGTATAATCTTGTCGCAATCAGGTAGTCTCCTGTTGCTGCATAAGCAGCGAAGGAAATTTCCGGAGGTAATTGATTTTGGGTATATTCGTCGCCCTGTCGTATATTGAAGAGTATCGTAGGCGGTGAAACATCAGCCGCAGATACTAACACAACGCTAAAAGAAATGATAAGTATAAATATGAAAATAGTCTTTTTCATTTTATCACCTTTTTTATCCTAAACATGATCCATAACACCCTTCAAGCGCTTCCGTATCAGAACCATACTGTGCGTCGCAACCAGAATAACATTCTCCCAACGCTTCCATTCCTGCAGTTGTATCTCCACCAACTCCGTTACCAAGATCATTCTGTAAATCCTGAAGTTCTTTGCCTAAGTCCACGACTTCAGCTCCACTGGGCAACAGAAAATCAGTTTCAGAGACATCTGTTGAGTACTCCTTGGCTTCAAAAATAACAATGTCCCCTTCTTCAGTTATAGTTTTTGTGTAAAGCATAACATTCTCATCTGAAAAACAGTACCTTTGAATAGTTTCTCCATAACTTGCCTTATAACATTTAGCTGTATGTTCAGATACAGTAATGGTGCCATCTCGACTCAATATGTATCCGCTTTCCTTAATATTGTCCTCGGGAAAGTTATATTCAATATCAGAAGCAGGATTATTTATATCGGTTGGAGAAATTGTTAAGCACGTAAATGAATCTCCCTGTTTAGTACACATGGTTATAGTTCCATCAACCGAGTAAGTCTTTGTTGTTTCACCAGCCGAAGTTAAGTCAATCCTTATTTTATTTTCATTAAGATAATATGTCGTGGTCTTGACCATGTTACCATCTCCGTAATCTACTTCATAGGTAACTTTATGCTTTCCAGTTGGGCCGGTGAATGTTTTTGCCACTTCATCAAAAACACCATTTCCTCCAGAACTCGTATCAGTTGTGTTTTGTCCAGAACATCCAGCCATAAATAATAAAAGAATGATTGTTGCTATTATTTTTTGCATCATACACCTTTTTATTATTATATATTAGTCTATTTATTTATAAATCTAATCCTTTAATGGTTAAGTCAACTCTGTTGTGCTGTCGGCTCAGCATTTTATGATGCAACAATCAGAAGCCGCGAAAGCTCCGTAGGAGCCGCCCCTCTTCGCTTTTATTACCATGCAGCCAATGATGCTTCGCGGAATGACAGCACAACACAATTAAGTTGACATCGCCTCCTTTAATTGGTTACAATAGTAGGTTTCCTCGTTGCTAAACATGTCAAATTTCTCACTAAAGTTCATTCCGCAATTTTTCCCGTATGGCTTTCAACCGCAGGCAATTTAGGAGGCACTACCTTTCCATAGAATACACGAACTGTGTTTTCATCAATCTTCAATACAGATGGGTCATATACGTTATCTTCCCGGAAAACTTCTTTCGGTTCTCCGAAGTCAACACCATTAGCTGATTCCAGGTAATATATTCCCTTTGGAACCTTAGCAAATCTTTCGTCTATTGAAGCCGCAAAAATTAAGTATTTATCACCCATTTTAACTAATGCCGGATCAACCAGGTTTGGAACTCTTATTCCCTGTTCTTTTACGAAAGTAAGCCCGTCAGAAGATATGGCTGAACCTATTCCGTGCTCCATATTGGCGGCAGTTACATAATATAATCTTACTCTTCCGTCTGGAAGAGTTATTGCATCAGGTACTGAAGCCCAGCCATTGTCNNTATCAGCACCCTTGTAATACATTCTTACTTTTCCGTCAGGAAGATCTACAACTGTCGGATCACAAACTACTGTTTCAAATCCTGCTCCTGGAGAAATTCTAACACCCGATTCCTTTACAAAGCTCAATCCATCATTGGAAACTGCAGATAATATTCCTTTAGCGTTGCAGTAATACAATCGAACTCTTCCGTCCTTCATTTTATGCACAAATGGAACAGAACCGTCAGTAATTCTTGAACTGCTGTCCTTCGTCCAGGAAAAAGACAATGGTTCTGCAACTGGTTCTGCCGGAATACTGTTTTGGGGTATTTCAGAAACTGATTCTGGTTCAGGCTCAGAATTTAATGGAAGGCTTTGTTGTGAACTTCTGGCGACATCATTCTCAGTAGTTATTTCGGGAGCGCAAGACGCAATAAAAACTAGTAAAAATATGATAATAACATTGTATATTCTTGTTTTCATTTTTCCAGACTCTCAATCGTTTTCTTCACATCTTTGGATTTTTGAATGTAACTTCCAACCGAAAATCTGTTCGCACCAGACTGCTTTAACAATCCAATGGTTTTGTCATTTACAGAGCCGTCCACTTCAATGATTAATTTTTTGTTCCCTCTCAACTGTCTTATCTTTCCAATCATGTTTCTCATAAATGGAGCTCCGTATTTTCCCGGCTGCACTGTCATTATTAAAACACCGTCAATCTTTCTCAAATATCTTCTGATTGCAGAAACAGACACAGAAGGTTTTAACGCTAAAAATATCCTGCATCTGATTGAATGCACGAAATCAATCAATGCATCAACATTGTGTATTGCTTCCGGATGGACGATGAATGTTTTAATTTCAGAATTGTATTTTCTTATGAATGTCTCGGGATTTCTTGTCATTAAGTGCGCTTCGTAGTCATGTCTTATTAACTTAAAATCGAACCAAAGAGATTTATTAGGAACATAGATGCCATCCATGACATCCAGATGAATAGTTTGAGAAATTCTTATTTTGTCAAAGATTTTGTCCAGTTCTTTCTGATTGTTAGCGATGATAGAGGGAATTATTTCTGTTTTATTCATTTTTAAATTATAGTTGTTTTTTGGATTGTAATTAAACTATTATTATTTTACCTGGGTTGTTTTCCAAGTTCGAACTGCATATTATTTTAAATTTTTTAACTTTCGTATTTTTTAATTAAATTAATTCTTCTTCTGTGCCTTTCTTCGCCGGTAAACATTGTAAATAGCCATGCTTTGATTATCTTTTTAGCAGATTCTTTACTGATATTCCAGCCGCTTAAGCACAAAACATTTGCATCATTATGCTCTCTTGTTAAAATCGCATCTTTGATGTTATTCACTGCAACCGCTTTTATTCCTTTGACTTTATTTGCTGCGATAGAAACACCGTGTGATGAGCCGCAGAATAAGATTCCGAAAGACTTGTTCCTGGCTGTTTTTTCAGCGACCCTGAATGCATAGACAGGATAATCATCATTAGTTACTATTTTATGCGCTCCTATATCTTCAAACTCAACACCTAGGCTGGCAAGGAAAGGTTTTAGAGCTTCCTTAAGCCCGAATCCTGCATGGTCTGCGCCTATATACACCTTCATAGAGCAATATAGACGTATTCTGCTTTTAAATCTTGCTTACAAAACCTTTATAAGACAGTTGAAAATCGAAAAACTATGCTGAATACACAAAGTATTGAGAATATGCTTGAATATCAGAAGTCGAGATGGAAAACAGAAGAAGGCACTATAGGGAAATCATTCGGTGATGCCGATGATCTTAAGAGAATACTTGACGTGCCGTCTATAACAGTAAAATCTACAAAAGATTATAATATCTACGTCGCACACCATCATTTTTTCGGCCATATTAATGTCGGTTATGAATGCCCGCACTGCAAACACAAAGTAATAGGCTCTCCTGCATTCAAGATAAGCACGTATCCTGATAGCCAAAGTGTAAAGAAAGTTTCCCATGAATGCATAAAATGCCATCGTGAATTATATCATAAAATATACGCTAAAAGGCACTAAATATGAAAGATAATCTTGTAGAAAGGATAATTGCATGGGTCCCGAACAGGGATTCGAGCTATTCTGTGATGTATGCAACTCCAAATCCCGGAGATAGATTCATTCTTCAGCTGGCCTCTGATTTTCCTATACAATATGCAGAAGAGATCAGGGAATGCTATCCGGGAGATGACTTATTTATTTTTTATAAGAAATTCGGTTCGGAAGATGAATTTGTGTCAGCTTTAAATTCAAAAAAAGACGGCAAGGAAGTAAAGACGCTTCTTGTGGATTCAAGAGGCGATGCAGTAAAAGACCTGATAAAAAGGGTTGTGATGTTCGAAAAAAACCTAATCAGAGAGAAAAACATAGCGTTTCTTAAAAGAGCTTCAAGAAGCATGAATGAAAAATTTATATTGATGACACCAGTATATCATAAGAACAGCAGGAACTGACTACTTGTTCAACTTCTTTAATATCTCGTCAATCTGTTTCTTTGTTTTGCCATGAGCCAGTAAACCCTGCTCTACCGTTTCTATCGAAGCTCCTCCGCAGCCGAAACAGTGAAATCCTTCTTCTGCCAGGACTTCAGCAGCCAACGGATTAATCCGGATTATTTCCTCGATTTTCATGTCTTTTGTTATTTTTGCTTTTTTCATGTAAAATCCGTTATTCTTTTCGATACGGCCGCATTTAAAGATTTTTCGGTTTCATCAATATGGCTCATTTCGATGCTCCTGCTTAATCAGCAATTATTCCATTTTTAATCTCCAATCTTCTCCTCAAAAATAAATATCTTTTTATATAAAGACGTTTTACTGAATGAAAACAAATGGCAGTAAACAGCGATTTAAAATATTCAAGAGGAACCCAAATTTGCGCGAAATTTAAGGGAATATATCTTCCTGATGACGGAGGAGAGACTCTGCTTACTATAAACAGGCGTTCTTTACTAGCAAATAGATTCTCCATACTGGATACTTTAAGTCCTCTGCCAAGAGCTGACAAAAAACAGACTTTCTTATCAACATTACAAGAATCTCACGACATGGTTATATACAACCCAAAAACAAAAAAATTATTTAAAGTAACTTACTCCTGCAGTCCTGAAAAAACAGGAGAAGTTGGATTTGATGCATTTAAAAAAGAACTTAAACTTGAACCGACCTTTTACGAAAAAACTCATCCAATTGTCAATAAAGAGCTGGTTCCAAAGGAAGAATTTGTTAAATCTGTTGCTGAAGGTTTTGAAAGATTGAGGCTGCCAAAAGAAAGAGACCAGTATGTATCATGCGTCTTCTTTGATGTTCCTCCCAGAAAAATAGATGAACTGAGCCTTGAGGGAATAATAACTGAGGCATTAAGGAGGACAACGGTAGAGCCGATAGGAGAGAATGTGCAGAGATATGCAGGACAGGGCTATACATATACTGCTGCATCAAATGTTGTTTTCGCTGCACACACCTACAACGGCCTAGATTCGATACACGTCAGTATTTTCGGAACAGCCGATGAGATACTTCCCGTCTTCCGGGGAATAGAAAAAGGAATAAATTCAAGATCCGGAGATATCACATTAAGAAGAGATGCCTGGTTTTAGCGAGTCGGTGCCAACTTTTTAATTTTTAGTTAGTAATTAAAAACGAAAATAATTTNNTGTATTGGCTGGATGAGCATCTGTGCAATTTTCATATCTTTTTCAACAACAAAATCTTCATTTCCCAAATTATGCAGAACAATCTGGACTTCTCCTCTGTAACCAGAATCTACCACACCAGCCATAGTCTTGATTCCTTTTTTAGAAGCCAGACCGCTTTTGTCCCATATTAAACCGACATAACCAACAGGAATCGCCATCGCTATTCCTGTTTTTATCGTTTTGCGCGCATTCGGCCTTAAAACATAATTCTCTGCAGAATAGAAATCCATTCCGGCATCGCCTTGATTAGCATAGGAAGGAAGCTTTGCATTACTGTCCATCTTCTTAAATTTTATTAGCATGTCTAAACTCACTTTTTCCACCAAAAATATTTTATGTTATCTTATTTATATAGTTTTGTATGATATAGTTTTTAAGTTTAAATCAACATCTTGAAAATCCACAGTTTGCAGAACATGACCAGCACCCGCTGTCAGCTTTTAACTTCGCACCGCAAGTGGGACAATTCTCAGCATATTCTGAATGTCCATTAATGCTTGTTTCTTTTATTTTCTCAGATAATTCTTTAAGATCTATTTCTTTTTTACCGGATTTTTGTATTTCTTCGTATTTTTTAAGAACAACTGCAAGACCATCTGAAATTGAACTTATCTGCCCGTCTCTTGTCGGAACTGCTTTTGAAGAACCGATTCCTTCGAGCTGCGCAACAATATGCGGAATAGTAGCACCCATTCTTAATCCTACAGACGTAAGTCTGGCGATAGCTTCCAAATCAGCAGAAACAACTTCTCCTGCTTTTCCAAGCTGTGCGAAAACCTGTTTTGGACTGCCTTTTGCATTGTGATCAACGTGAACATGTAATACTCCCCAGGGAGTTTTTTGTTTGAAGTATTTCGAGTCCATCACTTCTTCAAGAACTTCAATTTCCCCCCTTGCAAGCTCTTTCTTTTTTGTTGTTCCTAAATCAAGGACCTGGACTGATTTACTGCCGTCTCTGTAAACTGTAATCCCTTTCAGTTTTTCATTCCACGCAAGCAGATAAGCTCCCTTTACATCATCAACAGTTGCATTGTTGGGAAGATTGATTGTTTTGGAAACGGCATTTTCAACATGTTTTTGGAACGCTGCCTGCATCCTTACATGCCATTCTGGCGAAATCTGCATCGCTGTTCTTACAATATTCCTCACATCTTCAGGAATTTCGAGCATTCCTTCAAGAGTCCCGTTATTTTCATCTATCTTTTTAACTAAATCATCAGAATAAAATCCGCGTTCTTTTGCAATTTGCTCCAATAGAGAGTTAAAATATACTGCGGAATCCCCGCCCCTCATGTTTTTTCTGAAAGTTACCGCGAAATTAGGCTCTATTCCTGAACTTACTCCTGCAAGCATGCTTATCGAACCGGTTGGAGCAATCGTTGTTCTTTGAATATTTCTTAATTTTTCTCCTGTTTCTTTGTAGATGCTTATTCCGATATTGGGGAATGGACCTTTTTCATTTGCCAGATCTTTGCTTACAGCATAAGCTTTTTCATTTATGAATTTCATCACATCTTCTGCAGTTTTAAGTCCTTCCTCACTGTCGTATCTTATTCCAAGACTGATTAGCATATCAGCGAACCCCATGACTCCCAAACCTATTCTTCTGTTGTTTTTAACGCTCTTTTCAATCTCCGGAATCGGCCCTACGCTTGCATCATTGACACTATCCATAAATCTTATCACGTCAGTTATTCTTCTTTCAAGTTTCTGATAGTCTATTTTCCTGCCATCTACAAACCTTGCAAGGTTTAAGCTTCCAAGATTGCATGCATCATAAGGGTGAAGCGGCTGTTCTCCGCATGGATTTGTCGCATCGAGTTTTTGAGACGGAATCGGATTATGTTCCGCAATCCTGTCCAGGAAAATCATTCCGGGATCGGCTGTTTGATGCGCCAGATTAGCAATTAAGTCGAAAATTTTTGTAGCGTCAAGTTCAACAATTCCTGAATTTACTCTTCCGATTTCCTGCTTTGTTCGGACATTATAGACTAAACTGCCGTTCACTAACAGGGAATGAGGCCTTGCTTTTTCCCCGACATCTGCTCCTGCTTTGTTTTTCTCTATATTTGCGATGAATATTTTAAGTTCTTCAATCGTTAACGGTTTTTTATTTTCGCTTTTTTCAAAAACAACAAGTTGATAGAAGCTTTTGTCTTTTACTTTTTGCATGAAATCGTCTGTAATTCCGACTGAGATGTTGAAATTCTTTAATTTACTTTCTGAAGTCTTTGCATATATGAAATCCAAGATATCGGGATGGTCGATATTTAGTATGCCCATATTCGCCCCTCTTCTGTTTCCTGAATTAATTATCGCAGTCTGCAAATCAAATTGATCGATGAATGACACTGGACCGGATGCAACGCCCTGCGATTTCTTGACATAACTTCCTCTCGGTCTTAACTGGCTGAAATTATATCCTGTGCCTCCGCCTTGCTTGTGAATTCCTGCGGCTTTTTTTACAGAATCATAGATATCATCTATGCTGTCAGAAACAGGAAGAACATAGCAGTTGAAAAGCGCAATGTCTTTTTTTCCCGTATTTGTAATTACTCTTCCGCCCGGTAAAAATTCCAAGGAAGAAAACATATCATAATATCTTTCTGTCAACTGGTCAATACCAGCATCTGTCATTCCAAACTGGCGCTCAGATTCAGCCATAGTTCTTGCAATTGTGTAAAATCTTTCCTGGGGCGTTTCAATTATATTTCCTGCATCATTTCTTCCCAGAAACTTTGTCTTCATTATAGCCATTCCGTTTTCGCCTAAACGAGCCTCAAGACCTTTGTCATTTGCAGCATAAGGCGGCAATTTAACTGTTCCAGAACCTGTATACGTTGGAATTGTCTCATTCACCATTTTTTGTCACTTTTGAATGTCAAAACACACAACCAGTTGTATTTATTTTCCGTACCTATACAACAGGCAGTGTTATTGTTCTAGTAACTTGTATATAAACATTTATTGAGTCTAAAATATATTTTAGAGAATTAGAAATTAGAGGCTGACCATAAAGCAGAATTAATTATAATTGTGAATTTCGAAACTTTTATTTCATCATTAACACTTTTTCAGAATTAAATACTTTAATAACATTAAACAAATAGGCGACAATTCAAGAACTTTATTCCTTTTTACTTGCATCTGAAAGTAATTTCTCTAAACTTTCTTTTGATATTATAAGGGTTCCTGGGTGATAGTCAGTTGTATGGACATATACCTCCCCTGTTCTTCTATTAAGATAAACATTATAACCCCCTGTGCTTACTATTAACTTTGTATATTTATTCTGCCACAGATAGGGTTCTGTTCTCTGAGAACCGGGGTTTTTATTTTCTCCAAATCCATCCTCTCTGATCCCCACATAAGAAGGTTTTTTAACCATAAACTATGAAAGACTAGTAGATATTTAAATGTTTTCATCGCCTTACGAACTCTTCGCCATTAATGTGGCTCGTCGCTCCGAGTTTTCACAAGATTAATACAGAATACTTTATAAGAAAGCTTCACTAATATATTAAGATGGCAAAATACTTCATTGGGAATGCAATTCTGGAAAACAAGGATGAAGGTCCTGCTGTCGTCTCTTTTGACGGGGAAACTTATGAATTGTTCGGATTTTGCGACAGTTTTGATTCATTGGCAGAAGTGATAGAAGCAAACAATATCAAATTTGCAAATCTTCCCATTGAAATCGAAGTTAAAAAATACAAGCCTGCCTACATAACTCCTCTAAATAAAGAAGAATCCTGGAAATTAAGAACAGCGATAAAATTCGAGAGAAGAGCAAGCAAAACAAAAGCTGAAAGAAATTTAGAAGAAAGATTATGAATATTATTGAAGATATTTTTCTATTTCCGGCTTTTTTCTTGGATTTAGATATACATGCTTTCCGTATGAAGTTGGTTTAAGAATCAAAATATCTTCTTTAATGAGCTCTTCAGCGGCTTCTTTCACATCACCCTTTTCATGACCTGGCAGGCCTTTCTTTAGGTTTTCCATATCAGTGTGTCGTCCTCCAATATAACCATGGTGAAACAATTTCTTTACAATGAAACCCTTCATTTGCTCTTTTTCCATTGAAATTTAGCATTTTTAGACGTTTAAAAGGCTTATCATTACATTAAATGTAGTTATTAATAACGAAAAGTATATAAACAAGCACCATTAAATAACATTAGAATGGAAGAACTATCAATATTTATTCAAACATTCGGGGACTACCCGCTAATTAAGATACTCGACTTTTTAATCTACTCAAGAGACTTTGACTATCCAATCACAGAAATAGCTAAAAACGCAAACGTAAATTTCCAGACTTTAAAGAAGGTATGGCCGCAATTGGAACAAAACAAAATTGTCGTTTCTACAAGAACACTGGGAGGCAATGTTCTTTATAAGATAAATATAACTAATCCCGTTGTCAAGAAAATAATAGAATTGAACAATTTTCTCTGCTGGGGAAATGTTCAAAAAGAGCAGGAGATTACTGCCTGAAGAATCTTACTTTAATTTCCCTAAGCTAATCCCGACCAGTCTTATCTTCTTTTTATTGAAGAACTTGTGAAGCAGATCTTTGGAAACATTCTTGGCCTGCTCCGCAGAATCAGCATTCGCAATCAAAGTGTGGGCTTTTGTGAAAGTCGAGAAATCTTCATAGCGAACTTTAATAGTGACTGTCCTGTATGTTTTGAAGCCCTGTTCTTTTAACTGCTCAAACGATTCATCTATCATCTCATTCATTGATTTTAAAATAAGATTTTTGTCAGTCGTGTCTTTCTCAAAAGTATACTGCCTTCCGATGGATTTCTGCGTCCATTCCTCAATGACAGGAACTTCATCAATTCCTCTCGAAGAATTATACAAATAATTNNATATATTTCATCGACATCCAGAGTATCCAAAAATTTCTGGACTCCTGACGGCCTGACTATTGTTAATCCATTTGGTTTATTTTTGGAGGAAGCCACCTTAGCTATTAATTTGTTCGACCCTATTCCTATCGAGCAGGTTAATTTTTCTTTCTTTAAAATTTCAGCTTTGATCTTTCTTGCGATATCTTTTGCTTTGTCATAATTCTTAGAGCTTACATCTAAAAACGCTTCGTCGATAGAGACCTGCTCCATTTTATCTGCATATTTCTTTATTATTTTCATGACTCTTTCAGAGACAGCTGCATAATATCTCATGTCTAACGGCAGAAAAATACAATCCGGACATTTTCTGTAAGCGATTGCAATGGGCATCCCTGAATGCAGACCGTATTTCCTTGCTTCATAACTGCAAGCCGCTACAACTCCCCTTCCTTTCGGGTCTGCTCCGACAACAAGCGGTTTTCCCTTCAATGACGGCTTTCTCGCCAGTTCACAGCCGGCATAGAACGCATCCATATCCACAAGCATGATTATTCTCATAAGTATTAGTTAGAAATAAAGGGTTTTAAATCTTTTTAGTTTGTTATTAAACTTCTAAAATTCGGCCGGAGTGCTTTTGCTCAACAAAATATTTCAAACAAACCAAAACCTTTAAATATACCTTAGTATACCTAAGTATAATGGAAGCCACAACGATAAAAATACATGATGATACAAAAAGACAAATTGACCAATTCAAAGAACGTGGCAGTGAGACTTACGACGAAGTTCTTAAAAAGTTAGTTTTTATAGCAAAAACCTGCGAAAAAGAGCCTAAATTGAGCCAGGAAACAGTAATTGCAATAGAAAAAGCAAGGGAAAGAATTAAAAAAGGCAAATTCTTAACAGAAGAAGAAGCTAGAAGAAAACTAGGCTTATAATAAATGACTTATGAA
>DUFL01000022.1:413-3258 GCA_013331965.1 Candidatus Woesearchaeota archaeon | reverse complement strand
GGCGGTTCTAAAACTGTTGGAATAGTTGACAGAGCTTTGCCCGGAGATTTGGGATTAGATATAATCAGAATGGACGGTATCATTAGAAGAAATGCAAAATCAAGCTTGGGAGAATTAGTTGCTATAAGAAAAGTTGATGTTAAAGAAGCAACTAAAGTTGTAATAGCTCCTGCAAAACAGGGAGTAATGATCAGAGCACCGCCTGATATGTTCAGGCAAGGATTACTTGGAAGGGCCGCAGTAAAAGGCGATGTTATCTCATTTGGAGGAACGAAAAGAAGAAGAAAAACTTTAAGTTCAAATCCATTTTTTGACGATATATTCAGTTCTGTATTTGAAGATGCATTTAACGTAGGATTTGGATTCGGTGATTTGAAATTTATTGTTGTGGAAACAAATCCGAAAGGACCGGTCATCATAACCGAAAATACCGAAATTGAAGTAAGGCCGGAAGCTGTTGAGTTAGAAAAAGAAGCAGCTCTGCCGGAAGTAACTTACGAAGATATTGGCGGATTAGATGAAGAAATAAAGAAAGTCAGGGAAATGATNNATTTTAATCAACGGACCGGAAATAATGAGCAAATATTATGGCCAGTCTCTTCCGGCAGATGAAAAAGTTCTTGTAATGATTGATAATAAATTAAAAAGAATCCCGATAGGGGAACTTGTTAATAAACAACCAGAAAATGCCAAGGCTGTTTGCTTTGATGCTGAAGGGAAAATAGTAATAAAAGACATCTCCTCATTTATTAAACATAAAAATAATTCGAAGCTTGTCAAGATAAAAACTTCAAGCGGGAGAAGTATAAGGGTGACTGACGACCATTCCGTTTTTACTTTAGGGAAAAATGGAATTGAAAGTATTAAAACATCATATCTTGTTGCTGGAAAATCATTTGTTGCAGTTCCTAAAAAACTTCCAGAACCGCAGAATAGCACTGAAAAATTAGATCTAATTGAACTTTTGAATGGCAATGATTATGGAGCAACAATCCGAAATATACAAAATCTCTTGAAAGAAGCGGTAGGCAATCTAGGAATTAAAGAAGTTGCCATGATATTAAATTGTAGAGAGAGATATGTTTATGATATAATATCGAAAAATGTCGGGATAAATCTATCTAAATTTGTGGATTTAATGAAAAAATCTGGAATAGAATATGATAAAGATGCTTTGCAGATATCAACTAAGGGAAAGAGCCTGCCCGCGACTATGCTATTGACAGATGAACTTTGTGCTTTCTTTGGATTATGGATGGCAGAAGGCTCCTATACTAACAAAAATGAAGTTAGGATAAGCATCAACGAATCAGAGCTAAAATACTTTGAGCAACTCATCACAGGGCTATTTGGAACAGTTACAATATACAAAAAACCTAGATCAAAGGGAGCAGATATAATTATTTGTTCCGGAATATTAGGAAAAGTAATGAAGGCACTCGGATTTATTTCTGGTGCAAGAAATAAGAAGGTTCCTGACTTTATCTATAATTTAAACAATAAAAAGCTAGCAGAATTCCTAAGAGGATATATTTCTGGAGATGGGAGCATCAATACAACAACTCCTGCTCCGATGGTTGAGATTGCAAGTGAAAGTCCCGAATTGGCCGATGATATAACTCACCTACTATTGAGATTTGGAATAGTTGCAAAAATCTATTTGAGACCAAACAGACCGCAAAGAAGGATTTGTTTCGCTGATACCGACAATCTTGAGGCATTTAAAGCCATTGGATTTATACAGCCGGAAAAGAATGAGCCTATACTAAAATATACAAATCTGAAGAAGTTCTCAAGGAGAGACAGGGTTCCTATTGCAGGATTTGTAGAGGAATTAGTTCAAAACGAAAGTGAACTTAAATCATGGAAAGGATTGGAATCTGTTGGAAGAAATGTCCTATTGAAACTGGAAGATCCAAAACTGAAAGCAATACTTGGTTCCGACATATACTGGGACAAAGTCCTAGAAATTACTGAATGCTCTGAAAATCCCGAGTTTGTTTATGATATATCAGTTCCAGGATGTGAAAACTTTATAGCCGGATTTGGAGGAATATTTGCTCATAACAGCGAGGAAAACTTAAGAAAGAAATTTGAAGAAGCAGAAACAAATGCTCCTTCAATAATTTTCATTGANNGAAATAGATGCAATTGCAACGAAAAGAGAGGAAGTCCAGGGAGAAGTTGAAAAAAGAGTTGTTGCACAGTTATTGGCAATGATGGATGGGTTAAAAACAAGAGGGAAAGTTGTAGTTATTGCAGCAACAAATATTCCAAACTCATTAGACCCGGCATTAAGAAGACCCGGAAGATTTGACAGAGAAATTGAAATAGGAGTTCCCGGAAAAAAAGGAAGAGCCACTGTTTTAAAGATTCACACAAGAAACATGCCGTTGGCTGATGATGTCAATATTGAAGAATTAGCAGATACAACATACGGATTTGTTGGTGCTGATTTGAATTCATTGGCAAAAGAAGCTGCGATGGTTGTAATCAGAAGAGTTCTTCCTGATTTAAATCTTAAAGAAGAAAAGAATCATGTCTTGTCTAAAGAGGTTTTAGACAAATTAGTCCTGTCCAAGCAGGACTTTTATGACGCATTAAAAGTAGTTAGACCATCAGCGATGAGAGAAGTTCTTGTTGAGATTCCTAAGACAAAGTGGGATGATGTCGGAGGATTGGAAAGCGTCAAGCAGGAGCTGAAAGAAGCAGTTGAATGGCCTTTGAAAACTCCCGAAGCATTCACAAGATTAGGAATCAAACCTCCAAAAGGAATTTTACTTTATGGACCTCCTGGAGCTGGAAAAACAATGCTTGCAAAAGCAATAGCTACAGAATCAGGAGC
>DUFL01000022.1:0-392 GCA_013331965.1 Candidatus Woesearchaeota archaeon | reverse complement strand
GATCCAGCTTTGTTAAGACCAGGACGATTTGACAGGATGCTATTGGTACAGATACCTGACGAAGCGATGAGGGAGAAAATATTCAGATTACACACCAAAACAATGCCTTTGAAGAATGTTGATTTGAAAAAATTAGCTATGGAAACAGAAGGTTATGTTGGTGCTGATATTCAGGCGATTGCAAGAGAAGCTGCTATTTTAGCTTTAAGAAAAGATATGAAAGCCAAGGAAGTAAGACAGGAACATTTCGAAGAAGCATTAACTAAAGTCAAGCCTTCAGTGGATGCTGAGACAAAAATAGCGTATGAGCGGCTTGAAGCTGAATTAAGAGCTGCAAAAGCAAAAGAGATAAAGCCAAAGATTTCATACTTCGGTTAATATGACACATAAAC
>DUFL01000030.1 GCA_013331965.1 Candidatus Woesearchaeota archaeon | reverse complement strand
GATAAACCTGAAACCTTATGGACCTGTAGTTTAGTGGTTATAACGCTGCCCTTACAAGGCGGAGGTCGCCGGTTCGAATCCGGTCGGGTCCACTAATGGTCATTAGCTTACTTTGGCAATTCACAACGCACCGGTTGTTTAATGGTAGAATACGGCCTTGCCAAGGCCGTGGCCCGGGTCCGATTCCCGGTCGGTGCATTGCTTTTTTGCAATGTAAGGACGGCTTTGCCGACCTGTGCATTCTTTTTAACACTACTTTTATAAATCATGTATGTTCTGAAATTATTGAGCCCGTAGCTTAGCCTGGTGGAGCGCCGGTCTTATATGACAGCGTTTCATATTCGGTGTCTGAGTACACCGGTGGTCCCGCGTTCAAATCGCGGCGGGCTCACTATATTTGCAGGATGTATGAGGTCCTTGCAAAGGAAGGAAACATAGCTCATCCGACTACAATAACATTCATCGCTCCTGTGGTGTAGTCCGGTCAATCATCTCGCCCTTTCGAGGCGAGGACTCGGGTTCAAATCCCGGCGGGAGCACTTTATTTCATCAGAAAGATTTATAATAAATCATGAACAAAATAATGTAAAGAGGTGCTATATGAAAAAACTATTTTTTATGATTTTTACAATGTTATTGCTTGCAGGATGCTATTCAAATTCAGGAGTATATGAAAATCAGCCTGCTGCATCAGATAATTCTCAGGCAATACCAAGCGCTCCTGCTCAAATTGCACCGACTGAACCTGCGCAAAATACCGCATCGGTTGTTTCTGCTCCAGTTCAGGAAGTAATTGAAAAAGAAATCAAAATAAAAGGATTCGCGTTTGATCCAAAAACATTAACTGTTAATGCTGGAACAACTGTTACATGGACCAATGAAGACTCTGCTCCGCATAATATCCAGTCTGATTTCTTCAATTCAAAGACAATGAGCAAAGGAGGTTCTGTTAGCTTTAAATTTGATAAGGCCGGAACATACTCATATATCTGCGGAATACACCCTTCTATGAAAGGCACAGTAGTTGTGCAGTAAATATCCGGTTAGTTCTTAGCCGAGATATTTCTTTAGAAGTGGAACAAACAAATCAGCTGCAGCCAAAGCGGCGAGCATAAAATAAACAGGAAGTATTTGCATGAATAAAAATGCAAAAATTGCTGTTAAGCACCCAAATATGGCCTGAGATTTTGTTTTTTGAGGAGAAGTTAATGGCTCTACAATCATAACCATTACCCAAAATAATATTCCAAGGAAAGCGGTATACAATAAGTCGAAATCAGATTTTGATTCCAATAGCTGCAATAACGAGAAGAGGACAATAAAAGACAGCAAAACAGGAAATCTTTTTACTTTGTAAATCGGAATTAAGAATATCATCATAATCCATGGGTTTATGACTGCCCACCAAGCCAATCCTGGGTTTAATATTAATCCTACGACTAACAACCCCAAGTTTGCCGGATTAAATATGTGGTTTCCTTTTACTCTGATTAAATTTTTCAGCAGCATAGCAGTGAATGCCGTCAGAACTACAATATAAACTGAAGTTGTAAATGACAGAGCAATAGCGACTATTAATCCTGAAATTACTGCCCCAACAGGATAGCTCCATGCTCTGACTTTTATTCTTCTTATTATTGCATCAGTAAAAACTGCAGTTATAACCGAAACTAAAGATAAACCTAGAATTCTCATAGAATTAAAAAAGAATGAAGAGATAATAACCAGCGCTGAGAGAAATATAATCATCAAATACCATGGATTGCTCCAGACTGTTTTTAATACATTAGCCATACAGCATTATTTCAAAATAAGGATATATAAAGATTATGACAGCGAAAAGTTTATTACAGGAAGATACTGTTCTTAGGATATGAAGAATGAGCCAGTCTGGTTTGAAAGCGTTAAAGATAAAAAAAGATTCAATTCTCTGAAAAAATCGATTAATGTCAATGTTGCTGTAATCGGCGGGGGCATAGTTGGAGTCTCTTCCGCTTATTTTTTATCTAAGAAGTTCAAAGTTGCGTTAATTGAGAAAAATCACATAGGAACTGGAGATTCCGGCTATTCAACGGCATTTCTGACAAGGACACCTGATGCTTCTGCAGGACAAATTGCCAAAAAATACGGGCAGAAGTTTTTGAATGAACTTTATGAAGGAACGGGCAAAGCGCAGAAAGAGCTGTTTAAAATAATCAAAAGCAATAAAATAAAATGCGACTTTGTTAATTGCAGTTCTTATTATTTGACTTACAAAAAAGATAAATCTTTTGAGAAAGAATGGGATTATATTAAACAAGCTGATAAAAACACTGAATTTATCGGATATGATAGAAAATTAGGAATTAAATTTGCTGATGCGATAAGATTCAAGAACGAGGGAAAGTTTGATATAAGAAAATATCTGCTTGGATTAGTTTCTAAATTAGAAATTGATGTCTTTGAAGAGACAAATGTTGTTTCGATTGAAAATAAAGACAAAATAATAATCAAGACAGAAAACGGAACAATTAAGGCAGATAAAGTTATAGTTGCTGTTGGAAATCCTTCCAGCCTGATTAACTTGAAGCTGGTTGAACCGATATTAAGCTATGTTTTAGCTTTAGAATGCAAAGTTCCGCTATCTGATGATATTTTCTGGGATACATTTGAGCCGTATTATTATTACAGAAAAGTAAATGATAAATTAATGTTAGTCGGCGGATGCGATAATCAAAAATTTGATGATAAAGCTTATGATAAGCTTGAAAAATTCGCGCATGAAAAATTCGGAAAATTCAAGATTAAAAACAAATGGTCAGGAACCCAGTTCAAGACAAAAGATAATATCCCTTATATCTTTGAGCATAAAAAGAATATTTTTGTCGCAACCGGATTCAACGGAAGCGGATTGGTCTTTGGAACTCTTACTGGAATGATAATGAATGATTTTTGCTTAGGTAAAAAGAATAAATATTCGCATTTGTTTTCATTGAAAAGATTTAAATAGGCTTTATTTATAATTTAAACTATGGAAAAGGCTGCAAAAGTAAAAGATTTAAAGGAGAAGCTTTGCGTTACTGTAAAGGGAAACTCTTTAGCTTTGTTTAAAATTAAAGGGAAAATATACTGCACAGACAGCAAATGTTCTCACGCTAGCGGCCCTTTATGCGAAGGAAAACTTGACAAAACAACTGTTACATGTCCTTGGCACGGTTCTGAGTTTGACGTTACAAACGGCAAAGTGAAGCATGGTCCTGCTGTGAATGGAATTAAGAGCTATAACATTAAGGTTAAAGGCGGGGATATTTGGGTTGATATCTAAAGACAATATTTATAAATAGCCTCGAAACTTAAATTTTCTATGAAGAGATCCTCGCGTCGTTGGAAGAAACGCTGGCAAATGCGCTGGAAATGGCAGAGAAAGCGTATCAAGAAGGAAAAGAGAAGAAGGCTGGCAAGAGTATCCTAATTCTAAGTTCGAACTAAGCAGAAAACCCGGGCAGGATTTTATTCGTAATAATAACGATACAAAAAACGTTAAAACTAAGAATCCTTAAAAACAATAGTAAAGTATATAAACAACTTACTAACTCAAAATAATATTCATTGGCAGGAAAAAGGAGGAAAACCTTCCGTTAATACTTTTTCTTTCTGCGGTATGCAAATCCGCGCCTATAACGGAACACCAATGAAGGAATAACCACCAATGTATAAACTAAATATACATTTGCAAATCATATGTATGCTTAAGTCTTTACTTAAGTATGAATTAGAGTTGAGTAAACAATTAATTTAAGTTTCTTAATTTTAGCTTTAGCGACTAAAAGAAATTGATTCAATTTTGTTGGATTAACGGAATTCCTGTTGATCCTGCAGGAGATCGCTGCTATTAGGATTCGACTAAGCCATGCAAGTCATCTCGCAAGAGAGGCGCAATGCTCAGTAACATGTCACTAATCTGCCCTTAAGTTTTGGATACCCTTGGGAAACTGAGGCTAATACAAAATAGGAAAAATAATCTGGAATGATTTTTTTCTTAAAGAGCAATTGCTTAAGGATGAGGTGGCACCAGATTAGGCTGTTGGCGGTGTAATGGACCACCAAACCTATAATCTGTACGGGGAATGAAAGTTCTAGCCCGGAGAGGAACACTGAGATACTGGTTCCAGCCCTACGGGGTGCAGCAGGCGCGAAACCTTTACAATGTGCGAAAGCGTGATAAGGGAATCCTAAGTGCTTATGTTTAACATAGGCTTTTGCCAAAGGTAAATACTTTGGAGAATAAGTGGTGGGTAAGACTGGTGCCAGCCGCCGCGGTAACCCCAGCGCCACAAGTGGGGATCGGTTTTATTTGGTCTAAAGCGTCCGTAGCAGGTTCTGTAAATTTTTTGTGAATTTGTTGCGCTTAACGCAACAGAGTGCAGAAAAGACTGCAGAACTTGGGACTGGGAGGAGTAAGCAGTATTCTCGGGGGAGCGGTAAAATGTTATAATCCCGAGAGGACTACCTGTGCCGAAGGGGGCTTACTAATACAGATTCGACTGTGAGGGACGAAAGCTAGGGGAGCGAAAAGGATTAGATACCCTTGTAGTCCTAGCCGTAAACACTGTGAACTAAATTCGGCGTAAACCTCGTGTTTGCGCTGTATTGAAATGAAGATGCAAGTTCACCACCTGGGAAGTATGGTCGCAAGNNGGAATTGGCGGGGGAGCACTACAAGGGGTGCGGCGTGCGGTTTAATTGAATTCAACGCCGGAAATCTCACCAGGAGCGACGGCAGGATGAAGGCCAGTCTAAAGGGCTTGCCTGACGAGCCGAGAGGTATTGCATGGCCGCCGTCAGCTCGTGCCGTAAGGTGTCCTCTTAAGTGAGGCAACGAGCGAGACCTGTGTTTTTAATTGAAAACGAGACGTTAGTCGATTGTTCACATTAAAGAGACTGCCGTGGTAACACGGAGGAAGGTGCAGGCAACGGTAGGTCCGTATGGTCCGGATCCCCTGGGCTACACGCGCGCAACAATGGCCGGAACAATGGGATGCAACTCCGAAAGNNCCTCATGACGTCGGAATCCCTAGTAATCGAACTTAATCATAGTTTGGTGAACATGTCCCTGCTCCTTGCACACACTGCCCGTCAAACCACTCGAGCAGGGTATAAGTGAATTTCAGTTCATGTGACTGAAATGAACTTATGCTCAGTGAGATGGGTTAAGTCGTCACAAGGTATCTGTAGGGGAACCTGCGGATGGATCACCTCCTTTTTATTTTTATAATAAAAATAAAAAAATATTTTTAATTCAGAAATTAAATTCTGATATAAAAAATAATTATTTAAAAAATTTTGATATTGTGCATAATCAAGTTACTCAACTCTAATTTTATAATCAAAAAAGTCGTTGTTAAAATGACTTTCATAAATTCGTTCGAGTCTGGGCCTGTAGCTCAGCCTGGTAGAGCGCCGGCCTTGCAAGTCGGAGGTCGTGGGTTCAATTCCCGCCGGGTCCACTAATTATTTGAACGAAAAACAAAACACGAACAAGAAAAAAACAAATGCAAAATGTTCGTAGTTTAATCACAAAATAAAAGAGTAAAATAAGTACAAATTAAAAAATAAAAATATTTTGGAAAGAAATTTTCAAAATAAAAAATCAAATTCATAAAATCTGGAGCAATCCGGATTATGGTGCACATGGTTATTACCAAATAATCATGTAATAGGATGAAGTAACAGTAATTGAACTCTACTGTTCATGAAACCAAACATAAGTTGGAAATTACACTATTAGGTGGATGACTTGGCTTAATCGTCGATGAAGGGCGTGGCAAGCTACGATATGCCCCAGTTAGTTGCAAGCAAACTTTGACCTGGGGATTCCTGAATGTGACATCACAATAGGTCCGAAAGGACAGAGAACTCCGGGAAGTGAAACATCTCAGTACCGGAAGGAAAAGAAATCAATTGAGATGCTGTCAGTAAAGGCGATTGAACACAGCACAGAGCAAACCGAATCTGCTCAGTAATGAGTAAGAAATGTGGTGTTAGGATTCTCTTTTAGTCCGAAAATTTTTTTCTGAAGTTTTCTGGAAAGAAATGCGATACAGGGTGATAGCCCCGTAAGGAAAAAATTTGGATGTGAGAATATCCAGAGTACTGCATCTTGGATACGATGTGGGAACGCGGGAGGCATTGACTTCTAACTCTAAATACGTATTAAGTCCGATAGCAAACAAGTACAGCGATGGAAAGTTTAAAAGAACCCTTAACAGGGAGTTAACAGAGCCTGAAACCTAATAGTTATCGCGTGATAGGGTTTTAAGGAATTCTATCGTACGTTTTGAATAACGGGCCAGGAAGTTATTTCTTGTGGCGAGAGTAATTCGAAAAGAAGTACTCGAAGCGAAAGCGAAAACTCGCAAGCAATGAGGAGTTTCGTCATAATAGGCGAAAAGTCACAGGGAATAGACCCGAAGCCGGGTGATCTAATCGTTAGTAAGGTGAAGCGAAGGTAAAACTTCGTGGAGGCCTGAAGAGGTATTGTGTGCAAGCATTTTTCTAACTGACGATTAGGGGTGAAAAGCCAATCGAACCCGGTTATAGCTGGTTCCTATCCAAGTTGGCCGCAGTCAAGTCTCGGATGAGATAGTTAAATTGGTAGAGATACGGATTAGAGATTTAGGACTCGAAAGAGTTCGGTTTTTTGTCCAACTCCGAATATTCTAGTTCCGTAGATCTCGGGAGACGGGGTTCCGGGGTAAACTTGGAATCCGCGAGGGGAACAACCCAGACTATGGTTAAGGTCCCNNAAAAAGTGCGTAACAGCTTACTTATCAAGAAGGTGAGCCTTTAAAATGGACGGGGCTAAATTGATTACCGATACTACAGACAATGGCAACATTTGTGATAGATAGGCGTTGTGGCAGGGCAGAAGCAAGTTTGAAAAGACTCGTGGACCTGTCATAATTGAAGATCCTGGCGGTAGTAGGAACATAGTGCAGTTAGAGTCTGCACCACTGAAAGGGCAAGGGTTCCTNNGGGAAACTGGTTAATATTCCAGTCCTGCTTAAATATGCGTGGCAACACAAGCATTATTTCTGACACTTTCGGCTAGACGGACACAAATTGTTATTTGTGTTAATGAGAACAAATCAAGGGAGTATCGTAATGATGAGAANNGGTGCCCCTAGGTGAGAAGCCTCAAGTGTGAGGGATTAAATTAGTTAAGGGAATTCGGCATATTGGCCCCGTGCCTTCGGCATATGGGGTCCCTGCTTTTGTATATCGAATTTATTCTGTATGCGATAGCAGGGTGCAATAACTACGACGGTCCGACTGTTTACCAAAAACGTAGATTTGTGCTAAGCTGTAAAGCTTTGTATACAAATTGACATCTGCCCAGTGCCTGTATCCGAAACTCCGGTTCAACGGAGCTAACGACAGGTAAACGGCGGGAGTAACTATAACTCTCTTAAGGTAGAATATTTCACTGCTTTAAGTCCCAAAAGAGTAAACAGAGAAAAAACATGGGATAAAAATTTGGCTATATGCTGGAACATCTGAGAATCTCAGACTACTTTTCCACAGGACAAGTGCTCACAAAGCATTTAAACTGCAGGAAAAGTAAAAACGTTATGAGTGCAGATAATCAGCACGCAACCCTTAAGTTAGCTTGGCTTGCTGGAATAATTGATGGAGAAGGATCATTAATGATTCCTCGATACCATCGAAATGGAAATATTCGGTATGGTTACAGAGTAAGTATATCTAACACGAATATGTTGATAATAAATCAATGTAGAGAAATTTTAGATATACTGAAAATAAAATATTGTAACTATACGCAGGATAGAGGAAACGATGGGTTGAGAAGAAAAATAACTCATCAAGTCCACATTACAAACAGAAAAGGAATTTTGGTTTTTCTTGAAAAAATCATTCCTCATCTCGTTGGTAAAAGAAAGCAAGCAGAACTCTTGAATAAATTTCTAAACAATTGGGAAAGCATAGACAAAAACGATGCTTACTTAATATTTAGGAAATTAAACGAGAGAGTACCAAGATAACAAAAGGAGAGTCGTCAGAGACTAAACGCCAAACATCGAAAATGATGAAGATATAGTCCGAACTTATATGCGAATATAAGAGACAAACAGAAATGTTTGTACGTTTTCTAACACAATCTCGACAAAGTCGAGCTGTGCCCATTAAAATGGGAAAGAAAATTGTAACAGATACGAGCGAAATACCTTGTCGTTTGAATGACGACGTGCATGAATGGTGGAACGAGATCGTCACTGTCCCTAACTAACATCCCCTGAATACAGTATTCTGGCGTAGAGGCCAGAGAATTCCAGTGGGAAGCGAAGACCCCGTGAAACTTTACTGTAGCTTGTAGCTGTGGAGCGAGTTTTGTTGCATAGCGTAAACGGTAGAGGTTATGTGCAAGCCTTAGGGCTTGCAATACTCGACAATGTAACACCGTTCTTTAGAACTTGCCCCACTTACCTTGCAAAAGGAACAACTATAGGTGGACAGTTTGGCTGGGGTGGCACACCGTTGAAATGATATCGACGGTGCCCAATGGTTAACTCAATCGGGTCAGAAATCCGATGAAGAGTGCAAGAGCAAAAGTTAGCCTGATTGAATTTACAATAACCCTAAATTCAAACACGAAAGTGTGGTCTAGCGATCCCCTGTACTTCCTTAATGGGAGTCAGGTGTGACGGAAAAGTTACTCCGGGGATAACAGAGTTGTCGCGCCCGAGAGTTCACATCGACGGCGCGGCTTGCTACATCGATGTCGGCTCTTCCTATCCTGGCCGTGCAGAAGCGGCCAAGGGTGGGGGTGTTCACCCATTAAAAGGGATCGTGAGCTGGGTTCACAACGTTAGTAACATAGCGTTGCATATTCGTAAGAATGTGAATTCCAATCTCGAAAGAGATGAACCGTTTTAACTTCATGTTAAAATTTGGAAATAAAATTGGCTAATATCGGTGGAACCTAAAATCTTTTTTTGAGCAGAAAAGAAATGGCAATACCGAGGGAAGTTTATTTGAAAGAATATAACCCCGTAGAGACTGAGGATTAAGTTCCGAGAATGTTCTTGTTAGAACATTAAGACGCCGATCTCCTTCGCAAGAAGGATGATGATATAGTCCATACCAATCGAAAGATTTGGAACAATATGTGTGAGACAGTTGGTTTGATATCTACTGGAATTGTTTGAAATCTGAGGGGAAGGGACTTCTAGTACGAGAGGAACGGAGTCCCGTGGCCTCTGGTCTATCGGTTATTCAACAGAGTATGCCGAGCAGCTACGCCATAAAGGATAAATTCTGAAAGCATCTAAGAATGAAGCCTTCCTCGAAAAGAGATTTCGTAGAACGCGGATAAAATATCCGGTTGATTGAGTTGGTGTGTAAGTGCAAAGGCAACGATGCATTCAGCATGCAACTACAAAGAGTTCGTATTCCAACTATGTTTGGTTTCTATTTTTTTATTTTAGAAACATTACTTGTGAAAGCTATGTTAAAACAGAAATATAAGAAATTAGCGAGAGCTCTAGAAAAGTTTAAATGCTGAGCCGTATTTCATAACGTTATGTTTGTTGAATTCAAAAACTTGGAAGTTTGGAGGCTTGCATATAATTTTACTCTTAAAATTTACAAAGTAGTTGAACCATTTCCAGCATACGAAGACGGCAATATCAAATCCCAGCTCAGGAGGGCAGCAACTTCACTGCCATTAAATATTTCTGAAGGAAGCGGCGCCAACTCTGCAAAAATGTTTATGACGTATTTAATTTTTGCTTATCGCTCGACCAAAGAACTAGAAACGTTACTTTTGCTCAGCAAAGACTTAGGATATCTAACCCGAGAAAAATTCGAAGAAGTTTTAGGAGAACTTAATTTAGTTTCAGAAAAGTTACGCGAGTATATGGATAACTTGCAGAATAATTACATTCTAAAAGGAAGGAACAAAGCACCAATACACATAATCGAGAAAAAGAAAAGGTTGAGTTAATCATTGTCACCCCGGCCAAACAAATAGTAATATTAGCCAATTTTATTTACCCCACCCTTGGCCGCAGATAGGAAGAGCCTAATTGAAAGTAACTTTTCCGTCGTAGGATTCACTGACCATTCATAATTAACTATATTCAGGAGTTTCATGCGTGTCGTTCTAATTAAGATATTTCGCGAACGAATATTGTGTTCTAATCACGTTTTTTGTTGTTTTTTCATTTTTTACTTACGTAAATCTAAATGTTCTTACCATCTGTTCTATGTCTGCAGAGTATTTGGGGGATAATAAATCGGATAAAAAAGTACCAATTATGTAGTCTTTTTTACCAACTAAAATGTGTGTTGATGTTTGTTTTAAAGTATATTTGTCTCTCTTTATGGTTACCGTTGTTTTGTATGCTTTAAATCCAGAAACATAAATCTCCTCTATCGGAGTATAATCTTCACCGTATGCATCTTTGCCAGCTTTTAATCCTACTTCTAAAAACTCTTTGAATGAAAGAATGCTAAACAATTCTGCGGGAGAATCTAAAACAGAGATTGTAACACTTTCAACCTTATATGGTGTAAAAGCTATTTTCGGCGAAATGCCCACCATTTGAAATGTCTCATTGACCACGTAATACGGCACATCTGTCAATATCCAATTTGAAGGATAACTTATTGAATATCCCTCTTTATTGTTTACATAAGTATTAGCTTTAATTGTTGTATCCTCTTTTTTTATAGGAATTATTTTTGCAGTTGAAAGTATGGCAACGACTTCATTGGCATATGTATCAAAATATTTCTCTTCGGCAGAAAAAACAATTTCATAAAGTCGGTTATCCTTAATCGCAGAAACCACCACTTGCATTGTTGTATGGTCAGCATATACCTTTTTATTCTTTAGAATATATCCTTTCGTTCCTAAAATATCCACTTTACTATAATTTGTTGAATAAAATTCTATTAAGGAATATGCAAACAATTTCTGGTTCATATACTCCTTAAGGAATAAATCTTCGCCAAATAAACTTGTATCTATTTCAAAAGAAGTAGTCATTAAATTAGCTCTAAAATTTGTTGCTGGTTGATTTTTTGGATATAAGACACTTCCAACATCAACAGTAGTTACATCAGTTAGTTCTAGTCTTTCCGATGTCCAATCTGAATGATACTCCAAACTTATGCCAGTAACTTCGTTATCATAAACGCTAATGTCTTGATTTGTTGTTTGATTTTGACTACAATACGTAAAAGAAATAGCGATGATTATTACCCAAACAACAATACTTCCGATTGAACTTTCTTTTTTATCCTTTGTTTTTTCTTTCATTTTCTCTTTTTCATCTCTTTTTTAAATTCTTTATCAAGAAATTTCCCCAGTATCAATTTGTAAATTGAATTTAATCCTTTTGTTTTTTCTAAGAAGTCAATCCAGTCTCCGTATGTTTTGTGATTCCTTCCACTTTTTACTTTTTCAAAAAGCCATTTGTATTTTAGATAATGCTCTTTGTTATTTTCCGATAATATTTGTAAAAATAGAACTATTAATGAGACTGCCAATAAATAATCATCTTGTATTTTATAAGATATTAGTGTAAACATCAGCGACAAGATTATTAGAACAACATTTAGAATAGATTTTATATTGTGATTAAGCTCCAATCCCTTCCAATTTAGAAATAAATCCTTCAATTCTTGACTCATTTATTCATTATCCTCTCAAATAATGTTGCAATAATTAGCAAAATAAATCCGCCAGCTAAAAGAGTTCCAAATCCGCCGAAAGTGGAAGTGGAGAACGCATTGAAAATTGAAGTAAACAATCCGGCACTAGATAAAGTAACCACAATAAACACAAAGACAATAAGTCCGATAAATGTTTCTGCATCGCTTCTTCCTCGTTTATCCAATTTATTTCACCGAAAATAATCAAATACAATCACCTTTATAAATATGTTGTCTCCAAAAGTAAGTATGTTCTGCCTCGGCATCGAAACAACCGCACACGACGGATTCTTTACTTCCTAATCTGTTCTAGAAACTCTTTCACATCATCAATCAGTTCTTCCGACACTGAATGGAAAACAAGCTCATCATTTACTATTCCATATTCATGCGCAATGATGTTTCGCATTCCTTTCGCATCCTGTAGTTTTTTTGCCAATGATTTTGTAATTACTTTCGCCTTAACAAGAACGTCAAACGTACTTTTTTCATCATCCGGAACTTTAAGCTTTTTTTCTTTTAGAATTAAAAATGCTACACCTATAACTGCCTCTACTATTTTTTCGAAATATCTCTCGCATGCTGCTTTTGTTTTCACACCCAAATACTCGTCAAGATTATCCGGCATTATTTCTGCTAGTTCCGAGATATACAGTTCAATTTCTTCAATTTTGTCGTTTATTCTGTTCATAGAGTATTTTTCCCTTTGAATCTATTTCCTTTTTAATTTTTTCAGGAAGTATATTGTATACTTGGACATCAACACGCTTAGTTGTTCTGCCCATCACCCTTATCCTAAATTGCGTTGCTTCATTTAAATTAGTTTCGGAAAACTCAACCGCTACATCAATATCTGAGAATAACGTCAACTCATTCTGAGCTGCCGAACCGAAGAGAATTATACGTTTTATTTTACTATGCAAAGTATCGTTTAAAATTATCTCTTTCGTTTCGGCAATTTTATTTTTTATATCTGCTCCTTTCTTTAATTCAGAATCTTCTGCCGCTAATTTCTTTATTACTTCAAATTTCTTTCTTATGTCCCTCGACAATCTGTTTTTTTCAGATTGAGTTAGAGAAACGCCCAATAGCTGTTTTTCTATTATTACTAACTCTTTTTTACCGAAAATTTTCCTTATATCTTTGTTTGTTTTGATTATATTGATTAATGACATCATAACCTCTATTATGGTTATTATAACCTCTATTGTGGTTATATTTAAATGTTTCGTTCTGAAATACAAATTTTGGATTTAATTCGTTCGTTAAAAACATAGCAAAAGATTTAAATTGATTGCAAGGTTAAAATTTACTATGATATGTTTAGGCGTGGAATCGACAGCTCATACTTTCTCGATTGGACTAGTTAGAGAACTAAAAGACAAGATAGAAATTATCGCTAACGAGAAAGATGTTTTCACCACAGAAAAAGGCGGAATGATTCCTAATGAGGTCGCTGAGCATCATAAAAGAGTTTGTGATGATGTTTTGAAAAAAGCGTTAACAAAAGCAAATATAAAATTAAATGAGATTGATGTTATTTCTTGGTCGCAAGGACCCGGACTTGATCCTGCATTATTAGCTGGACGGGATTTCGCAGTTAAGTTAGCAAAAGAGAGTAATAAACCACTTTTAGGTGTAAATCATTGTGTAAGTCATCTCGAGATAGGTCGTACAACAGGAGCAAAAGATCCAGTTTTGTTATACGCAAGTGGAGCAAATACTCAGATAATCGCATATGAAGCTGGAAAATACAGAATTTTCGGTGAAACACTAGACCAGGGAATTGGGAATATTTTAGATTCATTTGGAAGATATATGGGGTTAGGATTTCCTGCCGGACCAAAGATTGAACAATTGGCAAAGAATGGAAAGAATTTAATCGAACTTCCATACAATGTAAAAGGAATGGACGTCAATTTTGGTGGAATATTAACAAAATGCAAACAATTATTTGATAAAAAATTAGATGTCAGTGATATTTGTTATTCATTGCAAGAAACAATATTCGCAATGTTGGTTGAAGTTTCAGAAAGAGCGATGGCTCATACTGGTAAAGATGAATTAGTATTAGGCGGAGGAGTAGCCTGCAATTCAAGATTAAAAGAAATGTGCAGAATCATGTGCGAAGAAAGAGGTGCAAAATACTTCTGTCCCGAAAATCAATTTTTGGTAGATAATGGCGGAATGATTGCTTTCTTAGGATTAATAGAATACAAAGCAGGAGTCAAAACGGATACAAATATTTTACCACATTGGAGAACAGACCAAGTTAATGTGACTTGGAGATAATTATCTCTTTCTTCTTAACAATCTTTTCAAGAATGATCTCTTAGGTTTCGCTTTTTTAACAGATTTCTTTTTAGCAATTTTCTTTTTAATAATTTTCTTTGCTTTCTTAGCAATTTTCTTTTTCTTAGCTTTGACTAGCTTAGCTTTAGCTTTAATTTTCTTCTCCATAGTTCTGAACTTAGAAGGAACTTCATGAACAACTTCAATTGCGTCTTCTCTCGGCAAATCGAGCTTAACAGGCTTTCCTGCAATTACTGTGCCGCAGTCCCTGCATACCAAAGCGTGCTCTCTGCCAGAGAATGAAACGTTCCGTGATGCACACATAGGGCATTCCTTTCTGCTGTCTTCATCCATTTTCTGTTTAAAGCCAAATTGAGAGTATAAAAACCTTTCGCTTGAATGACGATGTCAACTTAATTGTGTT
>DUFL01000046.1 GCA_013331965.1 Candidatus Woesearchaeota archaeon | reverse complement strand
CTATAAGTACAATTACTTAAAAGTATTTAAAATGTTTTGTGAGTATTTTTAAATAGTGACACATTTGAGGTGTTAAAATGAAGGGGTTAATGTTTTTCGCTGTCTTTTTTCTCTTAGTTTGCTCCAGCTACGGATTAAAATTCAATGAAATCATGTATGATGTTGTAGGCTCCGATGATGATAGGGAATGGCTTGAGATTTACAACGAAAATAACAGTTCAATCAACATTCAAAGCTGGAAATTTTTTGAAGACGGAACAAATCATAATATCGTTTCAGTTCTTGGAGATTATATGCTGAATTCAGAAGAATATGCGGTCGTTGCCGAAGATCCGCTTGTTTTTTTGGCTAATTATCCGAATTATACTGAAACGTTATTCGACAGCACATTCTCTCTTTCAAACACTGGCGAAACAATCGCATTAAAAAACAAAACAGGACAGGTTCAGGATAACTTTACTTATTCATTTATAATGGGCGGCAATGAAAACGGATATTCGATAGGGTTAAGAAATGATATCTGGAAGGAAACATTTCCCAGTCCTGGAAAAGAAAACATTGTTTCTAATATCTGTGACTGGTCTGTTTTGATAATTTCAGGCTTGATTTTTGAAGACAAGTATGATTTTTCGTGGAAAGTCAAGACTCAGAGATTAATAGGAGAACAGAACATAATCATCACAATCAAAAGAGAAATACAGGATATTTACGGAAATGTTGTGAGGTCTTATGCCGATGCAAATCATAATCTAAGCAATTCTGAGACGTTAAGTTACGATCCCAACCTGAACCAGGGAACTTATCTGCTGAAAGCAGAGATTGTTCCGAGCTGCAACGATTCCAATAAAGATAACAATGTTCTTCAGAAATTGGTCGCGGTAAAAGATACAGCAAGTTCAAACATAGAGGATTCTTCTGTTAAAATAGAGCAGATATATGATTTAGGAAAAGACAAGAAAGCTGAATTCGGCCAGTTGATCAGGGTCAAGATAAAGGCTTATAGGGGAGACAGCACAAAACAAGTTGTTTCTTTGTGGATCGAAAGCTCGAAGGAAAAGATCTCTAAAGTTTTAAGCTTTAAATTGCTTGAGAAGTATTCCGAACAGGATTTAACTTTACCTGTTCAAATATTTCCGAATTGCGATAACAAATTAAAGAGTGGAGACTATAAGATTATCGTCGAAGGATTTGGAGAGGAAGATTCGAGGGATATTGAAGTTTACAACAATATTGAAAGTATCTGCGGGAAACAAATCCGGACAAAGGAAGAAGTTAAGGAACCTAAGACGTCTTCAAAGAATACAGATTCTGTCAAGGATGCAGCTAGTTCTGAAACATTGATTCCTCAGCCGAAAAACATATTTAACTCTGCGAAACCATATGCATTGTCAACAGTTGTTTTTGAATCATCCCAGAGAAAAGCAGAGGAATTAGTGCCTTATTTCATAGGAACAATAATGACTTTGACAACACTGTTCTTGCTGTTCTCCAGGACATAGGAAGCTTTTTAAACCACTTAAATAATTCAAATTAGAGGGTAAAATGGGGCTGTTTGATTTCGGGAAAAAAGAGAAAAAGAAAGAAGTTTCTAAAGAAAAGCCCAAGGAAAATTCATTTGAATCAGGATCTGAAGGACTGATTTTCAATGCCAAGTTCCAGGTCTTGACGAAATCAAAAGAATATGCAAAGCAGATCTCTGACAGTTATGTCGAGAATATAAGAAATAGCAAAGACCAAAAAGGCCATTCTAAATATTTCGTACTGAACAAGAACATAGACAAGCCAAGAAAACTGAGAAAGGAGGAGCTGAAAGATCTTCCTCCGGACACAGGGAAAGATGTCTTTATTTCTACGCTTGATTTTGACATAGGCGTCCAAAAGAAAACAAATGTTTTTGACTTCTGTTTTGAGTATATGCCGTTCTTCATAGAAGTAACAGAGCCGATGAATATCTCTTTCAGCGCAAATGAACTCTCAAATTACTTGTCTAGCATTCAGGCGACAATCCACAAGATTGATGAAGGCCTTAAAACATATAAGTTAAGGATAGAGGATCTGGTTGGCAAGCATGCGATATTGACTAAAAATATGGTCCGTATGCTGAGAAACAATATTTTACTGTCATTAAAAGAAAAATCCAAGGATATTGCTGAGCTGTCAAAAAGTGTCGGCATTTCTGAAGAACAATTAAGACCATTTGTAGAGAATATGACTAAAGATCTTCCAAATCAACCAAAAGAAATAAAATTGGAGAAAAGTAAGTATAGGGTGATAAAGTGACCGACTTAATTAAAAGATTGGAAGCGATATTGTTTGCAATTGGACGAGCAGTTTCTGAAAGAGAACTAACAGAATTAGCTCAAGCTTCATTAGAACATGTTCATTCTGCTTTGAAAGAATTAAAAAAACAGTATGAAGAAAGAGAATCTCCTTTACTGATTATTGAAGAAGGGGATGCATGGAAGTTAACTGTCCATGAAAAATACATGGGCTCTGTTGAAAGAATCAATCCGCACACTGAGTTGGGAAAATCAATTTTAGAGACTCTTGCCGTTATCGCATGGAAGCAGCCGGCAACGCAAAGTGAAGTCATCAAGATAAGGACAAACAAAGCATATGAGCACATATCTGAATTGGAAAGGCTTGGTTTTGTTTCAAAAGAAAAGCACGGAAGGACATTTTATGTAAAAGTGACAGGAAAGTTCTTCGATTATTTCGATCTGCCGAAGGACAAAGGGGTAAAAGAAATTTTCAAGGACATCAAAGATGTTGAGGAAGTCGTCCAGACTAAATTTTCAGAACAGGGCGGAGAGGTAGGATTGGAAACATACGGCCTTAAAGAAGATGTCCGTTTGGAGAATGAAGGGAAGAAACATGTCGATGGTCTTGAAGTTTTTGAGGATATAGAGTCTGAAAAAGAACCATTGAGATTTGATGAAGATGCAGTCAAAGAAGAAACTTCCGAAGGAGAGAATCCGGTTAAAGAATTCATCAAAGAAAATAAGAAATTATCTCCGCAGGAAGAGGAAGTTCTGGAAGAGAGCAAGACAGAAGAGACTTCTGAAAAAGAAACAGAAGCTCAATCTGAGCAAAGCTCAGCTGAGCCAAATGAAAGAGAGTTAAATCCAGAATTGGAAAGCATGATTAAAGAAAAGAAGAAGAAAAAGGAATAATCCCGACATGGTTTGGAATTTTAATTTATGTTCCCACTGGACAACCGCGCGTGAGGCTTATAAACTGAAGAATTCTTATCTATTTAAGGAAGCAAAAAGCTTAAATATATGTGGCATATATGTCATATATATATGGTGCAAGCAATGATAAATATAGGAGAAAACACGAATCGTGTGCTGAACATAATCAAGGCAAAATTCTCTCTTAATGATAAGAGCGAAGCCATTGACGTTATGGCGCAGCAATACGAAGANNGCTTCCTTGAGGAAGGAACTTGAGAAAGGTTGAATTAGGAAAAACACTTAAAAAAATACTTCTTAAACTCGAAAAGAAAGATAACGTAAAATATTCTATTGTTTTAAATAAGTTTGACGAAATTGTCAATTGCACAGATATTGATCATTGCAAGAATTTAAGGAGTCCTTTGCAAGAATTTAAACGAGTTCATATAAATGGAAGTTTTGTACTCTTATTCAGATATGATAAACAAAATGATTTGGTTATATTTTGGAGACTATGTCATCATGATGAGGTATACAAATGAATCGATATGAATTTTTA
>DUFL01000059.1:644-5970 GCA_013331965.1 Candidatus Woesearchaeota archaeon | reverse complement strand
CATCAAAACCTTTAAAAACCCAGCGTTCTTTATTCGTATCTGGAGAGGTATTAAAATGGCATTGAGTTTGGAAGGAGTTATACTTGCAGTCATTGTGGCTACGTTAGCTGCAATTGTTTACAGCTTAAGATTCTTAGTTTTAATGGAAAGAAGATTGTTAAAAATCGACTACAACATTGAAAGAATAGCATTGAAAATTGCCAGCGAAGAGCAGCAGATTGAAAGGGAAGAAAAATCAATAATGAAGAGACTCTCAAGGAAGAGATAATCTTAAGATGTCAAATATTCTCGCTAAAAAAATACTTTTGTCTTTTAAAAAAACAGTGTTAAGCTCAAGAGCAAAAGAATCAAGCGATTTATTAAAAAAACTTCATTTTCAGAAACAGAAGATTCTGAAAGGAATCCCCGCAAAAGCCGTAGCAAGAAACGCGGTGCATTATATTTCTCATAATATCAGAAAAGGAAATATAAATACGACCAAAGCAGATATTCTCCATAGAATTGATGAAGCAATAAGTCATGTTTCAAGTTCATCAGCACAGATATCATCTATCGGCTCTAAAAAGATAAAGAAAGGCATGGTCGTCTATGTCCACGGGTTCTCAGAATCAGTATTGAACATCTTAACCAAGGCAAAAAAAGAAGGAGTTAGTTTTGAAGTTCATTGCACCGAAGAAAAGCCGCATATGGAAGGAAGATTGTTTGCAATAGCATTAGCAAAAAACAAGATTCCTGTCAAATATTATGCGGATTTGGCCATAAGACAGGCCATGAAAAGATCAGATATTGTTTTGATGGGTGCGAATATAATATCAGAGAACGGGCAGGTCTATGGAAGAATAGGTTCTGAATTGATTGCGGATGTCGCGGAAAGATTTGACGTTCCCGTCTATATCTGTGCAGATACATGGAAATACAGCAAAGAAGCTGCAAGTGAATTTGATAAAAATAAATTACTAAGACCGCAGGGAGAAATATGGTCAAAACCCCCGAAAGCAGTTACTGTGCTGAATTACGGATTCGAAAAAATACATCCTTGGCTGATTACAGGTATAATTTCAGAAACAGGGATTTACAAGCCGCACCAGTTGATATTTGAATTGAAAAAGAACAACCCTTGGATGATGTAATCATCTCTTTTTAGACTTTCTGGCTGGAAGTTTAGTTTTAATGGTTTTCTTAACAGGCATTTTAATCTTGACTTTTGTTTCTTTCTGAACAACCTTGACTTTTAAGTTAGGAATATCTTTAACTTCATCTTCCACCATCATATCCTGCTCTTCTTCCGCTATAAATTCAGGCTCAACAACAGAAATATCCCTTTCTAAAGTTTCAATCTCGCTTATGATATGCTCGACTCTTTTCGCATTGTCTTCCTGATTCATCAAGGAGCCGCATTCAGGGCATTTAAATTCAAAATCAATGGCCTTGTCGAATGTAAGCCTCATGCATTTATTCATGCATTCATAGAAGTGAGAACCCTGTTCGGACTTCAGTTTTTCTTTCAGCCTGACCAGCTTCTTTTTCTTTATCTCCCTCAACAGTCTTGGAATTCTTGAAGGAACAAAGGTCCAGTAATAGATATACCACCCTTTTTTCTGGTCTTTTTTTCTTGAAAATTCAACGAGATTAAAGTCATACAGCCTGTAAAGCTTGTTTCTTATGGTGTTTATCTCTTCCTTGAGCTCTTCCGCTATTGTGAACTCTGAAACATTTTTTTTGCCCTTAAGAACATGAAGTAGAGGAAGGACATCCTGCCCTGCGACATCCTCAACAACCGATGCAATAACGTCTTCTGGTGCCATGTAGCCTGTTCTAAGATTTGTAGCCTAGAATGTATATTTCTGGGAAAACACCCTTATAAATGTTTCTCTTTTAATAGTGGTATCTTTTACAGCTTCATTAGAAAGGTATTTAAAGCCCTCCCTTTTCAAACGAAACATGGTGTCAGGAAGAAGAAAATCAAGGACGTTTACAAGGAAACAGGTACATCTCGCCGGCGGAAAGACAATTACCCGCTATAACAGAAGAAAGCCCGGGAAATCTCAGTGTGCTGACTGCGGAGACTATCTCAAGGGCATGTCGCAAAGGTTTCCCGGAAAGATGCAGAATACCGCAATATCAAAGAAAAGACCTTCAAGACCATTCGGAGGGGTTCTTTGCTCAACCTGCATGAGAAAGAAAATTGTCGGAAAGTTCAGAAATATCCTTTCATTATCATCAAAATAAGTCTCTCGGGGCTCAGGCGACTACCCCTGTGAGTGGAGATTAAAATGGAAATAGGAAGAGTATGCGTAAAATTGGCAGGCAGAGATGCCGGGAATGTAGCTGTTGTTGTCGATAATATTGACAGCAAGTTCGTTCTTATTGACGGGAATGTCAGAAGAAGAAAATGCAACGTAATGCATTTAGAGCCTCTCGATGAAGTTATTAAAATTAAGAAGAATGCATCTCACGCAGAAGTTGCTTCCGAATTCAAGAAATTAAAGCTTGAAACTTGGAATACAAAACCAAAAAAGAAATCCGAGAAGCCCGTTTCTAAAAGGATGCAAAATAAAAAAACAGCAAAAGAGCAATTGCCGAATAAGGAAGAAAAGAAAGCAGAGAAGCCGGCTAAAGAGACAAAAAAGAAAGAAGTCAAGAAATAAAATGGTAAAAAAGCTTTCTAACAGAGATTTTACCGGCATTTATGCAAAAGTGCCGAGACTTTGTGTCGACTTAGTTCTCGAAAACAAGGACAGGGTTCTTCTTACAAAAAGAAATATAGATCCGTATCGCGGAAAATGGCATCTTCCGGGGGGAACAGTCTTGATGGGTGAATCATTGCATACCGCGGCAAAAAGAATAGCTAAAGAAGAATTGAATCTGAGCATAAGACCCAGCAGAATTTTAGGAGAGATTGAATTTATCAATAAATCTAAAAAATATCGCCATGATGTGGCAGTTGTGGTTTCCGCCAAAAAAATATCGGGCACAATAAGATTAGACAACCAAGCCAGCCAATACCAATTTTTCAGATCAATGCCGAAAAATACAATTAAGAGTTATGCAATATTTGTTAAATCATATTTAAAGAATAAATAATCACATTATTTCTTCAAATAATTCAGTCAGATTCAATTCAAATGCAGCCACGGGGACATCCAGTTCAAAATTGTGCAGAACTTTTGGGTGTATTTCTCCCAAATAAGCAAGTCCGACACCATTAATAAATACTCTGGCAACCCTCCCAGGAATAAACGAAGGATGAGCAGCAACTTCTACTTTATAATCAGCTCCAATTAGTTTCATCAACCTGTCAAATTTCTGTTTTATTTCAGTAAATCCTGCCTGCTTATGGCACAGAGCGACAGCAACTCTGGAATTTTCGGCAATCCCTGTCTCATTTTTATTCTTGCTGTCCCATTTGAATATCTGCCCGATTTCAAATATATTCTGAGGGTAAGATGAATTTTTGTTCTGCTGCAAGGCATTCATCAGGCCGGGCATAACAAGATTCCTCAGAGAATTATATTCAGAACTCAAAGAGTTAAATAGCATTACCGGCTTAAAATCAAGAAGCATTTTCTCAGTCTGCAGCCCGTTCTCGATTATATTAGTCGAATTGACTTCATCCAGTCCCATTCCGACCAGTATGCCGGCGATTTTATTTTTGAATCGCTCAAGACCATTTTCTTTTCCGATTGTCGATACCGATGGGATCTCTTCTTTGAAATTATTGTACCCATAAGCTATTGCGATATCTTCTGCTAAATCTATCTGATGCAGAATATCTGTCCTGTATGCAGGAATCAAAACAACCTTATTTGAATAACCAAATCCCATCTTTTCAAGAAGAACTGAAATCTGGCTTTCCTTGAAATTAAGACCGAGTCTTCTATTCACATAATTTATATCAATCTTCATCTTTTCAGGCTCTAAATCTGGTGTTGTAATCTTTTTCCCTCTGTGTTCAATATCAACAGAATATATTTTTCCCCCCAAGTCAGCCAGGGAACAAACAACAATATTGAGGCATTTTTTCAGAACATTAACATCGAATCCTGTGCATTCAACAAAAACATCACTTGTCTCTACTTCTATCTTTCCGATATCATTGGAGTTGATTATCGGCGGCATGGAGAGTATTTTCTCTTTAGAATCAATTAAAACAGGGTATGTTTTTGCATTTTCAAGCAGAGCTTTGTATTCTTTTCCTGCAGGATGATAATCAAGAATTTCAGCACCGCTCATGATCCTCGGACTTTCTAAGGGCCTGAATCTGATTTCCGGAGGTTTCTTTGCAGCATATTTTACAGGGAAACTTATTTTTTCCAGCGGATAGATTCCAATCGCGCATCTTCTCCTGTTTCTTCCGTATGTTATATGAAGTTTTTCCTGGATTTTAATTACTTCTTTAATCATTTCACTGTCAAATTTCAGGCCTTTAACAACAGCACACACAATCTGAGGCCTCACTTCTGCAACAGAGCCTTCAACAATTACTTTTCCATATGATTTATTGACATAATATCTTTTCAATCCCTTTTTAATCCCAAGATAAGAAGCAAAAGCTCTTCCAAATCCATAATCGCTAAGCAAATCCGGCCTGTTTGGAGCGACATCAATAAAAATCTTATTATCTTCTATCTTATCGACAGGAGTTCCAAACATGGATATATTTTCTTTTATATCTTTGTCTGATAACTTCTTTTCAATGGCTTTCTCCAGCACCCTTCTGTTTATTTCTACGGCTGTCATTTTATCTCATGAATAATTTCATATTTCTTAATTGATCTAGGTCATTCTTGTAAACATCCCTTATGTCCCGCAGATCCCAGTATTCACTGATGGTCCTTGCCAGCCCAAACCCCCATGCCAGAACCGGAATTTCAGTTCCGAGCAAAGTTTTGCTCACTTCCGGCCTGAATATGCCAGCTCCTCCAAGCTCTATCCATTCTTTTTTTACAGGATTATAGACCTCAACTTCCGCGCTTGGTTCAGTGTATGGGAAATGGGAAGGCCTTATTCTTACCTTTTCAAATCCCATTTTACGGAAGAATTGCTTCAGATATCCAAGCAAGTGCCTGAAATTCACATTTTCATCTACGACTATTCCTTCAACCTGCTCAAACTCAAACAGATGCTTCCAGTCCATCGCCTCATTCCTGAAAACCCTTCCTACTGCGAAATATTTTTTCGGAAGGTCATTTTTATTCAATTTTGCGATAGTCTGAGCAGAAATGGCCGTGCAATGTGTTCTAAGCAGGACTTCTTTTGCGATTTTTTCATCCCAGGGATTTTGCCAGCCTTTGCTCCCTGTATTTCCTCCATTTTCATGGACATC
>DUFL01000059.1:0-611 GCA_013331965.1 Candidatus Woesearchaeota archaeon | reverse complement strand
TTTCCGCTTTGTATAGAAGGAACATTGATTGTGACATCATACGGGCGGAATTTTTTCTTTTCCCATTCTTTTGCAGCTAGAACTTGAGGTGTAACTGATTCGATATAATTTACCTTCTCTATTTTCTGCTTAATTAACTGTTTTCCAAATTCAGTCAGCTCGATAAACTTAATCTTGGTAATTTTTTTCTGAATAATCTGCTTCCTTTTCATAAGATTATCGAGTGCGAACCTGTCTTCCGCTTCTAATTTGCCTGCAGGAGTGGGCCCTTTTTCCAATCTTTTGATAAAAGTCTCTTCCAAGCTTTCTTTATTGAGCAGTTTCTTCCCGTTTTCTGTTATAGAAACATTTCCATTCGACATGCTGACTGCTGCTTTCTGCTTTAGGATTCCAACTGCAATCGAAAATTCCTCGTTTCCGAATTTCTGCATCAAATCCTGCACTCTGGCGGGTTTTTCTTTGACAATTTCAAGCATTCTTCTTTCGGGAAGACCTTTCTTTGAGTAATTTCTTCCATTCGTGTCAAGTTCAATTATTTCATTTTCACTTGAAACTATTTTTAGAACATCTTTGTTGCTGAGCCATTGCAGTGCTCTCATAGCTTCAACTTC
>DUFL01000052.1 GCA_013331965.1 Candidatus Woesearchaeota archaeon | reverse complement strand
GTTGCTGAAAATGTAGTGCCATAAACCCTCCAGTCAGTTATATTAAAGACTGTGCTGGTACTGGAAACAAAATAATGCGCAGTTATGTTTTCAGATGTCAAATTTCTTCCGTGTGTTGAATTTATATTGACAAACAGATTAAACAAAGTTGTAAAATTGTTTGGACCGCTGACTGTACAGGAATATGCAGAGCAGGAGCTCACATTATAGAAATATTTAGTGCCAAAGTTCAGCTGCGTCAGTGTTACATTATGGGATGTTACTGAATTTTGAACTGTTCTTTTGGTTCCTAAAGCTTTTGATGTTCCATAATTTACCGAAGTATTCGAATTGGCGTTTGTACTCCAGTTGATTACTGCAGATTCATTATCAAATGTCGTCTGTATATTGCTTATCGCAAAAGTAAACTGTCTTATCGTAACATTATTTGAATGTTTAGTGGCTCCTGAACCGCCAGAATCAGTGGGAGTTACAGCGACTGACCAGTTTTCTCCCGATTTTAATTCTTTATATACTGTTACATCATTTCTGCTCAGATTTAAGTATCTAATCTGGTCTACAGATAATGTCCTGTTGAATATCTTGATGTCATCTATCCATGCTGCGGCAAACCTTGAGATTTCTCCGGAATATCCTCCTATCGTAAGCATGCTTGTGTCATCTTGTAATGTTGAAGGGATTGCTCCTACAACGCTTCCTGTCTTTTGCTTGCCATCGACATAGAACAAAACTTTGTTTGCAGAAGAAGCTGAGCCGTTGAATATCACTGCAACATGATACCATTTGTTTGCATCAAACACCTTTCCTGTCTGTGCATAGTTTGCAGTATATGCGGCAGTTCCGTCTGAAACATACATCCTTAATGTTCCGTTCTGCTCCACTGCCCAAGATGCAGAAGTTCCGTTGAGCCATTTTGTGATTAATCCTGCTTTGGAAGTTATGTCTGTCGCATTCAAGAAGAATGATATCGTCATATTCTTTGTCGGCATTACGCTGTCTGAAATATTGATGTGGTCATTTGTCCCGTCAAATTTATAGCAGGCGGTGTTTGTCCTTCTGCAGGTATTAAACCATGTTGCTTCGAAAACTCTATTTGCGTGTTTCTTGAATGTTGAATAGTCTGTTGCGTTATATGTCAGATTTCTTTCAAATGGAGTGTTCAGCATTGCAAAAGAAATGTCATTGACTCGCCAGTCTGTTATATTGATTACCCTTTCCGGCCCGATAGATGACCAATAAACTGTTAAGTTGTCTATCGTATAATTTGTTCTATGTGTAGAATTAAGAATGACATTGCTTACAGCCAATACCGCACTGACATTGAAAAATCTCTTTACAGTCCAGTTCTTATTGTTGCTTGTATCCGTAGCAAGATAAGTGACATTATACCGTCCTGCGACGGCAGGTATCGTATATGAATTATTATATCTATTAGCAGTTGAAAGTTTCAGTGTTACCTGATCAGTTGCTCCGCCAGGGCGTGTGATATTAGCCGAGACTGAGCTCACCCCGGAATTGTCTGTTACGTTAGCTGAAATATTTATAAGAGTTGAAACATTTCTCCTTGTTCCGTTTCTTGGATAAGCATCGAATACAAGAGGCTTTTCTGCATCTGAAAGTGCAGAAACTATTGTTACATTGTTTGAATATTTACACGTTCCTACCTGCGTAGAATCAGCAGGGCAGACTTTAACTGACCAGACCTCTCCGATTTTTGTTGTCTGATTGTGTATAGTCTGTCTTAATCCAGATGAATTATGCTCGAGAATCTGCTGCAGTTTTAAAGTACTGTTATAATAAGCAAGGTTATCTATCGCTCCGTCAGTAAAGTATGTCCATGTTCCAGATTCCTGGAATGCACCGATCGAAGGACGGTCATCATTGTCTGTCAAGGATGTCGAACCGCTAGTTCCTTTCAGTACCCCGTTTGTATACATCCTGAATTTGTCGCCGTCCCATGTGCAGACCAGATGATACCATTTTCCTGTCGTAAGAACAGCTCCCGAATTTGTTGAGCCTGCAGTTACCCAACCGCCATTATATCTTCCACAGGTAGCGCCATAATTTGCATTAAGGAAATTGTTGGTTATCCACAAAGACCATGGGACTACGACTGGGGTGACATTGAAGTATTTTCCAACGACACCATCTCCCGTGCCTGCACCTGGAACACCAGAAAGATTCACCCAAACCTCTATGCTGAATTTGCTGCTGAAATAATAATCTTCTGGCGCCGGCAATATCATTCTGTCATTTGAACCGTCAAAATCATAGGCTCCGCTGCCATGAAGGCCTATTGTCGGACCATAAACAGGACTATTTGTTATTGTCGTAAGATGTTTTTTATTGGTCGAGTAATCCGTCGCATTCCTTGATGCATTTGGCTCAAACCAGTAATTGAATAATGTGATGCTTTTTGAATCATTCATCCAGTCCGTTATATTTGCGCGTGTATTGCCGTCATTTGTTATTGTTGTGATCGATATATTATCTTCATTTAATGCTTCAGTTGTAGAAAGTGAAAGTGAGGTTATCACAACAGCACTTGTAGCCAGGTTATTTGCATAGCCAACATCATCTCCGAATGTGAATTTCAGATGATGCTTTCCTGTTGTGAATACTTTCGAACGTTCGTAAGAAGTTTCATTACACTCGTAATCAGATACAAAAGTGGTGCTGTTTTCAGGACCGTTATTTATCCAGGAATAACTTACAATATCCTGTCCGCATTTTATTTCGTCAAGCCTTAAGTCATAAATATCATCTGAATTTGACCATTCCGTTCCGTTTATGGCCGTCATAGTAAGATTGGCTTTTCCTGTTGTGTTGAAATAGACTATCCAATCGCCGCCAACGACAGGATACGACTGCACATTGATTATCGTAATATCTGCGCCGGCATATGCGCTAAATCCGTCAGCAGTAAACCACACATGAGTGCTGTTCTGTTCAAACGGCAAACCGCTTTCTGTCCATTCTCCACTGCAAATTTCTTTTTTGCTATTCCAATTCTCGCATTTTAAGATGGAATTGACTTTTGCAGTCTTCGCAAGATATATCGTTGCGGATGAAAGATCTATCTTGTTTACATAGATTATATCAGTTTTTACTTTTTTATCTGATGAGCGGTATATTTTTACTGCGTCAAGCTTATCACTATCGATTCCCCGCAAAACTAATTTATTCTTTCCGCTGCTGGTCGAATTTATTTCAATCTCAGCATCATAGTTTCTATTTGACTTTCTGTCCAGTTTTACTACATTTACCCTGTTATCCGATGACTTGAGCTTCTCATTCAGCGATATTTTTTCATGGATAGGACTATTAAGATCTGTTTTAAGAGATAGGTATCCTACAGTCGTAGGCCTTAAAACAATAACTAAAGAAAATAAAAATAATATTCCTACCATGATTGCAGCAATTTTAAAGCCTGAATCTCTTGCTGTGAATTTGTTCTTCAGCAGCACTGCTTTCTCGACATAATCATTAATTTCCCTTCTAACTTCGTGCTCCGGCTTATTCTTCAGAATATTTTGTTTTAATACATCGTGCTCTAATCTGCTTATCTTCTTTTTCCTGAACAAAGAATCGATATATTCCAGTTTATCTTCCGCTTCCAGGCAAACTCTGATTCTTGCATCAATTTCCTTCAGCAGTTCCTTTTTCATTTGCCCCTCTTTTTTGCTGCCCTATTATAGCATGTCCATATCGTCCTGTCATCTCTGTTCAATAATTCCGCAATCTGGTGATAAGTCAGGTTTAGAGTATCTTTCATGTAAACGACAACTGCTTCAAGTGTCGCTAAAGAACGGTCTGATAAAACAGAAATTGGAATTTTAATTTCAGATAGATTCTTCTCTTCGAAATTATGTTTTTCTGCCTCTTTTTGGGGTTGTGGCACTGAATAACACCGATTATACTTACAATGTAGGTAATTCCTTTATAAATGTTTTCAATTTTACTTACATGGTAAGTATTGGTACCTGTTTTAATACTTACATTGTAAGTATAGATTATAACTGTAACTGTCTAAAAAATGATTTAAATTGATTTTTAATACGAAAGTTTAAATATAAAGTCAAAAATAACAATTGATAGGTGTTGCATGACAGAAACAACGAGTAAAGTTTTCATTCTGATTGTTGTGTTTGCTGTGATTCTTACCGCATTCCTGACATGGAAAGTCTCGGAATGGCAAAATGAAAAAATAGATTCTCAAAATACGAATGCTGCCAAATACAGCATTCCGAACGGGAACACAGGAAAAGTTAATATAAACCTAGTTCCTATAGAAATCAATGAGGTTGGATAGATGGCAGATATTTCAAACAAGACATTTATAACTTTGATTGGAATTACATTATTTGTATCTGCAATTGGAATGTTTAGCACAGGAAATGATTTCTTTAATTTGGTCGGATTTGCAACAAGTGGAACGGGACAGGCAAGAATTAATGTTACGCCCCTGCTGGCATTGAATATGACCCAGACTATAATTGATTTTGGAAATGGAACAGTTGCAGGATCAGCAGTTAATTGTACCATATCATCAGATAGGCTTGGATTAAATGGAACTAATCC
>DUFL01000004.1:10468-24588 GCA_013331965.1 Candidatus Woesearchaeota archaeon | reverse complement strand
TTTGGTTGCTGACTTCATTGTCGCTTCCAAATGATTGTAAAGATTATTTCTTCCTTTGATAACTCCTGTTAAATCGCCAGGCTCAATCAATTCTACCCCGTTTTTATGAAGTAATTTTAATTCATCAAGAATATCTGAATTTTTTAATTCATCCAAAGTTAACATTTGTGCTTTGGATTCTTCTTCTATTTTTCTTTTTACTCTGAAAACAATTTCTTCAGGAGGAACGGCTATATATTTAATTGGCTTTCCCAATTTCATTACAATAAATCCTTTTTTCTCTAAAGATTCAAGAACATCGTAAGAACGAGATCTAGGAACGTTTGCAATGTCAGATAATTCTCCTGCAGTTGATACTCCTCTTGAAAGAAGTGCTGTCCATAATTTACTTTCGTAAGTGTTTAGACCGAAGTCTTTTAGTTTCTTCAAAAAATCTTTCTTTACAATCATATTTGTTTCCTCTAAATAGTCTCGTCTAACCTCTTCAAAGGAAATCGCCTGATTTCAGTTATCGGACTAACTTTAAACTAATATATAAACCTTTTCATTTTTGCTACTGTAAAATAGTTAAAAATTAATAATTATAACCAACCCCTTGATTTCGCCTGGAAGTGTGTTATAATGGTTTTAAGAGCTTTCTGTTTCATTTTCAGTTATCTACTTCAGTTCATTTATTGTTTTACTTTATTATTTATTATTTATTTTCTATATAGAAAACAATAATATAACAATTAAAAGAAAAACTGCTGCAAACGAAACAAAAATACGTCATTTTTGTTTAAATATAATCTATAATCAACTCATTTCAAAGTAAACATTTACACCTTATAAACCAATATTATGTATGATTCACATTATCTAAATCAAATATTTACATCTTCCAGATTAAATATCACTAATTTCCACAGGAAACGATGGGGTGGGTGTATATATTCTAAAATACATATTTCGCAGAGTATAAGCCTTATACTCACTAAACACAACTTTTATATACCTTTATTTCATTTGGAACTTCATGAAGGGGGTTAGACTTAAAGGATTTTTTGAAAATTTCTTGAATAAAGAATTTTTATTCAGCAATAAACAGGTTTTGCAGTCTAATTATGACCCAGAATCCATTCCCCACAGAGACCAGCAAATAGAGCAAATAGCAAATATTCTCGGCTCTTCTTTATTATACCAAAAACCATCTAATTTATTCTGCTATGGTGAGACTGGCACAGGAAAAACATTAATAATCAAATCGGTCGCAAGAGATTTGCTGGCAACAGCAAAAGAAAAAGGAATAAATTTAGAGGTTCTTTATACAAACTGCAAATTAAAAAATACAGCAGACACAGAGTACAGGGTCATTGCTGAATTAATCAGGGCTATGGGTGGCGAAGTTCCGAAAACAGGACTTCCAACACAGGAAGTCTACAGGATATTTACCCATTTTGTGGACAGCAAAAAACAGCTGGTTCTTCTTATCCTTGATGAAATAGACCAGCTGGTCGCAAAAACAGGAGATGAAATCCTTTATACTTTAACAAGAATGAATTCAGAATTAAAAAATGCCCAGATCTCCATAATTGGGATATCAAATAACCTCGTTTTCACAGACAACCTTGATCCAAGAGTAAAAAGTTCGCTAAGTGAAGAAGAAATTAATTTTCACCCATATAATGCGCTGCAGCTTCAGGATATCTTAAATCAAAGAGCAAAAGAAGCGTTCAAGCCGGAAGTGATAGAGATGGGAGTCATTGAAAAATGTGCGGCTTATGCCGCAAGAGAGCATGGAGATGCGAGAAGAGCATTGGAATTATTAAGGGTGGCGGGGGAAGTCGCGGAAAGAAATGATGAAAAGAAACTGATGATAAAGCATATTGATGTCGCAGAGGAAAAGATAGAAAAGGACAGGGTTCTTGATATAATCTCAACGCAGCCAAAGCAGCACCAGGCAGTGTTATATTCAATAATGAAAATAAATGAGGAAACCGAAGAGATTAAAAACAAAGGGGAATCATTATTCACGGGAGATATTTACGAATTATACAAAAAATTTTGCTCAGAGATACGGTTAAGGCCGCTGACTCAAAGAAGAGTTTCAGATATCATCTCTGAACTGGATATGCTCGGGATAATAAATGGGAAGGTCGTTTCCAACGGAAGATACGGAAGGACAAGAAAAATCGCTTTAGCCATCCAAAATACGACAAAATCAAAAGCTAAAGAAACATTGGAAAAAAGCCTGGGATTTTCAAAATAAAAGCCATTTGCCAGAGAGCGCATTTAATGGCTGAAGAATATGCAGGAATTAGACATTAAAAAGAGAAAGCTGATAGAATTTCTGACTGAAAAGAATATACTGATAAGTCCGGATTTCTTAAATGACTTGAACTCAGTAGAACCTTCCGCCATATCTGAACTGATAAATAAAAAACTGAACGAAACGGAGATTCACCATAAAACAGACAAAATCAGAGAAACAGGCTCAGTAAAGGTCGTATTCTCATATGCCGGACAGCCTAAAAAATCAACAGCGCAGGATTTCATAAATCACTTCAATTCCAGGTATAATTCATTAAAAAAACTTCTTCAGCAAAGGGCTCAGCTTGAAAATGTGACATCTGTATCGCGGCTGAAAACAAAATCCGAAAAGGAAAATGTCGCAGTAATAGGCATGGTTTACTCAAAAGAAGATACCAAAAACGGAATCATGCTCACCGTCGAAGATCCGACGGGTTCTACAAAAGTATTTTTCGGGAAAAACAAGCAGGACATCTTCTCGAAAGCAAAAGATATTGTCATGGACGAGGTATTGGGCATAACAGGAGTTTCAGGCAAAGGCATTATATTCGGAAACGGGATTTTTTCACCCGACATTCCATTAACAAAAGAGATAAAAAAATCTCCCGAAGAGGAGAATGTCCTTTTCATGTCAGACCTGCACATAGGTTCAAAAAAGTTCTTAGAGGAAGAATTCATGAAATTTATTTCATGGATTAAAGGAGAGCTTGGAAATGAAAAACAAAAAGAACTTTCGTCGAAAGTAAAATACATATTTTTCACAGGAGATATGATAGACGGAATTTCAATCTATCCGACGCAGAGGGAAGAGCTGAATATTATGACATTTAAGGAACAATATAGAAAGCTTGCAGAATACCTTAAGATGATTCCTGAAAATATTCAGCTTATAATCTGTCCGGGACAGCACGATGTCGTCCCTATCGCTGAGCCTCAGCCTCCGCTTCCAAAAGAATATTGCAGCGAACTCTATGAACTGCCGAACGTAACTTTCGTGAGCAATCCGGCGATGGTCAATATAGGTGCGAAAGAAGGATTTTCGGGGTTTGATGTGCTTCTATATCACGGCGCATCATACAACTACTATGCTGACAAAGTTGAAAGCATAAGGATGCAAAAGCCGAATCTTAGTGAAAGATCAGAGAATGTCATGAAATTTCTTCTGCAAAAAAGGCACTTAGCTCCGACTTATGACGGATATCCGAGACTTGCGACCGAAGTTGACCACCTGATAATAGACAGGATTCCGGACATATTTATCTCTGCAGATGTCCATAAGCATTCTACTTTTACGTACAAAAATGCCATAACAGGAATAATCAGCAGCTGTTTCCAGTCAAAAACAAGCTTTCAGGAAAAAGTCGGACATAATCCGGAACCCGGAATAATTCCTCTTCTGAATCTTAAAACAAGAGAGATAAAGATCCTAAACTTCGGAGGAACACAGGAAAAATGACAGATAAATTCGAATATCCTATCTGCAGCGAAGAGATGAAAGTATATTTTGATATGCTCAACGAGGAAACNNGAATTAGAGAAGAAATACAAGCCATTGTCGTGGGAGGTTGCTCTTTTGATAGCAGAAGAGGTGGCAAAAGAAAAATTCTGCAAATTTAAGGACAAAAAAGAAGCGATAGAAGTAGGCATTAGAACGGGATTTGCATATCACACTGTCGGAATAGTTTCGGCTCCGCTGGAAGGGTTTGTAGAGCTGCAGATAAAAAAGAGAAAGGACGGAAAGGAGTATTTAGCGATGAGCTATGCCGGCCCTATTAGGGGAGCAGGAGGAACAGCGGCGGCATTTTCCGTTGTTTTAGCGGATTATCTGAGAAGTATCATGGGTTATGAAAAATACGATCCTGATGAAAATGAAATCAACAGGTATTTCTCAGAACTCGAAGACTACCACGAGAGGGTCACGAATCTTCAATACCGGCCAAGCGAAAAAGAAACAAAATTTTTAGCAAAAAACCTTCCTGTTGAAGTAACAGGAGATCCTACTGAAAAAATAGAGGTAAGCAATTACAAAGATCTTCCAAGAATTCCGACAAACAGAATAAGGGGAGGAATGTGCCTTGTTATGTCCATGTTTGCGCTGAAAGCCCCGAAGATAGGTAAGGAACTTCAAAAATGGGGAAAAGAATTCGGAGTGGAATGGGAATTTTTATCACAATTCTTTAAGATTCAAAAAGAAGCCAAATCAGGGGAAAAAGAAAAAGCAGAAGACAAAGACAAGACAAAAATTTCTCCGGACAATACATTTATCGTAGACTTAGTCGGAGGACGTCCGGTTTTAACGCATCCATTGGCTCATGGCGGATTCAGATTAAGATACGGGCGTTCAAGGATGAATGGATATTCTGCGGCAGCAATACATCCCGCAACCATGGCAGTTCTCGATGATTATGTGGCTATAGGAACCCAATTGAAAGTAGAAAGGCCCGGAAAAGCAGCAGCAATAACAGTATGCGATACCATTGAAGGCCCGATTGTTTTATTAAATAATGGGAACGTAATTAGGTTTAGCAGCAGCGAAGAAGCCAAGCTTTTAAATTCTGAAGTAAAAGAAATTCTCTATTTGGGAGATATTCTGTTTTCATACGGCGATTTTTTCGACAGGAATCATCCATTGGTTCCATGCGGTTACTGCGAAGAATGGTATGTTCAGGAGATGGAGAAAGCAACAGTAAGCATGTTTGGAGCATTGGATCTGCAAAAGCTGTCTGAGTTTGTTGAAATAAGCGAAAGCGACTTGAATAAGCTCGCATCCGACGGCAGCTCCAGAATTTCGGCCGGAGCAGCGATAAATATATCGGAAAAAATGAATATTCCTCTGCATCCGCGATATACCTACCATTGGAATGAATTAACATCAGAAAACCTGGCGAAAATATTAGATTTGCTGTCGATTTCAACAATAGAAGAAGAAAATGGAAAGCTTAGGAAGATTATAATTCCATTAAAGACATCTGATGCGAGAAAAAGGTATTTAGAATTGATAGGTTTGCCGCATTTCATGGCGACAGAGGATTTAATAATAGAAAAAGATGATGCTGAAGCTTTTCTCAGGTCTTTTGGCATAACAAAGACAAATTACGGCAAGGAACTCATTCTTCAGTTAAAACAGAAAGTTATCGATGCTAAAGAAAAAACAGCCCTTGAAATATTAAACACGATTTCCGGAATAAGATTAAGGGATAAATCTGGAACGTTCATCGGGGCAAGAATGGGCCGTCCTGAAAAAGCCAAGATGAGAAAACTAATCGGAGCGCCTCATGTTTTATTCCCTGTCGGAGAAGAAGGAGGAAGGATGCGGGCATTCCAGTCTGTCCTCGAATCCGGAAAAATAAATGCGGAATTTCCATTGAGATATTGCAGTCACTGCAAAAAAGATGCGGTTTTTAATGTCTGTGATGTCTGCGGGAAAAAAACTGAAAGAAGATTTATCTGTCCAGTATGCGGCATTCAGACAAAAGACATCTGCAGTATTCATGGAAAGAACAGAACATATGCGAATACAGAGATTAATTTTGCAGAAATATTTGAGAACACCCTTAAAAAATTAGGTATGGGCACTGTTCCGGACATGATAAAAGGAGTAAAGGGAACTTCCAATAAGGATCATCTCCCGGAACATTTTGCAAAGGGGATTTTAAGAGCTCAGCACAATCTTGCTGTCAATAAAGACGGGACAACCAGATATGATATGTCGGAAATCCCATTAACCCACTTCAAGCCAAAGGAAATAGGAATAACGGCCGAAAAACTGAAAGAATTAGGATATAAGACAGATATTTATGGAAAAGCTATAACTGATGAGAATCAACTTATAGAATTGAAACCGCAGGACCTGATCCTTCCGGGCGGAAAAGACACTTTGGATTTGCCTGCGTCAGAGATTTTGGTAAATGTTACTAATTTTGTGGATGATCTGCTCGTCAAATTTTACGGACTGAAATCATTTTACAATGTAAAGAACCAGGAAGATCTGATAGGACACTTAGTCATAGGATTGGCTCCGCACATTTCTGCAGGGACAATAGGAAGAATACTTGGATTTTCAAAAACGGCAGGAATTCTGGCTCATCCCCTTTACCATGCAGCAATGAGAAGAGACTGCCTGCACAAAGATACGCTAATAAATATTTATGATGGCAACGTCTGGAAATCAGTTTTGATAGGAGATTTTGCAGAATCGTTCAACCTCAATAAAGAAGCTGATAGTTTCGGAACAAAGACAGCGCCAGTTAATGGCTACAAAACCTTATCTTTCAATAAAAATACAGGGAAAACAGAAATTAAAAATATATTGGAAGTATCTAAGCATTATAATACGCAGCTAATTAAGATAGGGTTTGAAAACGGAAGAGAATTAACAATAACACCAGACCATAAAATTTATGTTAAAAACAGCAAAGGAGTAATTAAAAAACCAGCAAGATTATTAATTAAAAATGACAAAATAATTGTTCCTTATAATTTCGATATAAAAGAAAAGAATATCGAAGAAATAGACATATTGGATATGAATATACCAAATTTGATGGTAAGAAATGCAAATAAAGTTATTTCAAATAAGATCAAGCGGAGCAGAAAATATCAAAATTTTGAACACAGGGACAGCTGGCCTGTTGATGTTTTCAGAGAAGCAAAAATTAACATACCTGAAAAGTCTTTAATAGGAATAAAAAGAGATAATGTGTCAATGCCCAGAAAGATTATGCTTTCTAACGATTTGCTGTGGTGCATCGGACTTTACATTGCCGAGGGTTATGCAAGAAAAAATTCAGGCAAGAAAGGATTCTATCAAATTCAATTTGCCGCAACAGAAGATTTTATAAGAGAAAAAATCATTAAAACATTCAAAAAGCATTTTCTCATAGAGCCTTCAGGAATAACAGAAGATGCGGTAATATACTCCAGCAGAATTTTATACAATTTATTTGCAGAATATCTAAAGTGCGGGGAGAAAGCGAAAGAAAAATCAATACCTCCTATTCTTATGTCTTTGCCGAAAAACAGAATAAAATACCTGCTTCAGGGATATTTTGACGGAGACGGTTCTGTAAGTTTATCGGATAATAGGGTCTGCTGTGACAGCATAAGCCAAACTCTTCTGGAAAATTTATATTTTATACTCTCAAGGTTTGGAATCTATGCTAAAAGATATACCTACACCAAAAAACCCGGACCGGAAGTTAGAAAATTTTATCAGATTAAGGGAAGACTAATTCCCGAATTTACAATAACAAAAATAATAATACCGAGCAATTTTACAAACAAATTCCATAAAGAAATAAATTTCGGGCTGCCGAGAAAAAGAAAGATTCTAAAAAAGATATTATCGGAAGCAAAAAATCCATACGGAATAAAAATAGATATGGACAATAAAAATGCTTATTTAAAAGTTAAATCGATAAGGCAGCTAAATCCAGAAGAAACCTATTGCCTAAATGTTGAGGACCATCACAATTTTGTGGCAGGAGACATAGTTGTCTCAAACTGTGATGGCGATGAGGCCTGCGTCATGCTTTTGATGGACGCTTTATTAAATTTTTCAAGGCAGTTTCTTCCGGACAACAGAGGAGGAAGAACTATGGACGCTCCGTTAGTTTTGACTGCGATATTAAATCCATCAGAAGTTGATGATATGGTCCATAAACTGGATGTAGTCTGGAAATACCCTCTTGAGTTCTATGAAGCATGTCAGAAAATAACTCCTCCCGGGGAAGTGGAAATTAAGCGCCTCGGAAATTCACTGGGAACTCCAGAACAATATGAAAAAATAGGATTTACACATCATGTAACGAGCATGAACGATGGAACACATTGCTCTGCATACAAGACACTTCCGACAATCGAGGAAAAATTAAAAGGTCAGATGGAGCTGGCAAGAAAAATAAGGGCTGTAGACACAAGCGATGTCGCAAGGCTTGTGATTGAAAAACATTTCATGAAAGATACAAGAGGTAATCTGAGAAAGTTCTCGACACAGAAATTCAGGTGCAGCAGCTGCAATGAAAGTTTCAGAAGGCCGCCTTTGATCGGAAAATGCACAAAATGCGGAGGAAGGCTCATTTTCACGATAAGCGAAGGCTCAATCATCAAATATCTGGAGCCGTCCATAAGCCTGGCTGAAAATTTCGGCTGCGATGAATACATCAAAGACAGCCTTTATTTGATAAAGTTCAGGCTGGAGCAGATGTTCGGGAAAGACAAAGAAAAACAGGCAGGATTGGGTGCCTGGTTCGGATAGTCTTACAGAAGATTATCTTTAATTTATTTTCAGCCCTTTACAGATTTTCTTGCACCGCATGCCTGACAGATTATAAATATGAAATCTCCCTCTTTCTTCAGTTTAGTATCTGGCTTTTTGCAGACAGGACAGATAACAAATTTTTCCACATATTCATTCAGTTTTTCATTTATTCTCGTTGCAGGTATTTTAGTCCCGATAACAAAGAAATTTCCTTTTATTTCACCGGGAGCCGCCAACTCTTTAAGAAGAAATTTGACGATATGTGCTGAAGGCCTCCTTAATTTTTCCACAATCTCATTTATGTTGCTGATTATAGTCTTATTCCCCTGTATGTGGCCCTTGACCTTCGGAATTTCGAATCTTGAGACCTCTTCCACAACTTCTGGCAGCTGTTTTATTCCCCGCTTCAGCAGCTTATCATAATCTGAACTCATTTTATAATTGACAGAAAGACGTTATTTAAAAGCTTATGTTTTATCAGAACAGCATCTGCCGTTTTGCACTATTATTTGTTTATTTGATTTTCTGTAGAAAGCTTTAAATAAGCATAAACGCCTTTTTAAGTCATGGTTTTTGAATCTCTGATAACCCCGTGGAGAGCTGAAAAAAAGCCCTGGGAGATGCTTTTCTTCGGATTCCTTTACGCATCTTTTTCTGTAGCGCTCGGTTTGTGGATATTCAGGGACCATGCCGGACTTATCTCAGTATTTTTTACAGTGATGTTCTGCATTCCATTGATTTATAATACGCTCAAAGTAGAAGAGGAAAAGACGAATTATATCTCCGAGGAAAGATCGCTTCTCAGAGAACACTCGAGAGCTTTGGCATTTTTTATATTTCTTTTTATCGGGATGACACTTGCTTTTGCAACATGGTTTGTAGCAATGCCATCTGAAGTGAGCCAGTCTGTTTTTTCTGTACAGATGAGAACAATAGCAGATATAAATACGAAGGCCGTCGGAAGTGCTGTATTAAACTCAGACATCCTTTCAACAATAATTTTTAACAACATAAGAGTTTTGACTTTTTGTCTTCTTTTTTCATTATTTTTTGGGGCGGGAGCAATTTTTATATTGACATGGAATGCCTCAATTATTGCTGTTGCGATGGGAACTCTTATCAAAAGCTATGTTCTCGCGACAAATTCAGGATTTATAATAGCGCACGTCGGAGCATACTCGAATGCTGTCCTTAGGTATTTTATACACGGAATTCCTGAAATGGCCGCCTATTTTGTGGGGGCATTGGCAGGAGGAATAATCTCTGTCGCCATAGTCAGAAAAGATATTATGACAAAAAACTTTCAGAAAATTGCGTTCGACACGTCGAATCTGATAATACTTTCCATTCTTCTCCTGATTGTTGCCGGAGTTGTAGAAACTTATGTCACTCCTTTTTTTTATTGAGCAAATTTAAATTATCTATAATGACTTTGCCATCATTCTACGAGCGATTTAATCTAACTTCAGAATATAAGTTGAGGGGGTCGCCCCATACGGGGCTTCAACGATATCTGATTCAATTCAAGATAACCGCGAGTCGATGGCAAAGTTACCTAACTTGGAATTTCAATCAAGAACTTTTAATTTTCCAGGCTTAATCTCGAACACATCCCCTCTTAAAAGAAGGCCGGATATTATTTTTTCATCTTCAGTATTTCTGACAACATCATCGTAAGAAACTCCAGTTCCGTCATCAAGATCCCTTATTTTTGAAACTATATCATTTGAAGTATATTCCGTTTTTTTGTCAGTAAATACAGTCTTTTCTTCCGCATCACCAGATTCTTCTTTGCTTCTGTCCTCTTTTACAGCATTTTTTTTCCAGACTGCACTCCATTTCATATCCACTTTTTTGTTTATTATTTCCGGAACAACGTACTTATCATTTCCAAACTGCCTCATTCTGCCGACCAAAAGAACAACATCCCCTATTTCCGCATCTATTTTTTTATCAAAATTTCTCACGGAAATTTTTCCAGTTCCGTCATCAATAATGATATTCTGAAAATTTTTTTCCGCTCTGGATTCAATTACCGCACCGATAATATTTACTCTGGAAATATTTTTGTTTCCGATTTTTACATAACTCGGATTCCAGCCGTCTTCTTTAACAAAGGAGCCTTTATTTATATCATTAATTCTGACTATGAATGCAACCTGCCTCGGCTGCATAATTTGCTTAGATTCTTGAAACGTAGCCATGTCTCGGTTCGAACAGATCCCCGTCCCTTTTCAATCTTTCGATTAATTCGTCTGTTTGGGCGTCTTCGATTCCTCTTTCCTTTGCAAGTTTGACTATTTCAATAATAGGAATCACTTTGGCATTCAGCTGAGATTCAAGTTCAGATATTATCTCTTTTAGGATATGCAGTTTGCTTCTTTGTGAAGCAGTAACTCCGGTTACAATTCTGTCTATGTCAATCTTTCCGGTTTCCGGGTCAATTCCAATCTGGCTTAAGCAATAATGAAGGAGTTCAATCGCTTTTTGCGCGTCTTTTTTCTCTACCTTGGAGCTTAATCTTAATTTTGCAGCAGCTTCTGCAAGCCTTACCAACGCCTCAAGCTGTCTGGCTGAGATAGGAACTGATTTATATCCTGTATCTCCTTCCCCCGATGAACGCATCTTCATATAATACTTTTTAATCTCTTCCATCGCTTCATCAGTCAGCTTGGGAAACACGTTTTGCTTTGCATAAGCTATATATTTTCTTAAAAGTTCCTTTGGAATTTCCTGTTCAATTGCCTGAGACTGATGAAGGCCGAGAATGAAACTTGCCAGTTTTGAATCCTTCTCGACTTCCGGCAAATCTTTTATAGGGAAAATAAGATCAAACCTGTTGATTAATGTCGGAGGAAGATCGATTTGTTTTCCTATCAATTCATACGGGTCAAATCTTCCGGTTTTCGGATTCGCTGCAGCCAACAATGTTGTTTCACATCTCAATGTAGCCTGGATATTTGCCTTGGAGATCGAGACTGTCTGCTGTTCTAATGCCTCGTGCATTGCTGCCCTGTCTTCCTTTGTCATTTTATCCAACTCATCAATCACACATATACCTTGGTTTGCCAAGACCAATGCTCCCGCTTCAAGGCTCCAGCCCCCTAAAAGTTCATCTTTAACAACCGCCGCAGTAAGTCCTGCACCAGATGCTCCTTTTCCTGAAACGTATCTTGCTTTTGGCGCAACTACAGAAACTCTTTTAAGGAGCTGACTTTTTCCGGATCCCGGATCCCCTATCAAAAGAACATGAATATCCCCTCTTGCTGCGACTCCATCGCTTCTCATCTGTCTTACCCCGCCAAGAAGTTGAAGAACAAGAGCTTCCTTTATTTTATCATGACCATAAATACTCGGCGCAATCGAAGATGTAAACTTTTCAAATAAACGCTTATCTTTTGCTAATTTTTGAATCTGTTTTAATTCTTCCTCTGTGATTGAAAGTTCCTGGAATGCCTCTTCCATGGACTGCGTGTGATTTGCCTCTATGATTAAGTCATAACTTGTCGATTTGGTCCCGTCTTTTCCGAATTTTGGAAGTTCCTTTAATACACCGACGATATTTATTTTTGTTCCAGGGTTTGTTTTTTTATCAGACCAAGGAGAAACCAGATCTTTTTTCAGCAAAATGTTTATTCTTTTCGGCTGTTCCCCCCCGTCCAGCTGATCAGGAACTTCTTCAAGAACAATTCCCTGTGCATCGACTAGCTCTTTGCTGACAAGCCTGAATTTTCCTTTTCTTCCGCAGCCGCAGCTCGCCGGCTCCCTGAATTTTGAATCCAGTTGAAGCAGCGGGATTATATTTCCGCAGCTCGGACATTCAAATCTTGAACTTACAACCTGAGGCCTTACATCTGTTTTCTGCCTTACCAACCCCTCAACAGAAATAAATTTTGCAATATCCTTGCTTCTTATATTTCTTATCTTTATCTTTTGAGAGTGCGGGAGATTATAGACCCTTACAACAAACCTGTTCGGCTGCCTTGAGAAATTAAAGTTAGAAATCGCGATTTCTGCCGCCTTAAGGACATTTTCAGGATCCTCAATAAGAATGTTGGCCAAATCAGGATCAAACATCGATAATTTTGAAAAATCAACAGAAATCCAATCCTCCCCCTTTCTTATATTCTCAGAAAGCTCTGCTTTATAATTAACATCAAAAAATTCTTCAAACTTCCTAACTTGTTCAGCAGCTTCCATTTTTCGAGAAGACTTATTTGACTTTCTTTAAGTTTTCAATAAGCTGTCTTACTGCAATCTGAACCTGAGCTTCGCTTTTAGTTCCTGTGCAGACTATTTTTCCGTTGCTGAACAGCAAGAACGTCGCATTAAACGGCTTGTCTGTGTTCTTTGTTATCTTGACCTTGTAAACCAATCCAGGGAACTGTTCCGGCTCATATTCTGTATTGTCAAGTTTCATCGCAAGGCTGTTCAGATTCAAGTCCATCCCGATTCCGCCTGACGCAACTATATTCTGAATTGTTATTACTGGTGTAACAGTAATCTTTACGCTTATCTTTTCAAGGCTCTGTATTATCTTGTCTATGCATTTTCTTACTTCGTCAAGGTTTTTTGCTCCAGTACATACTATTTTTCCAGAACTGAATATCAGTGCAGATGTCTTTGGTTCCTTGATTCTTATCACAAGACCAGGAAACTGCTCCGGATTGTATTCTGTGTTGCTTAAAGTTGCAGCCATTTTTTCCAAAGGAATGTCATGTTCCAAAGAAGAAGCTACAACTATGTTGACAATTTTAATATCTAATTTATCTTCAGCCATATTAATTAACCCCCGTTGTTTATAACTGATTTATATAATTTATAAACTACTACCTATTTATAAATACTGCTGTTTAAGGATATATTCATTATAGTAGTAATGACCCCTTTGTTTCCTATGGAGAAATGGCCTTACAGGCTCTAAAAGCTGTAAATTCGAGGTTTTATGATAAGAAACGCAAGCAAAAATAAAGTGCTTATTAAAAAGGCGAAGTTCGCCAAAGGATTGTTCAGGCAAATGTTCGGCTTAATGTTTAAATCAAAAATCGATTACGGACTTGTGTTTACTTTCTATATTGAAAATAAACATTATATTCATACATATTTTATGAGACTTCCGATTGATATTCTGTTTTTAGACTCAAAAAAGATAGTTTTGAAGATAATGAAGAATGTTAAGCCTTGGAAAGTTAATGTTTATGGCAGAGGAAAGTACGTTATTGAGCTTCCTGCAGGAAAATCATTTAATACTCAGATTGGAGATAAGATAAGTTTTAAATAAGAACTAAAGCCTTTATTTTGTTCAAGGGGACGTCGTATAACCTGGTTATTATCTCCGCCTCCAGTTGCAAAGAAATTGCAGGGTTCAGCGGATAATCGGGGTTCAAATCCTCGCGTCCCCAGTTTATATTTATGGAAAAAAGCAAACTTGTGCGGGATAAAATACCGCAGATCATCAAGAACAACGGAGACAAATCTGTCTTTCATATAGCTTCTGATGAAGAATACGGGTCAAAACTCAATGAAAAATTGATAGAAGAAGTCAATGAGTGGTCAAGCAGCCAAACAATAG
>DUFL01000004.1:0-10446 GCA_013331965.1 Candidatus Woesearchaeota archaeon | reverse complement strand
AATTCAACGTCAAACTTCTTTATAGGCTTGTATTTAAGTCTAGAAAATGATTCCTGGTTGACTTTAATCTCTTTTATTTCCTTGCTGCCTGTCGTTTCTATCCTTTTGCTTCTCTTTATTTTTGAAATTAATTTCGAAATTAAAATTCCTAAAATCAAAACAATTATTCCTCCCAGCATATATAGTCCATAGCTGATTATATCGCTAAATACAGATTTCTGCTTGATATTCAGTTTGACTGTCTCCTTGAAGATTTTATCTCCTTTTTCAACAGAGGCAGTTACCTGTATATTATAGATTCCTTTTACTGCCGAATCCGGAGTTGCAATCAGATTCACTCTCTGCTCCTCTTCGGGTTTCAGTTCAACTGATTTCGTATCGGATTTAATCCAGGAGCTTCCTGTTTCAACAGCAAAATTCAAAGTCTCATTATAATTATTTTTTATAAGGATAGGAATAATTGTTTCCTCGTTCCTTATTATGACTGAATTTCCATATGCATCAAGATTTTTAGTGTCCACTTTAATCATTGATTCAAATTTAGGGTCGGCCTTCACTCTTGTGAATTCATCAAAGAACGGAGCGTATATTGTCATTGACAATAACGGCCCAAGCAATAATATTAATGCAAACAAAACAAGGAAGACTCCAAATATTCTTGCCATGGTGCTTCTTGGTTTTTTATGCTTCTGCATTGAAGCGATAAGCATCTTTCTTGCCAGATCTTCCTCTTTTTTTCTGGCTTTCAATTCAGCCTTCACTTTCGCAATTTCCTGCCTTCTTAGCTTCCAATTTCTGTATTTTCTTGCGATTCTTCTTCCAAATATGAAGATGAATAACGCTGAGAGCAAAACAACGGCTCCGATAGCAAGGAATATCCAGTATTTTGCCGCAAAGATAGTCAATTCCTGATTTATTGTAAGCTGTCTCAGATTGATATCGAATTTAGAAACATAGCCTACATTTTCTCCTTTAATCTTCGCGATTACCTGCGCCTCATAATCTGCTTCCTGTTCTTTTTTTGTTTCAGTTTGGATATAAACTACAGTTTTTTCTCCCGGCTTCAGGGTTACTGAGCTTGAGAGAAATTTTGCCCATGACTGAGATTTTAATTCCAGATCATAAGTTGCAGGAAGAATTCCTTTGTTTTCCAAATTAACATTGATTACTTCTTTCCCATACAATATCCTTGTATGTTCAGGTTTGATATCAAGTCTGAAAGCATCTTCAGGAGAAACAACACTTAATTTAATCTTATCTTCTTTTACTGTTCTAGTTTCTTCTGACAGCAGTCTTAATGTTGCAGTGAAATCTCCCGTTTCATTTGTTGGAGAGAATTTTAAGTCGAAAGTCCTGCTCTCCTTAGGATTAAGCACAACTTTAGTAAGGGTTGTTGATGTCCATTTTGGCGCAATAAGCTCAAAATTATAAGTGTCTTTTTTTGTCCCGTCATTCTTTATCGTAATCTTTGTCTCTAATGAGTGTCCTAAAACAATTATTCCTGATGGAGAATCAATATTTACATCGGGACTATAGCATTTTTCTACAGTAATGTTATGGGAAGCTGCCTTGATGATGCCTCCTCTGGCTGATTTTGAAATAAAATCAACAACAAATGATCCTGGATATGCCGGCGCAGCAATTATATTTGTTATTCCGTATCCATTCGGACCAAGTTCAACTCTGCTTGCTTCTATATTAAGCCACGAAGGTCCTCTTACAGTCAGATCAAATTGATTTGTGAACTGAACATCATTTTTTATTGCAACCTGGATTTTTGATTCCTTAAGATTACATATAGAAATTGGGTTTGGAAGCTTAATGTCATAATTGTAATTTCTCAGTATGTTAAGCCCCACTTTTGCTTCAGCTAAGAACTGGCTCGATTTAGCCAATGCCTGGAATTTTATCCGCTTCTCTCCGTAAATTTCGCATGCAGCATTCACAAATAAATCAACTTGAGATGCTTCTCCCGGATTAAGAACCAATGAATTTGTGCTTAGCGCCGAATATTCGTTTAAGCCTTCTGTCTTGAATTCATACGTTTCAATTCCGCTTCCTGCATTTCTTATATCGAATATGAATTGCGCAGGCTGGCATGGATTTACAGTTAATTCGGGATTTCTTACACTTAACTGGATATTTTGGCAGCTTTCAATTTGAACATTCTGCTGAATTGTTTTTTCAAGGCCGAATCCTGTTTTTGCTGTTATCTGCAAAGAATATGAACCTTTCTGCAAAAGGCCGTAATAAACAAAAATCGATTTTGATTCTCCTGAGTTTAACGAGAATCTGTTCTCAGACAGTGTTGCCTGGGCTGTTCCTGCTGTTGATACGACATAATTGCTTTCAACATCTCCTGTGTTGGTAAGAATTATTGAATTTGCAGTGATGCTGTTTGCGCAGGAAGCAATGTTTTGGATGCTAGAAAACACTTCAAAATTTTCCTGCAGGGCAAAAGCTGTTAAACTAAAAAGTATAAGCAGTACAGGCAGTATGGCAAGAGTCTTATATTTAAACATTTTCACTACTCGTTAATGATACTTATATTTAAACATTTTGGTTTTAATAGAATGGCTTATACGGTTCCAGAAGGCTGAATTGAGGCTTTACAGGCATTATTAAGTTTTTAACTAAAGTATTATAAAATTTGGCTTTTATTCTGGTTGTTATGGAATACATCAGCACCGCAAGCATGAATGATAATGCCTTTATAGATTTCTTTGAAGGCAAAGTCAGGCAGACAATCGATGAGTTCAGACTGATTGATAAAAAACAGAAAATAATTGTCGCAGCCTCCGGCGGAAAAGATTCTACGGTTTTGCTGCATATAATGAAAAAATTCGGATATAATGTCGAAGCACTGACAGTGAATGCACACATAGGATGCTATTCCGACAAAAGCCTGGAGAATCTTAAAAAGTTCTGCAGCAAGGAAAGAATAGTTCTTCATGAAGTCTCTTTAAAGAATGAATTTGGGAATTCACTGTGCAGTATAATGTCGATATTGGAGAATAAAAATATCAAGAAAACTTCCTGCAGCATCTGCGGTACATTAAGAAGATATTTATTAAATAAGCACGGAAGGAGATTAAATGCAGANNCTTTATTTCTGCTTTGAAGATGAGGTTGAGAGATATTCCAAAGTCAGGAATTTTGATGTTCATTATGGCTGGTGCCCATGTTCTGTAAAAGGAGCCAGGCGATTCTATGCAGAGCTGGAAATATCAGATTCAAAAAGGTTTAATATCGTTGAAAATATGCTGAAGAATATTCCTAAATTAAAATCATATTTCAGGGCGGATAGCATAGCGTTATGCTCTGTCTGCAGCGAACCAAGCTCAAACTCGGTATGCCAGACGTGCAGTTTATTGTCCCAGATGCAGGATTCTGAAATAAAAGAGGAAAAAGAATCAGCAACGTGCAGAACATGAAAGATTATGTAATCAGCGATGGAAATGAAAGAGAATTCATTAAAATAGCCAAGAGGCTTGGTTATTCTGAATTAGTTTTTATTGGCAGTGCTGATGTTAGTAAATTAAAATCCAAAATAAAACTAAGCTCTTCAAGAAGAATTTTTAAAAGCGATATTAAAACAGATAGAACTATAATTGAAAGCAGAAGAGCGGATATTATCTGTGATTTTGAATCAATTGACAAAAAAGACGGATTTCATTTTTTAAATTCGGGATTGAACCATGTCATTGTTAAATTGATGAAGGAAAAGAAGGTCTCTTACGGTCTGAGTTTTTCCCAACTGCTTGGAAAATCAAGTAAAGAACAGGCAAGGATATTGGGCAGGATGATGCAGAATCTTAAACTTTGCAGGAAATATAAGGTTCCCATTGTTTTTGGTTCTTTTGCCAGGCACCCTTATCAAATGAGAGATTACAGGGACTTGATGGCTTTTGCCAGAACGCTTGGATTAGATAGTTACAAGGCTTAAATCAAATAGTTCTTACCCTTTATTTCCAAATTTTCATATATAAAGGGTAAGATTTAAAAACAGGAGATATTATCAATAAAGCATGGTATATATCTACAAAAAAACAATAGGCAATAAGGAATATTATTATCTGCGTGCCTCTAAAACAGAAAAGGGCAGGATGATAACAAAAGATGTCGCCTATCTGGGAAGCACTCTCGAAGAAGTCAAGAAATCACTAAATAAAATTCCAAAAGCCCAGATCAGAGCCGCATATAAAAAAATAAACAAATTTCTTGAATCAAATAAATATCTAAAAGAAGCACAAAAGCTCAAGATAAAACAGACAGCACTCTTAGATGAAGACTTATCAGAAGAAATTGAGGCATGTCAATTGCATTGGCAAAAGATCTTTAAAAAATTAGATAAAAAAACACAAGAAGATTATTTTAAGGGATTCATAATAGATTTTGCTTTTAATACCGCCTCAATAGAGGGAAATACAATCACTTTAAAGGAAGCTTCCATGTTATTAACTGAGCAGAGAACTCCCAAGAACAGAACATTAAGGGAGATTTATGATATACAGAACACAGAATCTGCATTTAGGGGGTTATTAGTGGGGAAAAAAAGCCTTACGCACGAATTCATAATACAAACGCATAAAGAACTGATGGTCAACATCGATTTTAGACACGGATACAGAACCAGTGATGTTCATGTTATGCATTCCAGGTTCGAAGCTTCTCCTGCACATTATGTCTTTACTGACATGAATATTTTGATTAAATGGTATAATGAAAATAAGAATAAATTACATCCTTTTATTCTCGCTTGCATCTTTCACCACAAGTTCGAAAAAATACACCCTTTTTTTGATGGAAACGGAAGGACAGGGCGTATGCTTATGAATTTTATTCTATTAAATGAAAATTATCCTCCAATAATAATAAGGAAAAGAAATCGTGCAGAATATCTCGAAGCCCTAAACAGAGCGGATGGGGCGGGCTTAAAAGATATCCCTATCAAAAGCTACAAACCACTCATAGAGTTTTCAGCAAATGAATATACCGATGGCTATTGGGATATTTTCCTTTAATTTTCCAGAACGCTCGGTTTAGGAGATTATAAGACCTAAACTTTAATTCTAATATTTATTGGAGAATCTTTAGTTTGCCAAGCATTTTCTTAGTATAAGACTCTACTTTGTTTAAGTCTACGTTGTTATATCCTTTCTTTATTCTCAATGAAAGTTCATTTTTCACTTTTGCAATTATTTTGTCTTTTATTTGATCTTGATCTTCTGTAGGCAAAGGTCTGTCAATAGGATTTAAATTTTCTCTGTACTTCTTTGCTATTGAAAAACTGTTCTGAAATTCTTTGTCATAATGCTTTCTTAGGTTTTCATCATCTATCGCTTCTTCGAGAATTTCGTGAACTACTGCGGTCGCAATGTTTGCTGCAAATAAGTCTATAATCTTATTTCTATTCTGCATTTTGTTCTATTCCCCTCATAATTTTATTAAAAATATCATTATATAATTTTTTATATTTTTTGATGAATTTATTTTTCTGCAGCATATTGTTAATGCTGTCATCTACTGTATTTTTTCCAAAATAAGCATTTATATCATCATCAATATTTTCATTTGTTATTGCTTTCTTTTCCAAAAAATTTTTAATTGCAAAAATATTCCTTATCATCTTATATTTTTCTTTTCCGTTCAAATAATCAAAATTATCTATCAATAATCTGCTGTTTAGAAGATTGATGTCCAACAATTTGTAATTTATCTTTGGCATCATTTTAAAGATTATTCTTTTTTTAGAAATAAACTTATTTAATAACATCTGGAATAAAGGATCCGCATTCATGCCCTTTCTTAATGATTCATAGGTTGTGCTTATGATGTGCGGTTCAAGCCCAAACTTTTCGCTAATGAACTTTTCTATCGGTTTCTTTGTGCCATCGATTACGATTAAATCAATGTCATTAAATTCAAAACCTCTTTCCAGGAAAGAGCCCGTTATTATCACGTTTTCTGCATCACTTAAGAATTCAAATATTTCTCTGACTATCAGAGATTTTATTGGCTCTATCTGCTTAATCCTGCAGTAAAATAGGTTTATTCTTTTTTTTCTTGATACAGGCGCTATCGCTACATAAGAGCCTACTTCGAAATCAGGGTGGCGATCCTTGCTAATGTATATCTGATCCATCTTCGTTCCCCTGCTTATTCTTGATATCATTTCCATATTACGTAATATTACGTAAAAGTATATAAAACTTTGCTTTACATTTTAATCTTGTCCGCAAGAACCCTCGGTTTATAGGATTACACAATCTCAGCAAAAGTCTCCTATGAGTCCAGCGATGCTATAANNCTTAATAACGCAAACATGACTTTTCCGAATTAAGCCCGGCTTTCCGAAAAGTATATAAATAGTTACCTATTAGGTAACCAATATGACCAACGAGATACCACAATTTGCATTAAGGGCTTATGCCTTGTTTTACTTGAAGCACGGCACAAGAGAAGCATTTAAACAATCTGATTTAGACTGGATAGTGAGTTCCAGCATGAAGAAAAAAATCTTCTCTTCGTTGTTGAAAGCGGGCTGGTTGAAAAAAGAAAAAAGAAGCACCTACAAATGCATAGGGCCTGCGGATATATTTAGGGGATTATTGGAGTTCAAAGTCCCGGAATTGATTAAAAAGGCCGAAAAGCCCTATACTTTTACAGGATTATCAGCTGTAGAAATATGGTCTGACTATTCATATGTACAGAGGGGCATGGAAAAATCACCATATTTTGTAAAGATTTTAAAGAAAGACTTGAAGTATTGGAGAGAATTTTTTAATAAAAATAGCATTCCTTATTATATCAACAAAGGTTCAACAATAGGCGAATATATCATATTGATTCCCGTTGATTCTATTACAGCTGTTGATAAAAATGGCTTGAAAATTGAACCTCTCAAAAAAACATTGAAAGAAGCCTCAGAAAATGAGATGTACTTATATGCATATAATTATATGAAGGAAAAATATGGATATGCTGCAGCTTAGAGAAAAGGAAATATTTGAAACATTGAAAAGTATAAGTAGATTTAAATTCGCAGTTATTGGAGGTTACGCAGCTAATGTATATGCCCTGCCGAGATTTTCTGTAGACTGCGACATAGTCGTCCAAGATTCATCTGAACTTGGCAAAATAGAGAAGGATTTAGTGAAAATTGGATACGTTAAGCATACAATCGGAATTAATCTCCCATATCATGGAAAATTCCTTAGATATGAAAAGACAATAGAAAAAGGCTTTAGAGCTAGCATTGATATTTTGTTCACGGAGATTGTTGATAGACAAACCAATGCTGCATTTTCTGCTGATTGGATTTTTAGCAATTCAAGCTTCAAGATATTAAAAGGAAAGACAATAATAGAAGAATTGAAGCTTAGAATAATAAATCTGGACGCCTTAATCGCAATGAAATTAATAAGCTGCAGAAGCACAGATATAAGAGATATTTTTATGCTTATTTTACAGGCCAAAAATATTAAAATAATAAAAAAAGAGGTGTCCGAAAGATGCAATATTGATGATAGATTTATGAAGCTTAAAACTAAAATAACGTCGCATAAATTCAAAGATGATCTGCAAGGTGTTTACGGTTATGTAGATGAGAAGATATTCAATAAACATAAAAATGCAGTTCTTGAAATGATCGGATGAAAGGTGTAAAGGGCTTTTATGGGAACATGCTTAAAGTGGCTTTAATGANNATGCTATAAATCGCCCGGATAAGCCTTAAAACCAAAGAGTATATAAACTACGAGTTTACATATATAAACTACGAGTTTACATGAGAGACATAACACAAAACGAGATGAGGCTTGTTTTATACATATTGAAAAGTCCAGAAAAACTTTACAATGCCAGCAACTTATCACGACTTCTGGGGATCAGTGTAATGGGGGCATCAAAAATAGCTAAAAAACTTGAGAAGGATGGGATAATTACGGCTACAGAACACGGAAAAGCAATATTCTACAAAATTAACACGAATAATGACTATACGAGAAGCTACGTAAAATTTTTGCTGCAAGGAGAGGCTGAACAGTCCCCCCCGTACATAAAAAGATGGATTACTGAAGTGAAAAAAATCATTGACGCCGATGTGATAATTTTGTTTGGCTCCGTACTAACCACATATGAGGGGGCAAAAGATATCGATGTGCTGCTTATTACGGATAAGAAGAGATTTTCGAAAGTAAAAACGGAAGTAGAAGGCATAAACCTCATAAACATAAAAAAATTGCATCCGATATACCAAACAAAAGAAGATTTGAAAGAAAATATTAAAAAAAGAGATAAAGTAATAATAAATGCAATCAAAGGAGTTGTTGTATCTGGTGAAGAAATAGCCATACAACTATTAGCAATATGAGCCATGCACAAAATAAAGTAAGATGGTGTCTGGATAAGGCAGAGCGGGAGGTAAAGGAGCACGGCAGACACAGGGGGTTGAGTAAAACAAAGCCAGACAAAGAAAAAGCGAGAGATTTTATAAGAAAAGCAGAACATTATCTAATGGCCACTGATTATCTAAAAAAAGGAAATTTTTCAGACATCAGTGCCAGCACAGTATTCTATTCAATGTATCACTGTCTTCTTGCCATCGCTGCCAAATTTGGATATGAATCCCGGAATCAAGAATGTACATTTGCACTATTGTATAGTCTCATTGAAGATAAAGAAATACAGTTTGAAAGAGCGTTATTGGACAAAATAGCTTCGCTTGATACCGATAAGACTACAGAAAAAACAAGTGCCGAAATAAGAGAACTATGCCAATATGGAACCAGTCTTTCACTTAAAGATGATCTCTACAAAGAATTGTTTATGCTATCACAAGAAGTTCTGGCAAAGACAAAGACGATAATAGAACAATAAGGCCGTGCTTATGGGGATCATAAAGATTTAATCGCTTTCGCTAAAAGCCTTGGTTTAGGGGATTACTCAATCTCGGCAAAGTCAAGCTGAGTCCAGCGATGCCATAAATCGCCCGGATAAGCCTTAAAACCCAAAGATATATCGAAACATTTATATAACACTTGTCATAATATTATATCACATGTTACAAAAATATAACAGATACGAGCTACTGAAGATATTCCTATACAATGCGACCGAAAGCTTTAGGCTTAGGGAACTTAGCAGACTAAGTAAAATCTCCCCTTTATCTGTCACCAATTACCTAAGGGATTTTGAAAAAGAAAAACTGATAAAAAAGTATGAGAAAAGGGAGATTCCCTTTTACCAAGCAAACAGAGATAATGAAAATTTCAAGCTGTACATGAAACTGAGTATAGTATACGAGCTAAATTCATCAGGATTGGTGGATTTTCTATGGAATAAACTGGCTCCAGAAGCAATAATATTATTCGGAAGCCACGCAAAAGGAGAAGCCATTGAAAGCTCGGACATCGACATATTTATAATAGGAAAAGAAAAAAAAGAACCAGACATAACTAAATACAAAAATAAATTAAAAAAGCATGTCCATATATTAATAGAATCAGACAAAAGCAACATGTCGAGTGAATTCAAGAACAACCTGATAAATGGAATAATACTTAAAGGATACCTCAAGTTATTCTGAACATGATAATAAAGACAGCACCAGACAAGGAAAGGGCAAGATCACTTCTCAAGCTTGTGAATCAGAGAGAAGAGCAGATTGCATCAACTGATGTTGAAAAGTTCTATACTATTATTGCAGAAGACTACTATGAAATAACAAAAGAATTGATGACGGCCATATCACTATCTGATGGTTTCAAGGCGACAGGGGAAAATGCTCATAAGGACTTAATTGACTACTTATCAAGTTACAAAGAGCTGACAAAAGAAGAGGTAGCGTTGATTGATGACTTGAGGATAAGAAGAAATAAGCTTATGTATCTGGGAGTCATAATCGAGTTTGTTTACCTTAAGAACAACAAAGATAAATTGCTTTCTATTATTAGTAAGTTGAAGGAGCTCCTGAGAATCAGACTGAGTAAATAATAGGAGTTAAAGGACAGCCTTAAAGTGTCTTTAATAGGCAATATAAGCCTTAAAACCCAAAATATTTATAAACTACAAAACTGAATTCTAAGTAACAAAAGAGGATATGATGAAAGACAATCAAGCTGCTTATGCGGTTCTAAAATCAGTTCTATCTGCAATACAAACTAAGGCGTATTTGAAGGAAAGGTGCATGATATGAAGCTCAAAATGGATAGATCAGCAAAACTTATTTTTGTAAGCTTGGTTATCATAGTTATTTATCTTTCATTGATTCCGGAAGTAATTGCTTCAGGTCCAAATTGTAATACCAGGCCGGGTGTCAGTACACATTATATATACTGGGTTGATCATCTACAGAGTTGGTGCTCAACATGGGTCGGTATATGGCAGATGCAGGGGGGTAGCCAAAGGGCATGGGATGATAATGATAATTTTTGTGAAGACTGG
>DUFL01000011.1 GCA_013331965.1 Candidatus Woesearchaeota archaeon | reverse complement strand
GTGGCGAATAATCTCAAGTTTCTTGCAACCTCAATCTCAGGAGCTCCTGCACCCGCAACAACCCTTCCTGATTTTACTGCTGAGACTAAGTCTCCAACAGCATCTTCCAGCGCTCTTTTTACTTCTGAAACAATGTGTTCTGTTCCGCCTTTAACAAGGATTGTTACAGATTTTGCGGAGCTTGAGCCGGAAATGTAAGTCATAAATTCTTCCCCTATTTTTCTTTCTTCCACAGATTCAGCAAATCCCAAATCAGTTACTTTCATATCGGAAAGTTTTGTTATTAATTTAGCTCCGGTTGCCTTGCTCAACCTTTCGATATCTGATTTTTTTATCCTTCTGCACGCGTAAATCCCGTATTTTGCAAGATAATGCTGCGCCAGATCATCGATTCCTTTCTGGCAGAAGACAGCATTGACTCCCAATACTGCAAGCTTATCTACCATCTCTTTCAGCATTCTTTCTTCAGTTTCAACAAACGATTGCAGCTGACTTGGATCAGTAATCTGTATTTTTGCTTCAATCTCTGTGTTTTTTATTTCTAATGCTGAATCTATTATGGCAATTTTTGCATTTCTTAAGATTCTCGGCATTCCCGGATGTATTTTTTCCTTATCTAATATCAAACCTTCAATAATTTCAGAATCCTCAATCGCGCCCCCTACTTTTTTCTCTATCGCGATATCGCTTCTTTCGATGGATATGTTTCCTTCTTCATTTCTGTTAAATACTTTCAATAATGCTTTCAGGCATAACAATGATAATTTTTCTTTTGCAACTTCCGCCCCCTTNNTACCCCTTTGCGATGATTGTCGGATGTATGTTTTTTTCAAGCAGATATTCTGCCTGCTTCAACAGTTCTCCTGCTAAAACTGCAGCAGTAGTTGTTCCGTCCCCTACAACTTCCTCCTGAGTTTTCGCGACTTCAACAAGCATTTTTGCGGCAGGATGCTCAATCTGCATCTCTTTGAGAATTGTTGCGCCGTCATTTGTGATAATTACATCCCCCATTGAATCAACAAGCATCTTATCCATTCCCTTTGGACCCAATGTTGTTCTTACAGTTTCAGAAACTAATTTTGCAGCCGCGATATTATTTCTTTGCGCGTTTCTGCCTGTATTTCGCGTTGTGTTCTCTGGCAGAATAAATATCGGCTGGACATCTTTATTCATCTTCATTCTCCCGTGCATCCTGCTCTGAATTGACTCTTCCTGCTGTATAATTTCTCAGCATTTTAACTGCATCTTCTCCTCTGCACACCGGAGCTTCGGAACTTAAATCAATAAATGAGTTTCCCATCTGAGCAGATGAGATGCGTGACATTTCCATACTGTAAATTGCAGAATTACTGTAGTCATTCGCTTCATTAAATGAAAATATGACAGCAGATGATCCTTTTTTATTGTAATAAATGCTGCTCATTCCTTTGATAAAGAAACTTAAAGGCAGTGCCCCGGCAGAACTTGCATGGACAATAAGCTTGCTTATATCAACTAGACCGGCTTCTATTGCCAGAACATCTAACGGTTTTGTTCTTTCTTTAAGGATAGTCATTTTTCCCCAGGTTCAAGCTGAGCTATGCAAACTTAACTGATTTATAAAGGTTGTTTTTGTTACCAATAAGCTTTATATATCACATATAAAAAGAATAAAACATGGAAGAGTCCATAATAGATGTCGAAGATGGATTGAATCTTGATGCCGGATTGATTAAGCTATTGGCAATAAGAGCAGGAAAAACTGTCAACAGAATAATCGCAGATCCTATTTATCTTTCTAGAATGCAAAGAAAAGAGATTGTAAAATTATCGAAAAATTCGGCAGCAGATTACAGAGCCAAAGTGGAAAGAGCAGTTCAGAGAGACTCATGCACAAGAAGCTACATTTCGCTGTTAAGCATGGAAGAAGCTTTTGCAGCGATAGAGGCTGCTGTGCATAATTATGCACATAATCCAACGGCTGTATTTGAAGATGAAATACCAAAAGCAATCATCAGCGGAGAATTCAGAAGATATATGAAAGAACCCTATACTGCAAGACATGAACTAAGAAGAACGCTTCTGGATGCCGGTATTGAAACTCTCGAAAATTATATAACATTCCCTGAATCTACACTGAGGTATGCTAAATAAGTTCAGTATGGAAAATAATTATCCAAACCTTTATAAACTACCTATCTAAAACAAATATTAATTTCTACCAAAGATTAAAACTCAGGTAGAGGGTATTAGAATGACAGTTAAAAAACACGATTTTATCGAAGTTGAATACACCGGAATAGTAAAAGAAGACGGTTTCGTATTTGACACAACTTCAGAAAAAACAGCAAAGGAAAAAGGAATTCACAATCCTTATGCACAGTACGGACCGACTGTAGTCTGTGTTGGAGAGCATCAGCTTCTGAAAGGACTGGATGAAGGAGTCATTGGAAAAGAAGTTGGAAAAGAATACAAAATCGACTTGGCTCCGGAGCAGGCATTCGGCAGAAAATCAGCTCAATTGCTTAAATTAATCCCTATGAGCGCATTCAAAAAAGGAAATACCCGTCCGGAAGTCGGGATGCAGATTGATGTTGATGGAAATATAGGGATTGTAAAAACTGTAACCGGAGGAAGGATAATGGTTGATTTCAACCATCCATTGTCAAGCAAAGAACTGTCATACACCATAAAAATAAATAAGATTGTTACGGATGATGCTGAAAAAATAATATCGATGATATCTCTGACTTTAAATCTCAAGAAAGACAAGATAAATGTCTCAGTTTCAAATGGAAAAGCGACAGTAAAAACATTAAAACTGCCGGAAGTTTTCCAAAAAGAATTTGAAAAGAAAATAAAAGAACTTGTTCCTACCATCAAGGAATTAGTTTTCATTGAAAACAAGGAGGAAAAGCAACCAACAAGTGAAAAACAACCTTTAAATACAAGTAAGAAGTAAAGTGAGCATTAAAGGTTGAGGTGGTTAATTTAAAATGGAGATTTCAAGCGAAAGGCAGCATTTTGATACGGACAAGGAACTGGAAGAATTTCTTAACAAGCAAAAAGCTTCTATAAAAGTCATTGGTGTAGGCGGCGGAGGAAATAATACCATAAACCGCATGAGCGAGGTAGGAATCAAAGGCGCAGAAACTGTCGCAATGAATACAGATGCACAGGATTTGCTTTACACTACTGCAGATAAAAAATTACTGATAGGAAAAGACATCACAAAAGGATTAGGGGCAGGCTCCATCCCGAAAATAGGAGAGGAAGCGGCAAGAGAATCAGAAGGGGACATCAAAAAACTTCTTTCAGACGCTGATATGGTTTTCATAACATGCGGATTGGGAGGAGGAACTGGAACAGGAGCAGCTCCTGTTGTTGCAGAAACTGCAAAGAAGATGGGATGCCTTACTGTTGGAGTTGTAACTCTTCCATTCTCAATGGAAGGCTCGAGAAGATTTGAAAATGCAATTATCGGGCTTGAAAAGATGGAAAACATTGTTGATACTTTAATTGTGATTCCAAACGACAAACTGCTTGAGTTAGCTCCCGATTTGCCGCTGCACACTGCATTCAAAGTTGCAGATGAGATTTTAACAAATGCTGTAAAGGGAATAGCTGAATTAGTCACAAAAGCAGGATTAGTCAATCTTGATTTTGCAGATATAAGGACAGTGATGGGCAACGGAGGAGTCGCTCTTATCGGTGTTGGAGAAGCTGATGGCGATAATCGAGCTCAGGAAGCTGTTGAAAAAGCTGTTCACAATCCATTATTGGATGTTGACATATCAGGAGCTACTGGAGCATTGATTAATGTTTCAGGAGGCTCAGACATGACTCTTGATGAAGCAAGAAAGATAGTTGAGACGGTGTCGGAAACTCTTGATGAAGACGCAAGGATTATCTGGGGAGCTCAAATATCGGAAGATTTATCAGGAGTAGTCAGAGCATTACTAATTATTACAGGGGTCAAATCCTCTCAGATATTCGGCCCTAAAAAGCGTGTTACAAGAGAAAAACAAAGGGAGATTGAAAACGAGCTCGGAATAGAGTTTGTTGATTAAGGCCGAGCTTGAATGATCGAGGAATAATAATAATGGATGAACAGATAAAACCGACATGGAGCCAGAAAATAAAAAAATTTTACGGAGAATGTGTCAGAGTTTTAACTGTGACAAAAAAGCCTGATTCAGCCGAATACAAAACAGTCGTCAAAGTCTCAGGATTGGGAATTGTGATTATCGGGTTGATTGGATTCATTGTAACTATGATAAGGCAACTGGTGCTAAAATAAAATGGACGAAGCAGTGCAGCAAACAACGCATATATTCGCACTAAGAACTACTGCGAACAGGGAAGACCAGGTAATGGATTTTGTTACTTCCAATGTCAAGAAGAAAAAACTCGCTGTCTATTCTGTAATTTTCCCGCACGGGATGAGAGGATATATTTTCCTTGAGGCCGGCTCGCGTTCGGATGCAGAGATGGCTGCCCAGGGAGTTCCTTATGCAAAAGGAGTTCTTCCGAAAGAAGTTCAGATGAAAGAACTGGAGCATACTTTTGAACAGGCTCCCGCTGAGATGAACATACAGAAGAATGACATTGCTGAAATAATCTCAGGAACTTTGAAACGTGAACAGTGCAAAGTTCAGAGAGTTGATACTGTCAAAGGAGAGGTGGTTGTTGTTTTATTAGACGCAGCAGTTCCTATTCCTATAACTTTAAAGATGGATGCCATCAGAGTCATCAGAAGAGAAAGCGAAGAAGAGAATAAATAAAGATTCTAGAAAGCGTGAGCCGATTCTATTTTTTAGTTTATTATTAAAACTAAAATCCTGCTTGGGTGCAACATAGTATGTTTTTTACCTTGCTAATCTTCGCAACACTTAAATACAAGCTTGATGCCGCAACACAATGACAACAGTGAAAGAAGCGACCCTTGAAAGAAGGCTTGAAGAGACTTATCTTGCAGCACAGATTCCCGAAGATCTTAAAAACGAAGTTCTGGATTATATCAAAAACAATCCAAGTGTTGCTAACAAAGGCAGGGCATATATCAAAAGAATCACAAAAGCCATCTCAAAGATCCTTTCTCATGAGCCAGACTGCCTTGACGGACATATCGATACAGCATTCAGGTATAATATAGAAGGGATTAAGAAAGTAAAAGAGGAGAGAAGCAACAACACAGATGAGCACAAGAATTATGTACTGACTGTGCTTGAATCGCATTTCAACGCACATGCAGGATTTGCCGCAAAAATTCAGGCAGGAAAAGAAAAGAGCTACGAAACAGCTCACGCATATGTAGCAGACTGGTATTCTCACAAGAAAGCTGCCGCGGAACTGATAGAAAAAATAAGGTCTGAAGAAGCAGAAATGTTTTATCTTGATGCATATGAAGCTGCAAAAAAAGGGGAAGCGCTGGCAAAAATAAACCATGACTCTGATGCAGAAAAATTCTGGCTTGAAGAGAAATACGACGTCATGAAAAAAGCTGCTGTCGCCGCCTCGGGGATTAATCTTATTTCATCGTTAAGATATGAATACAGGGCAGGAACATTTGCATTTGTCATGTTTGCAAAGAATCATAATAAGGCATACGCAGAAAGAGCAAAAATGCATTATACCAGATTATTTGACACAATCCGCGGAAATGACGAGTTGAGAAAAAAACTTAGCATAGACCTTACTGAAACAATAAAAAGATTTGACATAGTAAGGAGAACTTTCCGGGACAGACAAAAGAAAAAACTCAACCGTTATCTAAAAGGAGTGCACATAACAAAGAAATCAAATGCATTCAGAAGGTAAGAACACTTACGACGCAAGCTTTATAAATAGCCTCTAAGTTCAAAGTTCTATGGCTAAACAAACTGTTGAAGCATTAATAGCAGGAGGCAAGGCAAACGCAGCACCTCCATTAGGGCCGGCTTTGGGGCCTACAGGGTTAAATGTAGCTGAAGTCATAAAGAAAATAAATGAAAAAACAATTGCTTTCAACGGGATGCAGGTCCCTGTAAAAATTATATTTGACGCTTCTGATAAGACATTCGAAATCACAGTCGGAACCCCTCCTGTTTCTGCATTATTGAAAACAGAAGGAAAACTGGAGAAAGGCTCTGGTTCAGCAAAATTAGACAAGGTTGCTGATTTAAGAATTGAACAGATAATTAAAGTTGCAAAAATGAAAGGAGATTCTTTGGCAGGAATAAACTTAAAGAAAAAAGTGAAAGAAGTAATTGGAACATGCGTTTCCATGGGAATTCTTGTTCAAGGAATGGATCCTAAAGATGCAATGAAAGAAGTTGATAATGGAAAATTCGACAAGGAGATTAAGTTAGAGAAGACTGAACTTACTGCTGAAGAACTGAAGCATTTGGAAGAAGAGAAGATCAGATTGGCCGCAGAAGCAGAGAAAAGACATGCAGCAGAAGAAGCGCTTGCTGCTCAGATTGTCAAGGAAATGGAAGGAAAAGCTACCGGCTTGATAAAAGCGAAGATGGTCGAATCGGGAATCTCCAAAGCTGTCATTGATAAAACTCTCGGAACAGGAAAAGCAGCAGCTGCGCCCGGAGCACCTGGAGCAGCACCTGCAGCAGGAGCAAAACCAGCAGCAGTGCCTGGTAAGAAGTAATTATTTTCTATTAGAAACATAAGAAGGACAGACTGTTAATTTACATGAATCCCAGCAATACGAACTGCCGTTTTTAACTTCAATATCTGCTATGTCTTTTTCCACAATAGACTTATAAATATTTTTTGCAGCAGATGCATTAGGACATTGTTTATGCCTAAGATCTGCATTTAAAGGAACGCAAACATTATTTGCAACAAAAAATTTGTCTATTGTTTTCATCGAATAATCAATTTCTACCCCATATATAAAGTTATTCCCGTTTAATGACGAGTCATTATAAGTATATTCATAAGTAGAAAGATATATAAATAAGTATGTATGAAAATAAGTATATATGAGTGAAATCAGAAGAAAGCTCTACAAGAGAGGCAGTTCTTACGAAACAACAGTGCCTATGCCGTTATTATTCGCATTAGACAAGTCAAAGAAACATAATATTATTTTCAAATTTGAAAAAAACAAGTGGTACGTTGAATTTGAAGAACAAAGAGGTAAAAATAAATGAAATTAATTTTCCACGGAGCAGTAAGAGAAGTCGGACGTTCCTGCATTGAATTAGTCACACAACAGGCAAGATTCTTGTTAGATGCCGGAATTAAATTAGGTCCTGAAACAGAATATCCTGAAGAGATAAAAAACATAAAAGGAATCACGGCAGGGATCCTCAGCCATGCGCATCTGGATCATTCCGGAGCATGGCCGTATTTAGTCAGTAAAGGGCTGAACTGCCCGATTTACACAACTGCTGCAACGAGAGATATCGCAAAAGTATTGATGAAGGATTTTTACAAAGTGGAATGCTTAAATCATATTCCTCCATACAAACCTGAGAATACTGAAAAAGCAGCTGAATTATTCAGATCTGTAAGATACAGGACTCCCTTTGAAATAAAAGATGCATATTTCAAATTTTTTGATGCAGGACATATTCCCGGAAGCGCTTTTATCTTAATCGAATCGAATGGAAAAAAATTAGTTTATACCGGAGATATAAATTTAAGCGATACAAGGCTTATTAAGGGAGCGGATTTGAATTTAGAACCGATTGATGCTATAGTAATGGAAACAACCTATGGAAACAAAGAGCATCCGGGCAGACAGCAGACTGAAAAAGAATTTTTATCAAAGATAAGGGAAGTCCTCAAAAAAGGAGGAAAAATTTTCATAGCGGCATTCGCAGTCGGAAGAACCCAGGAATTAATGCTTCTTCTGAATTCTGAAAAATGGAATGTGCCAATTTATGTTGACGGAATGGGAAAAGACATGACAGAGATAATGATACACCATGATGCTGTAAAAGACAAAGCAAAAATGACGGATGCAAAAAACAAGATTGAGATAGTAAGAGGGAGCATCCAAAGAGAAAATGCCATGAAAAAACAGGGAATATTCATCTCATCTGCAGGAATGATGACGGGAGGTCCGATTACTGAATATCTCAAACACGAGCATCAGGATCCAAAAAATGCATTCCTGCTTACCGGCTATGTAGATGCCGGAACAAATGGGCGTATGTTACTAGATGAGGGAACTGTTTTCATAGAGGGAAGAAAAACAAAAGTTCAGGCGGAATACGAACAGTATGATTTTTCAGCACATGCAGGAGAATCGGAATTAAAAGAATTGGTTGAAACATTAAACCCAAAAAAAATAATTTTAGTCCACGGAGAGCCTGATTCAATGGAAAAGTTTGCTGATTACTTAAGGAAAAAAGGAAAGGAGGTATTTATCCCTGAGTTAGGGAGCGAGATTAATATTTAGAAATTAATAATAAGTTAGCACCAAATACAAGCGATGGATAAAAAAGAATAAGATAAGTTGAGGGGGACGTCCCTTACGGGGCCTCAACGACTTGTGATAAGAACGAAAGATATCGCGAGTCGGTGCTAACTTACTGAATCGGCAGCGGCAAAATCCAACAGCAAAATAAAAATCAGTAAAAGAGGAATAGACAATGAAACACAAATTCAAGGAGTTTTTGGAAAATCTGGACTATAATGAAGTTTTAGATTTAAAAAAACAGATTAAAGAGCCAAGCTCAGCAATAAAAGATGTTTTAGCGAATCATATCGATGTTATCGAAAGGATGAATTCAAGAATTTGTGCAACTTGCGGAAACCAGTTAAATATCAATACTAAGAATCTGACGCTGCATTTCGGCCCGGAAGACTTCAAGAAGAAAGCTTCATTCTGCGCATTTGACTGTCTGGAGTTTTTTTTGCAGCAGTTAAAATCAATTGAAATGAAGAAAGAGAAAGCAATAAGATAAACATCAACCTTAAATATANNAAAGCTGATAAAAAAGACCAAACATTATTAAAAAAATACATTCATACTAAAACAACAAGAACAATCTCCGGAGTTGCTCCCGTTGCTGTTATGACTAAGCCGTCTGCATGTCCTCACGGAAGATGCACAATGTGCCCAGGCGGATTGAAAAGCGCGTTTGGAGATACCCCTCAAAGCTATACCGGACATGAACCTGCGACTATGCGCGGAAAAAGAGCAGATTATGACGCTTACATCCAGATTTTCAACAGATTAGAGCAGTATATTCTATTGGGGCATAATATAGATAAGGTTGAGCTGATAATAATGGGAGGAACATTCCCCGCGACTCCGAAAGAATATCAGGAAGAATTTGTAACCGACTGTTTCAAAGCGTTAAATGATTTCTCGAAAGAATTTTTCAGGAAAAATGAGCTCGATATTGATAAATTCAAGGAATTCTTCGAGCTTCCGCATACATTTGAGGAAGACATGACTCAGAAAATAATTGAAAAGATCAAAAAATTAAAAAAGAAATCAACGCTGGAAAAAGAGCAGAAAAAGAATGAAAAAGCAAAAGTAAGATGTATTGGACTGACAATCGAAACAAAACCTGACTGGGGATTATTAAAACATGGGAATGAAATGTTAAGATTGGGATGTACCAGAGTTGAATTGGGAGTCCAGACTCTTTATGATGATGTTCTGAAGAAAATCAATCGCGGACATACGTTAAAAGAAACAATCGAGAGCATCAAAATTCTGAAAGACCTTGGATTTAAGCTCAATTTTCATTTCATGATAGGCCTTCCTTTGATGAACAGAGAGAGGGACATACAGGCATTCAGAGAATTATTTGAAAATGAAAATTTCCGTCCTGACATGATGAAAATTTATCCATGCATGGTATCGAGAGGAACATTGCTTTATTTAGAAATGAAAAGTGGAAATTTTAAGCCATTGACAACTGAACAAGCCGCAGATATAATCTCAGAAGGAGAAATGTTTGTCGAGAAATACTGCAGAATAATGCGTGTCCAGAGGGATATTCCTCCTAAATTCATGGAAAATGGCATCTTAAGCAATTTGAGGCAGCATGTCGATGAAGCTGCGAATAAAAAAGGAATAATATGCCAGTGCATTAGATGCAGAGAGCTCGGAAGACATGACCCAGATGATAAAATAATTTACAATACAATGGAATATAATGCGTCTGAAGGAAAGGAATTCTTCATCTCGGCAGATACAAAAAAACAGGACGCGATTGTCGGTTTTGTAAGGATGAGATATCCTTCTCAGATTTTAAGAAAAGAGATAACAAAAGATTCAGCAATAATAAGAGAGCTGCACGTTTACGGTTCTGTAGTCCCTATCGGAGAATCGGGATTGATACAGCACAAAGGAGTTGGAAAAGAACTGCTGAGACTTGCTGAAAAACAGGCAAAGAAAGACAGGAAGAAGAAACTCGTTGTCATTTCAGGAATAGGAGCGAGAGAATATTATAAGAAACTAGGATATAAACAGGAAGGGCCTTATATGGTTAAGAAGATTTAGTAAAAGGATAATCATTACGATGTAATTCAAAATCTTTAATTTTAATTGGATTTCCTCCAGCATAAAAATGTCTTTTGAAAATTCTGGATGTATCTGACGGAGTCAACCAACCAGCTTTACCAAGAACTAATAAATCGTCTTTCAAATCGCTTCTTTCAACGATAGAGCATATAGATGGTTGTGAACCTCGTGAAGCAAACAAAATTTGTTTAACTCTGCCTCTCAGGTATTGTCCAACATGTATGTCTACCATCGGAGGTGTTTCAATTATTATTCTCTTTGTTTCTAATTGCAATGGAGAATCAAAAGAAAATAATCTACCTGTCTCGGTCCCGGTCGGAATAAGTCTCTTAAATCCTGCTTTTTCCAAAACTGAATAGTTAACTCCCATTTGAATATTTTGCTTAATTATAGCTTACTTTTAAATGTTACCATAGGCAAAAGTATATTAAATGAGACTAATAAAGGCAAGTTATGACAGAACTTCAATTCAAGGAAAAATTCATTGAAAGATATAAAAAACTTACTGACTGGAATAAGTTCAGCAAGTCTTCAACTGAATGGCTGAGAAAAAGCATAAGAGTAAATACTTTAAAGATTTCAATTCCTGATCTTAAAAAAAGGCTTGAGAAGCAGGGATTTAGATTGACTCCAATTCCATGGTGCAAAGAAGGATTCTGGATTGAGGGGGAAAGGACTGATTTAGGAAATTTGCTTGAACACGCTTTAGGTTATTTCTATGTCCAGGAATCAGCCTCGATGATACCGCCTGTCGTTTTGAATCCGGAAGAAAATGATGCTGTACTTGATATCGCTGCTGCGCCAGGAAGTAAAACAACACAGATTGGACAGTATATGAAAAACACAGGGATAATTTTGGCAAATGACGTTACAGGGGACAGGCTTGCTTCATTAGGAATCAATGTTCAGAGGATGGGATTAAAAAATATTGCTTTGATGAAATCACAGGGACAGCACATAAAAGGACAGTTCGATAAAATACTTCTTGATGCGCCTTGTTCAGGAACAGGAACTATAATGAAAAGTGCAAGAAGTGCTATTGACTGGAACCCGGGATTAATTGAAAGACTGTCCGGACTGCAAAAGAAATTAATCGCAAACGCGTTTAATAATCTGAGAGAAAATGGTATTTTGGTTTATTCGACATGCACGATGGAACCTCAGGAAGATGAGGGGGTTGTTTCATGGTTATTAGAAAAGTTTCCAAACGCTGAATTGGAAGAAATCAAACTTGACATAAACAGAAGTGAATGCTTTACAGAATTTGAAAACGAACAATATAACAAAGAAGTTTCTAAATGCTTAAGGATATGGCCCCATAATAACAATTCTGAAGGGTTTTTTGTTGCAAGGATAAGGAAAGTTTAATGCCTCTCTCTTCTTAAGAAATCTCCCTTGTCCAGCAAGTTCTTAATTGAAACTTTTCTTCCTGTCATCTCTCCCAGGCCAAGAACCTCGTCATTCTCATTCTTAACTAAGACTAATTTTCCATCATTAACATTTTGTCGAATAACGGATTCAGCGAACACATCTCTCCCACAAAGAAATAACCACGCTGCTTTTTTATCAATAATAACATAATTTTCAGTTCTTTTATCCAGCCAGTCCAAAAGTGCAACGCTTGGATGAAAAGGCTTTCCGGAACCAAGATATGTTCCAAGCGCAAACGGCTCCTGTTTTATCTTTGATTTAAAATTTATCAGATCTTCGTTGACCTGAAAGAAATTCCTGTTTACCTGGACAACATTGCTTATCCTGTCCTTAGTGAACTTCTTTGTAAAGCTTTCAACTTCAGTCATATTATCTTAATCCTGCCTAACAGACTTAATTTCTTTTCCAGCATTAATAAATCTTTCTCAGGATTAAGCACTGAAATCTCTTCCTCACGCTTTTTCCTGTTTTCTTCCGCAGTCTTGACCTGCTCATTAGCATGCTTCATCTTATAATTAACATCGCCTATCTTTGTGCTGGTATTGTCTGACATTATCTGCCTTCTGACGCTGCTTATCGCTTCCTGGATAAGATTTCTTTTTGAAAGATAATCTTTCAGCAGATTCTCGTTTATCGCAAAAATGAATTGCTTCAATCTGATTCTTTTCTGCTCATTTTCTTCCAATTCAGGAAGTTTTGAGGAGACAGACTGCAGCAAAGACAGAATCCATAATCCTTTGTCATTATGCAGGCTCTGAATCGGGCTCGAAGCATACTGTCTTGCTAAAGCCCGGTCTGCTCCCAATTCTCTCTTGTCATATTCGAATAATAGCTTTAGTATTGGAGAAAATAATATAGAGATGTTTTGATCTTCTCTTTCCATCTCTTTCTCAAGTCTTATCTGCTTTGATAATAACTGGTCATATTTCGAGTATTCTTCTGCTGTTTTCAGATCATCTAGTTCTGTTTCCAGATATTCCCTGTATTTCTCAGACTCTTTTTTCTTTATCTCATTCTTTTCTATCTGTTCTTTGAGATCGAATAATAATTTGTTCTTTTTCTTTATGAGCTGGATAAGTTTCAAAATATCATTCACATATTTTACTCCGTTTTCTTTCTTTATCAGTTTATCAAGCCTCGATTTAGATTCATTTAGGGAATTCATCGCTTCATTTATGTTTAACGCCTCATTTTCAAAGAATTTCTGTATCACTGAAAAATGATTCTTAGTGCTGTCCTTTACCTGCTCCAATGCGGCAGAAATATCTTCATAATAATTCAGGATTGATTCCGGATCCTTTTTTTCTATGCTTATCTGCTTAAGGAAATTCTGAACTTTCGAGATGTAATCGTCCCTGTATTCGTCGATTGTAGTCCTGTGTTCTGGAGGAAGCTCGTTTTCTATGATTTTGCGTGCGATTTTTTTTATCGAAACTGCAATCACAGCTGATGCCCTGCTTACTTTGCTAAAAAGTTCAGAAAGATCTTTTGAAAGGCTGCTTTCCCTGAGCTTATTTTCAAACCAGACTCCGATATCCGAAAAATATATCTCTTCCTGTGTCCTGCCTTGTCCAAACAGCCCTTTGAAAAACTTAAACATGAATATCCAACTGCGAGTTGGTTTATATTGTTTTTGGTGCATGAAAGGTTATTAGCAAGTGTAAATTTAGATTAACTTTTTAGTTTGTTATTATTAAAACAAAAATCAAGCAGGGGTACGGCATGATGGATTGAGCCGGTTGCTTCCGAATAGTTTTAAAAAGGACAGAGTCGAACTAATTTTATGAATAAATTCCAGAAACGCAAAAATAATGCGAAAACCGTTGCTTTGGATAGAATCAAGGAACTGTTCAGGCAGGCAGAAATCAGACCAGACTATGCAAACCGCTATGTCTCATTGGCAAGAAAGATATCCGGCAGGCATAAAGTAAGGATTCCTCCTGAATTAAAGCGTAAATTCTGCAAGAACTGCGGAGTCTATCACAGCTCTAAAACGCTCAGGATAAGGCTTAACAAGGGCAAAAAGACCTACTTCTGCCTGAACTGCAAGACATTTCTAAGAGTACCATATAAGCCCTAAAATGCCAATTTTAACCACTTGCATATAGTGAAAAAACAAAAGCTTTATATATAAATTAGGTTTGGTTAGCGCTGATGTTAAACACTAAGTCAATAGCACAGCTCAACAGAGCGCTTGAGAATTCTTTCGGCAATATAAAGAAAGACATGAATGAGATAAAGTTCGCTTTAAGCAGCCAAGCTGAACAGCAATTGACTCTTAAAAAGAACCTTGATGCCGCAAGAACCGAAGTTGTGACAACCGACAAGTTCAATGTTTTAAAAATCAAGATAGGAGAGATAAACGAAGGACTGAAAAAAGTCTGGGATTTAGAAAAACAATTAAGAGTCATGGGCGGCTCAAAAACTCTGCAGGAAGCCACAGATGAGCTTTCAGCGAAAGTTGCTGCGCTGAATGTCAAGATTGACGATGTCAACAGGAAAAATGTTTCTGAGACTCAAATGAAAACTGTCGTCGAGCAGATTAATTCTGAACTAAACAGAATGGCAGTAATCGTAAGAGAAGCTGAACAGAGAAGAGATTTGTTGAGAAGGCAGGACATTGAAGAACATACAAGATTTTTGGCGAAAAGAATCGCATCGACAAACGAAGATCTTGCAAACTTAAGAAAGGCCTGCGTCACAAAAGACGACATAAAAGGCGTTCTCAATGACGTAAGCAAAGACTTTGCTTCAATAAGAAAAGATATAGAAGCTGTTGCTAAAAGAGAAGCATCTTTCGTTAAAGATACTGAAGTCAAAAAGATACTTGATGATATCAACAAAGAATTTGAAGGAATGTCAAACGAGATATCCTCATTGAAGAAGCAGAACAAAGAAAACATATCTGTAAACCAGATAAAAGGATTAATTAACGACATAAGCGATGAATTCAACGATGTAAGAAAAGATATGTCAAGACTTGGAGACGCAAAAACTTACGCTACAAGAAAAGAGATTGAAGATGTGAAGAAAGACTTAAGAAACAAAGTTTCTTCTGTTGATTTCACAAGAGAATTAAGGCAGATTGAAAGAAATCTTGAAAAACAGGAAGTTCCTGAAGACGACACTTACGGAGCAAGTGTTGTTCTTGATACAAAAGCACCTGCAAAAAGAATGGCACATGCTGCTAAATCAGTCTCGCACAGAAAGAAATATGTCTTTGGAAATTTCCTGATCTTTGCGGCTTTTGCTGCATTAATTGGAAGCATATACTCATTCTACATAGGAAATCAATTGCTTATGGACAGATTGGCAATCGGAGCTGTTGCTTCATTCGTAATTGGAATGGCATTGAGAGCTTATGCGATTATTAAAGGAAAGTAAAGCTTAAAAACAGTCATTCTTACAATTAACTTATGAACAACAAAGCCGAATCAACCCAATTTATAGTTATCTTAACAACTGCATTAATCCTTATCGGACTGAGTTTTGTGGCGTTCAGCAAGACTCCGACAATAACCGCAAAAACGACATATTCGAACGCTGAATGCTATATAATGAAAAGCGGAGAGATGATTACTTCGGATATCGAACAATGCTGCGCTGCGATAAAACAAAGCCAGGGATGCGGTCCGTACAAAGATGATTTGTTTTTATGCAAAGGAAATTTCGGAGTAGTTGTCAACAAGGAAACAATTAGATTCTGTGAATAAGATGGAATACGACTTAGAGCTTGATAATGTTGTTGAACTTGTTAAGAAAGAAAAAGCTAAAGTGGTATGTATCCAGCTTCCTGACGGATTAAAGCAAAAAGCGAAAGAAGTCCAGGATAAGATTGAAAACAACACCAAAGCAAGGGTGCTTATATGGGGAGGAAGCTGTTTTGGAGCGTGTGATTTACCAAGAGGGCTTGAAAAACACGGAGTTGACCTTCTGATTCATTTCGGCCATACCTATTTCAACAAGAGGCCTAGATGATAACAGAGCTTCTTGCATTGCTTATATCTTATTCAGGAATTTTTATCGGGAAATATCTATCTAAGGCTGCAAAGGAAGAGGTTGAAGCTGGGAGGAAAAATCTTCAAATCTTAAAAATAAGTTTGTCAGTAATTATTTTTTTATTATTCTTAGTCATGACCCCATTCTCTCTCCTGTTTAAAATAACTCTTTATGCTTTAATAATTATTTTAGTTATAATATGGAGAAGGTTTAGAGAGAAAACATCCAAACCAGCATCGGATCTATATGTCTTCGGAGTTTTATTTGGGTTGAATCCGACATTCTTGATGAGCGTTTTAATTTTCCTGTATGGATTTCCATCAGGAAGTTTGATAAAAGGAAGTTATGTTAAAGTTTTGAAGAAAACCTGGATTTATCTGCTTCTTGGGGTTGTTGCATTGATAGTGAGAAACTACTTCTTATCCTAAGCAGAAAACTATATAAACAAACATAAAACACTTTAAAAACAGGCTAAATGCCCCCGTAGCTCAGCAGGTAGAGCGCATGACTGTTAATGCATATGGTTTAAGCCATAGAGCGACAACTCATGAGGTCCGCAGTTCGAGTCTGCGCGGGGGCGCTTCATATTCAATGAGCCCGTAGCTTAGCCTGGTGGAGCACCCGCTTTGTGAAAAACAAAGGTGAAACTGATACTCGGGCGGCCGCGTGTTCAAATCACGCCGGGCTCATTTTTTATTTTTCCACTGGACAACCGCGCGTGAGCTATTTAAATCAGAATCGCCACTTTAGTTCTATGATAAATTTACCGAAAAAATGGACTGCCGAATTAGCTGAAGAAACAGGATGGCATGCTGGCGATGGTAGCATGAATTTCTACAAAAAGAGAGGATTATATCAGCTAAGAGGGCACATCAAAGATGATAGAAAACATTATCTAGAACGAATTAAACCGATTTTTAAAAAAGTGTATAATATCGATATTCACCTAAGAGAAATGCCCAAAACGGGAGTTTTTGGTTTTCAAATTTGGAACAATACATTGGTTAGCTTTAAAAATAAAAAATTAAAGTTGCCACTTGGAAAGAAAATTGATTATAAAATACCGACAGAGATACTTAACGATAATAATCTTAAAATTGCTTTTTTACGAGGCATATTTGACACAGATGGTTGCATTTACATAGAAAATAAAAGAGGCAGGCCTTATCCTCGGGCAGAGATTAGAATAGCATGCAATAAACTCTCAGAAAAAATTAAGGTGATGTGCTTGAGCCTCGGCATAAGAACAACGAGGTATGTGCAGAACAGAGATAAAGATAACTGGAGTACAATATATTGTATATCAATAAGAGGCAGAGAGATGGTTTCTAGGTGGTTTAACATCGTTTCTCCTAAAAACTCGAAACACATAACAAAGTGGGACGAGTATTTGTCTTCTAAGTGAGACAACGAATTATTTTTATACTAACTGCCAATACTAAAAACAAAATGAGTGATAAGGACAAAAAGAGTAAATTAGAGCTTCTTTTAGCACAGATTCCTGTCGACAAATACATTCCATTAGACAGCATAAGAGTCCACCCTCAAATGAGAAAAACATTTGACCCTGAAAAAATTCAAAAACTGGCAAATAACATAAGACGTATTAAACGTTTGCTTAATCCAGTAATTGTAAATCATAAAAATGAAAGACAAACATACGACCTCATCGCCGGAGAAAGAAGATTTAGAGCATACAATATTCTTCGTGACAAATACGGAAAAGAATATTCAAAGATAAGAGCGAACATATACAGCAATTTGGGAATTTCACAGGTATGCGCAATTCAATTTTCTGAAAATTCATATGAACCGGTAAATGCGGCAGAATCTGCAATTGCATATGCACATTTGTATAAATTATTAAAAAAAGAACATCAGTTAATTGAAGGAAAACCTTTAACAATAAAAGATTTTGGAGACATAATTGGAAAATCAGACTCTGTTGTTTCTGATGCATTAAAATTTGTAACTTTGCCGAGCGATGTTCAGAAATTAGCCAAACAAAGAGTTCTACCATATAAAGTTGCGGTAGAAATATGCAGGATTAATGAACAAGATTCAAGAAGAGGACTAATTTATTCTGCACTTGCTCATAAGTGGGATGAAAAAAGAGCAAGAGAACGGGTAAATCAGATAATAGCAGACAGATCTCAGGAAAACCTGCCCGGATTTGAAATAACAACGGAAGAACAAGCGAAAAGCATAGTTGATATGCTAACAAAACCTGTGCATCAAAACGGAGTAGCCGGAGCATACTTTTTGCAAAGAGTGCTTGAATTGGCAAAAGAAAATCCGAACATGAAATTACTAAGAAACAAATCAATCATTCAAATGGCGGAAAGACTGGGATTAGTTGGTTTGGCAATATCTGAATACGGAAGAAAAAAAGGCGCAATTGATGATAAATACAAAGGACCAATAATAAAAACATTTGCAGACGGAACATATGATTAAAAAACTGGAAGATTTTTAAACTGACATTATTAAGAATAACATATGATTCTAAGCATAGAGCAAAAAACCAATGATGAAACAATAGACTTAGTTTTAGACACATTAAAATTAGGAAAGCAGGCTTTGGTTTTCGTAAATACGAAAAGAAGCGCTGAAAAGACAGCAGAGGACATCGCTAAATTTCTTAAAAAATCAAACGCAAATCAAAATGAAGAGCTTGCAGATGAGATACTGCATGATTTAGGAAAACCGACAAGACAGTGTGAAAGGCTCTCTGAAATAGTAAAACAGGGAATTGCATTTCACCATGCCGGACTAACAAGCAAACAAAAAGAATCAATTGTTGATAATTTTAGAAATGGAAAAATAAAGATTATTTGTGCCACGCCAACGTTGGCCGCTGGAATTGATGTACCCGCTTATAGAGCAATAATTCGTGATCTAAAAAGATTCACACCAAGAGGATACACTTACATTCCGGTTCTTGAATATCTGCAAATGTCCGGAAGAGCCGGCCGCCCAAAATACGATACAGAAGGACAGAGCATCGTCATTACTGCGACAGAAAATGAAAAAGAACACATAGTTGAAAACTACATAAATGGAAATCCTGAGGACATAACCTCAAAATTAGCAGTTGAGCCTGTCTTGAGAACTTATGTTTTAAGCCTGGTCGCATCAAACTTTGTGAATTCAAGAGAGAAATTAGTTGAGTTTTTCTCAAAAACATTCTGGGCGCATCAATACGAAGATATGACAAGGATAAAGAAGATAATAGACAAAATGCTGCATCTGCTCGAGGAATTTGGATTCATAGAAACAAAAAAGTCGAAATCCGATTTCGTTTCCGCCGATGAATTAAATGACGAGCTTCATGCGACTGAAATAGGGAAAAGAGTCGCTCAGCTGTATATAGACCCATTGACCGCACATGAATTCATAACCTGCATCAAAAAAACAGATAAAAATCCCTCTTCATTCGGACTGCTGCATCTGATTTCAAACACTCTTGAGATAAGGCCAAAATTGAATGTAAAAGCTAAAGAATATGAAGAATATACTTCATTGATCGTTGAAAAAGAGGATGAATTATTATCAAAAGAACCAGCAGAATTTGAAGAAGACCACGATGAGTTCATGAATTCGGTCAAAACAGCCTCGTTTTTTTCTGACTGGATCAATGAGAAAGATGATGAATTCTTATTGGAAAAGTATGATGTAAGACCGGGAGAATCAAGATCCAAGATAGAGCTTGCTGACTGGCTTTTGTATGCGAATGAAGAACTTGCAAAATTATCTGAAAAGACTTTTTTTGCAAGAGAAGTCTCGAAATTAAGATTCAGGCTGAAATACGGAATAAAAGAAGAATTGCTGCCGCTGGTAAGACTGAGAGAAATAGGAAGGGCAAGAGCGAGGAGACTGTTCAGCAACGGAATAAAAGATACCGGAGATGTGAAAAAAGCGGATTTCGCAAAATTGAAATTCTTAGTTGGAGAGGCAGCTGCCAAAAGCATAAAGGAACAGGTCGGAGAAAAAGTCAATATTGAAATAAAACCAGGAAAAAGAAAGGGCCAGATGAGCTTAACTAAGTTTGAAAAGATTTAAACATTTTGCCGTCAATTCACGAGACCCATTATGAACTTAAAATAATTTTGCTGGGGAGGGACTTGGCTCAGCAACGA
>DUFL01000008.1:682-4459 GCA_013331965.1 Candidatus Woesearchaeota archaeon | reverse complement strand
AAAAATGAAAAAATCAAAATTAAACAAAAAAGGAGACTTGCTTGACGCATTCGAACCTTTGATTATGCCAATTGCAGTCTTAATCGCGATAATAGTCATAGCTGCTATTGTTATTATTATCCTGGGGCTGCTAAAATGAAAAGGGGAGCATTAAGTTATCTGAATGTCCTGATTCTTGCAGTGGTTGTCCTAATTGTCATGCTTACAATAACCAAAATAGTCACAGAAGGAATATCTTCCTCTGCAAAAATAGGAAAATGCAGCGCCAGCCTATTGAAGTCTAATTTGTTGGATAAAAAGATAACATTTGGAATAAGGCAGGGAGAAATCAAATGCAGTGATCTTCCGGATTTAACAATCAAAAAATCTGATGTTTCAGTAAGCGGGAAAATAAAAGATGATGCTGTAAAGAAATTAATTGCTGACAAGATGTCAGAATGCTGGAAGATGGTGGGAAAAGGGATTATAGATCCGTACAAAGCATATGATGACGACCAGTCTTACTGCCTGATCTGCTCAGATATTATTTTTGACAAGGATTTTACTGAAGCCGCCAAGGAGCAAAATTACGATATAAATGACAATATATACTGGCTGGCCACAACTCCGATGCCCGGATTGAAGACAACTTATTTCGAAGATTTATTTGGAGTAAAGCCGGATTCAGGCAGAGTGAGGGAACTGAAGGAAAAGGAGATTCCGATTGATGTTTCGCAGCAGTATGTTGTCGTCTGGAGAATGGAAGCGATAAAGAATGAACTGACAACTGTTCTTGCTTCAGGAACAATAGGAGGTTCTGTAACTGGCGTTTATGCCGGGCTGCTTGGCAAAGCAGTCGGCGGGGTACTGGGAACTATCCTTATTCCAATCCCAACTGCNNTGTATTCTGTAATGGTTGCAGCGATATTGAGCTTGGTTGTTTTGGTATTAATCTTAGCTTTTATAAAATCAACGAATGAGGGAACAAGGGATATAATTGATAAGCAAACTTGCAAACAAAGTGTTGAAGCGAATGCATTTTTCAGATATGATAAATTAACAATGAAAACAGATATTAAGTGTCCAACTAAATTTATTAAATCTTCAGCAGACAATAAAAATGCAGTTTTTGAAACATTGGCATTAGCAATGGCAGACACCTGGGACGAATTTTTAATGGGAAAACAGGAAATCTTTGATACAAACACCCAAAATTACTGCGTCATAAGAAGAGTTGTTCAATTTGAAAATCCGGATGAATATAGCGGCTTCTTTGATTATTTGATAATGCATGATCCTCCAAACGTAAGAATGCCTTATTTCAGCTACTTGACTGGATTCAGCTTTGAGGATGGAAAAGAAACACTGAACAGCAATATCGAATTAAAAAATAATGACAAGATAAATACTAATGTCCCTTATGCAGCAGTGTTTGTCATGGCTAAAAAAGAGAACATAGGAAAAGTTTTGGGAGCGGGGTATGGCGCAATCGCAGGAGCGAGTGTCGGTGTAATTGCCGGAGGAACAATAGTATATTTCACCGGAGGGACAGGAACTGTTGCTGCTTTGGGAACAGTTTCCAAATCAACGGCAATCGGGGCATTTATCGGCACAGGAACAGGTTTTTTGCTCGGTTCTAAATATCCTGCAGGCTGGGATGCTGCGATGCTTCTTGTTCCGTATAATGAAGAAAGTTTAAAAACTTTGGACTGCACAAAACTTCCAGTATCGTTAACAACCGGAAAAGGTGCAGAAGGATGAACGCAATTTCAGCAAAGTTAAACTATGCCAATCCGAGCAAGTTAATATCTGGCAAGAAAGCTCAGATTTGGGATTTTTTAGTTGACAATCTGTTCTGGATAGCGATGCTTTTGGTTATTTTGATCATCATCTGGCTTTTATATACTGATAAGATGACCCCTTTGCTGCAGGGGATTTTAGATAAGATGAGGTTTTTCTGATGGAAAAAGAATGGCTTTATGCTTTACTTGCTGTATTCTTGATAATTGTTCTTTTATTTATCCCTTCAAAAATAAGGGATGTCTATGATGTCTTTAAAGGAGTGGGGGAAGAACCTGGCGATCTTACAAAATTAAGGGCAGATTGCACAGCACTTATTGATAATAATGAACCGATTGATAGATGTGCACTGGAAGTCGCAGAAGAAACGCTCAAAGCAAAAGAAGACTCAATTATGGTGGAAAAATGGTTAAGATTACAAATAGAAAAAGGGGAAGAAAAATATCTGAAAGAAAGTCTGGACTTCGGAAGAACTAATTTATATCCGACATCAAAAGACTGGGTCGGTGCAGTTGAGACTTATAATCTGATATATGGCAGATGGAACTCTGATGAAGTCCAGCTTGCAATAGATGAGGCGNNGATGTCGATAAAATATTCAAAGTTTACGGCGAATTGCGTCCCTCAGGATCCGGTGAATATGAATTTAATAAAAATTTACTGAATAAAAATTATGAATTGCTGAAATCGTCGCTTAAAGACGCGGCTAAGATTTATCAGAAAAATAAAGATAAGATTGCCGATGTTTCTCTTTTGAAGCCAGAAGAGACGTGCAACACTAAATACGGCTCGACTAACTTGTGGCTTCCTGCATGCAACTATCTTTCAAGAGTTTCTTTGGGAGTTGGCTGTTATCTCGATACAGCAGAACCTGCAAATCCATCAAACCCTGCCGAGGGAACATGCAAGTCATGCTTTTATTATGAACTGGAATCTTTGGCGTCAAATATAGATGTCTGCAGCGGTTATCATAATAAAGAAACATGCGAGGCAGATCCATGTGATAAAAGCAGCTGCAAATGGGTGGGAAACAGCTGCGAAGCAGTATTCGGAGCTGTCAACTATTGGGATATATCATAAAAGCAGATTAATTCAACTCTCTTGTGTTGTGCTGTCGGCTCGGCATGTAATGATGCAGCAATCAGAAGCCGCCGAAGTCCCGTAGGGAGCGTCCCCTTCAGCTTATTTTCAGATGCAACTAATGATGCCTCGCAGAATGACAGCACAACAACCTGATAACACCTAAAAGCCATAAGATTTATATATAAATAGGGGCTTAAAAGACGTATAAAGAGGTGCTATATGAATAAGAAAGGTGTTGAAATTTCTATGAACTTTATAATCGTGGCAGCAATAGGTCTGCTTGTCCTAGTAATCGCTGCTGCGGTACTCTTCGGAAAGGGAGCTAAGCCGGTTGCGCAGATAAGTGAATGCGCGACACAGGGCGGTCTGTGCGCAGTGAAATGCAACAGTGCAGATTTTGGGACAGAGAAATATCAAAGTGTCAATCCGACAATAAGCTGTCCGAATTCAGCATCAGATGAGAAGCAAATCTGCTGTATCCCGCTGAATGTTTAATGAATAAAAGTAATGGATAATAACTAAAAGGGAGTAAGCAATATAATGAGATCAAAAAAAGGGGCAGAGTTGGCGCTGAATTTTGTCATTATTGCAGTCATAGCTCTTCTCATCCTTGTTGTTGTTTTATTTATCTTCTGGAACAAAGGGGCAAGCCCTTTCACTGAAGGAGTGTCAGGATGTACATCTTTGGGCGGAGAATGCAAAGAAATAGAATGCTCAAAACTGACCCCTCCCAAGCCAAGTCTTTTCGCAAGCTGTGAAGTTGCTGAAGGGGAGCCGAAGCAGTTTTGCTGTGCTAAGTAGGTAAATTATGAATAAAAAAGCATTTGAAATGGCTATAAGCACAGTTATTGTGCTTGTTCTTGCATTAATTCTTCTCTCAGTCGGAATATACATAATTTATTCAAAGATACTTAA
>DUFL01000008.1:0-668 GCA_013331965.1 Candidatus Woesearchaeota archaeon | reverse complement strand
TCTTTGATGGAAATTATCGGATTAATAATAGGAAGCATAGTGATTCTAACTTTAATCTTTTTTGTGGTGGGAATAAGCGATCTGTTCAAAAGCAATCCTGAACAGGCGATGTATGATAACTATGACGCTCTTATAATTTCAGTCCAGGACATTATCAAAGGGCAGGAAGGAGATTCATTGTCAAAGTTACCCGGCAGACGGATAGAAATAGTTCCTTCTAAGAATAATGCAGTGCAGGCATCAATCCCGCTATACATTCAGAATGGTTATGCTATTGTAGGATTTGACAGGGAGCAGATAGGAGAGTTCTGCGGCGGATTCTATCCTTCAACACTTGCTCCGGTAAAAAAGCCGGATTTATGCAGCAAACTTCCGTGCATATGCCTTGCAAAGTCGAGCGAAGAATATTCGCTTGAAGCAGGTAAGGCTTCTTATCTGAACTGTGCGACAATAAATAACGTGAAATCAATATCTGCGTCTTCAGGCTCAAAGAACAATTACGGAGCGTTATCTTCGGGAGAATACAAACTTCTCGCACGGGGAAAATGCAAATCAGAGCCGGATTTTGGTGTAAAGAATGTAAATATAATAAGGATGCCATCGGACGAGCAGGGAAAATTCAACATTTTCTTCGACATTCAATAGATAGGCTCTGTAGAAAATAACGC
>DUFL01000014.1:1790-12883 GCA_013331965.1 Candidatus Woesearchaeota archaeon | reverse complement strand
TTAGTGCGGGGAGGATGTCACATTATATCGCTTGGTGAATTATGGCAAAAGTCTAAGTTCACCTGAACATTTCACAGCAACTCTTATATATGAGTTGTATGCTGAGCTAATTATGAAAATAGTCTCTTACACGGCAGATAAGGTCAATTGTTTTAATAATGTGGAAAAGAGCAGCAGAATATATGCAAGGCTGCTTAACGGAGAGTTTCTTGTAGTTCTGCCAATTCATCCGGATGCTTTTTCAATTCTAACAGACGGCTATTCTTTGGGGGAAGCGCTGCACGTCAAAAGCATAATTGACAGAGGATTAAAAGAAGGAAGACACTATGATACAAACATTATCTGTGCAAGAGAGATTGAATGCGAACAAAAAAGGATTGAGGGCATAATAAAGGGTGTAAGATTTAAAATGATATCTCCTTCAAAAGTCAGGTCTGAGCTGCTGACGATAATAGATTCGGGCAGAATATCAGTAGGCGGTGCCGGAAATACGTTGCCTTCTGTGTACGGTTCCAACAAAACAGATCCGTTGTTATTTCCAGCAAGAAAATCGTCTTGATTTTTTATCCTGTAGAATTTACTGAGCCGTCTTCATTTATTCTTGTCGCTTCGGCCGGTTTGCAGTATTCTTCCGGAATTGTATAAACTCTCATGTTCTGGCATGCGAATGAGCCATTGATATTCTCAATAGGGTATATCTCCATTTTCTTCACAACACCTATCTCTCCGGCAAGTTTTGCATAATCAATATTGTAGCTCCTTATTCCTCCTGAAAGTATCTCTTCATTTCTCCTGACTGTTTTTACATCTCCCAAGGCTCCCGTATAGACAAACCATATTCCAGGAATTGTTTTCTTTCCGCCGTTCATGATTTTGAGTATGAAATTTGTTTCTAAATTATCTGTCCATTTGCATCCGCCGTAAAGTATCGTTGAGTATCTGCATTTTTTATTGAATTCAGGAGTTTCCCCTACAACTTCAACAGGCTCTTCCTCTTCTTCTGTTATGTTTTCTTTTACAGCAGCTGTTTCATTTTTTTCTATAGGTTCTGTGACTGTCGCATTTGTTGTGAAAGGCTGTTTCTGCTTTCCGACTATGTCCTGGATTGACTGTTCTGTAGAAGCATCTTTTTGTCCGCATGCGGCTAACAATAACAGAGAAACTATGAATATGGCAAAAATCGTCCCTTTCATATGGTACTTTCAAGAGAGTTTATTTATATAGTTTTCCACTATGTTTATTAAGGATTAATACCTTTTTGAATCTATTCCGTTAGTAAGATATTTATAACAGAGAAAGTACTTTTTGGATTTTTCTGTCAAATTCTTTATTGTGCTTTTCAAAATCAGATTTGGCTTTATTCATATTCTCCCTATTCTTCTCTAGTCTTTCACTAAACTCTTCTTTTGTCATCTAAACATCCTCTTATGCTTATTTTGCAGTTTTGATTTATAAATCTTTCTATCGGTCTGTTTTTCTTGTAAAATTATTTTTTCATCTATGTCATCTATGTGATATATTCTTTTATCCAGAACATGGTATTCCTTGAAAATATTTTCAGTCAATTTTTCAAGTTCTCTATACCCCTCCATCATTCTTTCAACAGCATGTTCAGAATTTATTTTCTCGGTTCTTGCTTCTTCTATGTCTTTTTCTAATCTTTTAATTCGAGATTCCATTAATAACTTATGTAAGGTAAACGTCGTTAGTACAACAATAACAAAAAAAGATACAACCAAGTTTAATGTTGCAAAATCTCTTATTAAATAAATTGATAAGATTAATCCAGCTTGTTCAAAGGAGTATAAAACAATAAATATTATCTCAAACATTGTTCTATTCAAATAGCAGAATTCTTTAAGATTCCTCCAAAATTTTTCAAATTCGTAAAATAATATCCCGTGCCAGGAAGTCATTTTTATGATAACAAGTGCTATTTTATAAAATTAACTAAACTTTAAAGCAGATACATTTTTAAACTCCTTTTATTTATAAACAGCACAGGTGACACCCATCGAACTCCAGCGAATTAAATGGTTTAAAGATATTTCTAAGGATGACATTGGCAAAGTAGGCGGCAAAGGGTTAAATCTCGGGCTGATGTACAACGCAAAGCTTCCTGTTCCTCCTGGGTTCTGCATAACCGCCCAGACGTATAGAGAATTCATAGTTAAGACAGGGATTGTAAATGACATCCAAAGAATTTTGAAAGGGCTGAATGTCGAAGATACAAAAGACCTCCAGGAACGTGCAAATCAAATACAGAAATTAATTGTTAAGACTTCCGTAACGGATGAAATAAAACATGAAATTCTTGAAGCTTATTCTGCATTGAATACTGAAACATTATTTGCTAAAGGGAAAGATATTTTTGTTGCAGTAAGAAGCTCTGCGACGGCGGAGGATCTTCCTTCAGCTTCTTTCGCGGGGCAGCAGGCGACATTCCTGAATGTGAAAGGGCAGGATCAATTGATCAAAGCTGTAAGGATGTGCTGGGCTTCTTTATTCACTGCAAGGGCAGTTTATTACAGGGTAAAAAATAATTTTGACCATATGAAAGTTTTGATCTCTGTTGTCGTTCAAAAGATGGTAAATTCTGAAAAGGCAGGAATAATGTTTTCAATAAATCCCGCAACAAATATAAGAAATGAAATTGTCGTGGAAGCCGTTCATGGTTTGGGGGAAACGGCAGTTTCAGGCGAGATCAATCCGGATATCTACATAGTGAATAAAGATGAGATGAGAATAAAATCAAGATTATTGAAAATGCAGAAGTGGGGGCTGTTCAGGGGAGCAGATGGTTCTAATATAAAACAGTTAATTCCTGAAAATATTGACAAAAGGCAGGTCTTAGATGACAATGAGATAATGCAATTGGCAAAATATTCAAAACAATTGGAAGAACATTATGGAAAACCGCAGGATTCTGAGTGGGCAATCGAAGACCATGAAGTTTACATCGTCCAGACAAGACCGGTCACAACATTGCATGAAAGAAAAGTAAATGAAGAAGTTGAAGGGGATGCTGTTGTCAAAGGGCAGACTGCTTCTTCAGGAGTAGCTTCCGGCCCGGTAAAAATTGTTTTTTCAATGGATGACCTGAACAAAGTCAACAGCGGAGATATTTTGGTTACTCCCATGACAAATCCAGACATGGTTGTTGCGATGAAAAAAGCGGCAGCAATCATAACGGACGAAGGAGGAATTACAAGTCATGCAGCGATAATTTCAAGAGAAATGCAGATTCCGTGCATAGTCGGAACAGAGAATGCGACAAAAGTATTGAGCGACGGAGTTGTTGTCACAGTTGATGCTACGCACGGAAAAGTTATATTCGGAAGATCCATCATAGAAAAAGAAAAAAGAGAAATAAAACAAAAACTTCCGACTAAAACACAGCTCAAGCTTATCATGGATATTCCTGAGTTGGCTGAAGAAGCAGCAAAAACAGGAGCAGACGGAATAGGTTTATTTAGATTGGAAATGCTCATTGCCGAAAATGGAATACATCCTGCAGAATATATAAGGCAGAACAAAGACGATGAATACACAGACCTGCTTGTCATGAGATTAAAGAATGTAGGGGATGCTTTTAAAGGAAAGCCGATATGGATAAGAACTTCTGACATCAGAACAGATGAATACAGGGGATTAAATGGAGGAGATAAAGAACCTCATGAGACAGATCCAATGATTGGCTGGCACGGGATAAGGAGAGGATTGGATGAGCCAAGAATTCTGAAAGCAGAGCTGAATGCAATAAAAAAACTGCATGAAAAAGGATACAAAAATTTCGGAGTCATGATTCCTTTTGTGATAAGATCTGAAGAAGTCAGAAAAGCAAAAGAAATTTTCAGGAGTTTAGGGGTAGAGCCTGTAAAGGATATACCTTTTGGCGTCATGATTGAAACTCCTGCTTCTTGCTGGGTTATTGAGGAGATATGCAAAGAAGGAGTTTCGTTTGTTTCTTTCGGAACGAACGATTTGACACAACTGACTTTAGGCATCGACAGGAACAATGAAAAGATTGCCAATTTATTTGATGAGATGCATCCGGCAGTCTTGGGTGAGATAATGGGTGTTGTTAGAATGTGCAGGCAGTACAATATTGAAACATCAATCTGCGGCCAAGCCGGAGGAAGACCAGAAATGGCAAAGTTCTTAGTCGGAATAGGAATAGGCTCGCTTTCTGTCAACAGAGATGTTATTTACAAAATAAGTGAAGTAGTAAAACAGGCCGAGGAGAGCATGATACAATGATGCCTAATGAACATATGCTTTATGGCTTTTTTGCAGCTTTGATAATATTGTTTTTATTTCCAGGTATCGGAGCCTACGGATTTTTGATGATTTTTCTTGGATCTGTTCTTATAGATGCCGATCATTATTTTGCATATGTTTATCTGAAGAGAGATATTAGTTTTTCAAATGCTTTTGACTTTTTTATTAAGATGGGGGGTGAACAGAGGAGGTCCAAAAAAACAGCAAGAGAGCCTTTGATGATATTTCACACAGCAGAAGTATGGCTTTTGCTGCTGGTCCTTTCTTTTTACAGTGAATTTTTCCTTTATGTACTGGTCGGAATGCTTATTCATGTTTTGCTTGATGTATATTCGCTGAAAAAGAGCAATATACTTTATATCAGGCCTTTTTCCTTCATCAGGTATTATTTGAGAAAAAAGAGATAAGCTATTCCAATACGAAAACATTCCTTGTCAGGCTTTTATGCACATAAACAGGATATTTACCAACTATTTTAAGCTTGCTTTTTTCAATTAATCTTTCTGCGTTTAGAAAACTTGGAAATATGATAACAGCTTTTTTTCCAAGGATTTTTTTTAATTTTATCAAAAATCGTCCGTATAAGTCATTTCCGACAATCCTTGATGCTTTGCCATACGGAGGGTCTGTTACGATATAGTCATATTTTTTGTTTATTTTCAGTGCATCCTGCCGGAATACTCTGGAGTTTCTTATTTTGTAATACGCAAGATTATTTTTGCACATCTTAACCATATTCTCATCTACATCAGAACCAATAGGCTTTAATTTCATCAGTCCTGCTTCAATTAAGAAGCCTCCAACACCGCAGAATGGATCGTAGACTTCTTTTTCAGAACCAGCAAGATTGACGCAGGCCCTTGCAAATTTCGGCAGAACTGTAATAGGCATCTGTTCAGGTCTTGTATTCGGCCTTCTTGCGTAGAATTCTTCACTGTTTTTCCATTTCAAAATTCCAATATATGCTGTATTGTTTTTTTCAATTATAACTATTTTTGTCTTTGGAGCTTCTAAATCAACTTTTGGATGCCTTAATATATCATAAATCATACCTCCATATTTAGCATTCAATGAATGGGATGCTTCTGAATCTGTTTTGCGGTATTCCAGCGCAAAACTCCCCCTTACCTTTTTATTCCAGTCTATTTTTTTAATTTCCTGTCCGATTTTATTCTCGCTGCATTCTGAGATATATTCAAGAATCATTCTTGTATAAGCCAGTCTTTCGGAGTTTTTGATTGTATTTATCAGAAGAACATTGTCTTTTAACTTTCCTTTTCCAAAAATAGCTTCAGCTTCGGCTCTTGCCAGACGAATATTTTCTCTTGAAAGAAGAAATAACCTCATTTTTGTATGAAAGTTGGTGTTTTCTTTATAAATTTAACTAAACGTGACAATATTGAAAATAAATCAAAATCTTTTTAAACACCTGAATGAATTAATGACTCATGGGAAGGGGAAGACCGGTAAAGTCAGCAATCAGGCAGAATATAGTAGAGATTCTTAACGTAAAAGGAGATATGTATGGGTATGATATCTATAGAGTTTACAAGGAAATTTTCCCGAGCATAACTTTAAGATCGATATATTATCACCTGAAGAAAGGCATTTCCACTGAAGAATTCATAGTTAAAGAAGTCAGAAAAGAGAAAGGAAACTTCTCCTGGGGCGGAGAGACAGAGAAGACATATTACGCATTAGGTCCAAAGGCTATGCCCAAGGGAGATGCCAAGGTTAAGGATTTCTTTAAGAAATAATACTTTGCTTTTGATTCTAAATTGATACCATGGTTCGCTATGTCCTGCCCCTGCCGGATTTTTGTTTTTAATAATAATAAGCTAAAAAGTTAGCATCGGCTCATTAGGAATTTATTTAACAAACCAAGCAAACGGATTCCCAAAGTAAGTGCTTATCAATCCAAAAATAAGTATTGCCAGAAGTATAAATGAGATGAAGCCCCATATCTTCTTTGCTTTCTTTCCATCTTTCATGGTGCTTTTCAGCATAGTTCCCATCATTAAGCCGCCATCAACTATTCCCAAAGGCAGTAAATTAAACAGTCCGATGAAGAAGTTCAGCAGGAACAGCCATTTGATCAGGCCCTTCGTCCAGTAGTAAGGCTGCTTTATTGCTTCATATTTAGCAGCCATTCTTCTCTCATTTTTAATGTTATTGACTCCAATTAAGGGCTTTCCATTGGAATCTATGGTTTTGACGGAGTAATCTTTTCCATCAGCTTTCAACGTAACAATATCCCCCGAATTAACGCGATAATACATCGATTCAACAAACAAACTTGCATCTTTTACCTCTTTTCCGTTAAATGAGGTGACAATCATTCCTGATTTCAATCCTGCCTGAGACGCAGGCATTGATTCGTTATTGATATCAAACGAGAATCCTATTGGTTCTGTTATCTTTCCCTCAAACGGCGCAAGTTTATTTGAATCCAGAACAAACGGGAAAGCAAGCAGCAGTATTAAAGCTATAAAAATATTCATCATAGGTCCGGCTGCAAATATGGAGTATTGAACAACATCAGAATGCCTACTCAGCTTCTTTTCATCAGGCTCTACGAATGCCGCAGGGATCAGCGGAACAAATACGCATAAAAATGCGAATCCTGATGATTTAATCTCAAGTCCGTGCGCTTTAGCGACAATCGCATGAGAAAACTCATGCACTAACGCTAAAAAGAATATCGCGACAATCCAGTGCAGAAATGAGAGATAGCCTACTCCGGGAATGTTTGTGAACGGAAGAACAAGCGAAACACCAGGAACTGAAACGGGCGTGACAACCAGCATGTACAGGAACAAAAATATGCTTACTGTGACATAAATCATCCCTAAGAATCCCAGACCGATGCAGCAATAGCCGAAAAACTTTATAGGCTCCCTGTATTTTTCTGCCGTCTTATTGATGAAATCAATCCCGAACTTTGATTTGTACATTACCATATACAGAACAGGATGAATTATCTTCTGCAGGACAATCTGCTTTCTTTTAACAATTAAAAAAATTGTGAGAAATAGGACAAATAAGATTGCTAAAATAACCTGGATATCCATGAGCATTATTTCTTTCTAGCCGGCCTTAAGATTCTGGATTTGCATTTTCTGCATTTGACTAATCCTGCAATTACCATCATGTTTGAGGCTCTGATTACTGATTTGCATTTTCTGCATACAAACTTGTTTTTCATCAGTCTTGCGTTAGCTTCTGGGAACTTTGCCATTATTCTTTAACCTGCTTCATGACTTTATCGTCTAATATTTCCCAATAAATGATTGTGCTTCCTTCTTTCACTTTTCCCCTCAATTCTTCAGGAATCTCCATATCGAATGTTTCGAATGATGTTGAATCCATTATGTTCGCTTTATTGCCTGTTATTGTCAAAACCTGGGCTTCTTTTTTTCCGATTATAGGAACTTCAACATCAACATGAGGCATAACCATATCTCTTTTCTTTCCGTCTAATATGCCGACTGCAACTATCCTGTATTTTGCATGGCCGTGTTTTCCCGGCTTTGAAATATCAACAGAAGTAACTTTGCAAGCTGCGCCGTCAAATATAACAAGACTGCCTTCTTTAAGGCTTGAAACATCTGTTACTTTTCTTTCTCCTGCCACTTAAACACCTGTGAATTTAGGATTAGAGGCCATTTATAAAGCTTACGACACGTAACCTAGTATCGTTCTTACCAGAGCTTAGATAAATGCGGCGACCGGGATTCGAACCCGGGCAAGCAGCTGTATTCTGGGGTTTAAGCGTTATGGACTTATTCCCAATGGAAGGCTGCGAGGCTACCACTACCTCATCGCCGCATCATATGATTCAGAATATAGATATTTTATAAAGCTAACGCTTCAGTTCTAGTAGGAACATAACCATTCTTGCAGTAAAACTCATATTTCTTAACGTGTTTAACGTTTGATGGTCTTATCTCTTCAAAAAATCTTTTTATATCGAATTTTTTATAAATATAAATACTTTTTCCAGATAAACAAGAATTAAAATTAAGCAATAACAGAGCCTTCTTAGTTTCATTTAGAAATTCTTTGTCGGCACTTGTGAATTCCACTGCGGCATCATTTTTGTGATGTTTGTGAAAACTTCCATCCGTATCAAAAACTCCGCGAAGAAATGCAGTTAGGTATATCTCATCTTTCCATATGAACGAAGGGATGTGCAATTTGTTCATCTTGTTTCCAGTACAAATCTCACATTTTTGGTTCAAAAATTCATAAATCTCTTTAGAATAAAGATTATGTCTTGTAACATTTTTTTGAAAGGATAGTGTTGATTCTGTACAAAACAATTCCTTGAATAATTTTTGAATATGCGTTCCATATTCCCTATCTGAATTTTTATCGAGCGTTATTATTGTTTGATATGTTAATGACCCCAAATATCCATCCCCTGCTAAGATGCCAAGAAATTCTGCGAGTAATTCCGAATGTTTGGGAATTTTTACTTTCCTGGGTGTGTTAAATATCTCTATCGTTTCAACATTTTCCGGAATTTCGTCCGCCATTGAGCAAAGCTTAATGTAAAGTTCGAGTGGTAAATGACATTTTCCATCTTTATACAGATACAGCATTCTTCTTGTTTTTCCTAAAAATGGAACAAATTTTCTCCAAGATACATTGAGTTTTTCTTTTACTTTTATGAGGAGTCGTTCCTGTTTTTCCTGTGATAACTTTGCATATTTCNNTGCGTTCCTGACCTTACTGAGCATCGTATTTCTGCATCAACATCATTCTCTTTGTTGTTCCTCCTTGCTATAAGAATTATTTTATCAGGATAACGATAAAGAAGTTCGTTTGACAATTCTCCCGTAAAACTTGTTTCGCTTGCCTGATACTCAAAGAGCAGCAGCTTGTCCTTTCCTGCGTTTTTTACCGCTCTTTGAAGCAGGCTTTCATACTCATCATTTATTTTTTTATAATATGAGTATATTTCCTTTCCTTCCTTCGTTGTCTGCTCTAAAATTTCTTCCGGACTGTTTACTTTCATCAGTGCATACAGATATTTTCTGACTTCAAATGAAGGACCTTTTAAAATGAAATCTATTATTTTTGCCAGCAGGCCAATCTTTGTTTCAAACAAAGCTTTTGCCTGGTCTTTTATTTTATAATCTAATAAGTCAGGATATTTCTTTGCAAATTCTTTTGTTTCTTTTGTTATATGCCAGTCTGCAATTGTTCCTGCAGCACAAAGCCATAAGTTTTGTTTTACGACATTGTAGCACAGTGTTGAAGTAGGAGTGTCATCTTTTTTGTTTTTTATCGTCGGATTAAAAGTTTTAACTCCCTTTAGCTTGTTGTCAGTTAAATGATGTTCAACATGGATGACCGGGATTTTCAGTCCGTCAATGAAATCCTGCGTTATTTTACCGGCAGGGACATCAAGAATGAATAATTTGTCTGGATTCATCCGCTTGATATTTCCAAGCTCTATCTCATCAGTCATATGCTTTTGATGTCTGTATCCATGTCCTGCTTTCTTGTATTTGTAAAACAGCAGAAAACTTGTTACCCCGTCTGTATCATTATCATACAGGAAGACAGGATTACTGCAGTTGTCAAGCTCTTCTTTGATTTCTTTTAATTGAGTTTTTGAAAGCATATATTTGAAATCTTGAAATGCCTTTAAAAACATTTGCAAGTGATAGTTGATAATGGGTGTATAATAACTTCAAATAAGACATCATCACTTAGTGGTGTTGTTCTTTCCTTGCTTTATCAAAAGACGAGAATATTTTATCAGCATCACTTTCTGAAAATACATGAGAATTGCATTTGGAACATTTTTTCCCTTCGGCCTCAAACTTTACAGAACCAGGATTAGATAAGTGTACAGTTATCTCATGTAAACTCTTTTCAGATTCCAGATTAGTCCCGCACGAACACCTTGCCATATCTAGTGAATAGTTTTTGGAGTTTTTAAATCCTTCGCTGGGGCCGATTGATTGTAGTGATTAATGAACCAATTTGGATCAGCTGTATTCTTTTTGGAATCGAAGATACTAAAGATGTGTATGCTATCGTCCACGAATATTATCGGCATCGCAACAAAGTTTCCATGATTATTTGTGAACATGCAAACGTGTGTACATTCCTTTTCCTTTCTTGTATCTTCTANNATGACTTTATCAAATATATATGTAAACCACTGGACAACCGAGCCAAATATATATAAAGTTACAAATCACTAAATATACTATGCGACACGGCGGTAAAGCAGCATACTTGAAGAAATTGACAGATAAATTTCATTTCAAATCAATTGATGTAGGCACAGAATTAGACGGTTCTTCTCCGCCAGATATTTTTGTCGGGAAATTCGGATATCCTAAAGTTCTTGTCGGTCCGATGTTAACCCCTCAGCATGGAGATACGTCCAGAATGGCAACTCCAGAAGACTGGATTCCGAAAAGCAATCCGCAGGAAGTGATTGACCACAGGTTAAATTTAGTCCGCGGAAAATCCATGATTGGGATAAAACAATTAGACCATAAACTAGTCCAGCAAATGAGAGATATTGCCATGGCAAAGAACTCAGTCGAATCGGAGGCAGAATTTTCTAAAAAACCGAGAGGTTTCATGCTTCATGAAGAAACACAGCCATTTGGCCCAAGTGCAGAATTATCCAAGTTCAATGTCGGAAATGTAAAATGGGAGCAAAAGCTTGAAAAAGTCTATCATGACACAGACATGAAAGCACAGGACGCTGTTTTAGACTCTTACAAAAAAGGAGTGTTAATTTCTCAGATTCAAAAAGCATTTTCAATCGGAACGATGGGAAT
>DUFL01000014.1:0-1759 GCA_013331965.1 Candidatus Woesearchaeota archaeon | reverse complement strand
GAAGCGTTCATCAATTTAACGGACAACAGAGTTGCGATATTTTCTGATTTTGAAAGTCATTCCGGCAAAAAAGAGTATTCTTCTGTTGGCGGTTGTTTTTATTCAGTAAGACTTGCTGTTGCTGAGAAACTAAAGGAAGAAAAAAGACAGTCCGGAGCTTTAGTGTTTAGAGAAGCTTATCCTGGTTATGTTCCATTAGGAGTTTGGCTTTGCAGAGAATTAACCCGCACTGCATTAAAGCAAAAACCGCAGTTATTTGATAGCTTAAACTCTGCTTTGAATTACATCTCAACGAAGATTCAGCTTCCAATTGAGACATTCAAAAAAGAAAGCACTTTGCTTTACACACCCAAGCAGACAATGCTGGCCAAGTATGTAACTTAAACGAAAGGTTTATATACTTGTTCGATTTATAGAACAATTGTACTATGAAAAAAACAATCGTTTTAAATAACGAACAATTGTTTGCAGAAAAGAATGTGACTAAATTTTTGAAAGTATTAAACTTTCTTGCCAGGCACCCAAACGATTCTTTTTCACTTTCTGAAGTCGCAGAGGAAACAGATCTTTCTAAAAGCACAGCCAGCCTAATTGTAATTCAATTGGAGAAAGAAGGATATATCCTTATTGGAAAAATTTCAAATCTTTGGAGAATTAAATTTAATACTGACAATCTCGCAGCAATAGGATACAAAATAGGGATTAATCTAAACATGATATATTCCTGCGGGATAATTGATTATATTCTGCAGAAATGGGGTGTTCCGAAATCAATAGTTCTTTTTGGAAGTGTTAGAAAGGGAGAGGATGGTCCCGATTCAGACATAGACATAGCCATAGAAATTCCAGAAAAAAAAGACTTAAGCATCGTCTCATTGGAGTCATTTAATGATGAAATAGCAGATAAATTAAAGAAGTTTGAACTGCAATTCAAGCGTCATTTTAAATTCTATTTTTTTAATAAAAATAAAATCGATAATAATCTTTTTATTAATATTGCGAATGGCATAGTATTATATGGACTTTTAGAGGTTAAAGCATGAATGATGCACAAATAAAGCAATTTGTTGAAGAAAAAAAATTAAGACCAAGAATATTGGACAAACTGCGTATTCTCTCGATATTGAACTCAGCAGAACAAACTGCAAAAGAAATACAGAACTTCCGCCTAAGTGAAAAAACGGCAACAATCATCTTCAGAGAGTTTTACGAAGCGATACGACAGATTGGGGATGCAAAATGGTGGTTTACTGGTTATGAGCCATTCGGCCACGAGATAAGTATAGATCTGCTTATGGAAGAAAATCCTGTCGAATTTAAGCACCTGGACAGGTTTAGACGAATTAGAAATGATGCAAATTATNNGTATTAGGACATGTCTTAGCAGGAATATTATCTGCACTTATTGTTTATTTGATTCATTTTAAATTTGAATATTCTTTATCTATATTTGTCGGTAATCTATTGCCTGATGCCATCAAATTCGGTGTAACTGCAATAAAGCAGGGAACATTGGCTATTTTCAGCATAAAGCAGGATGCGGCGTATCAAGCTTTGGCGCAACTGACTTACAGTCCAACAAACTGGTTTACTGCAGGTTTTTTTGTTTTTGGCCTAGCACTGCTGCTTTATCACTTTCATTACATAAAAGAAAAGACAATGGAAGAATATGATGAATTATACGTGTTCTTGCTTATTGGAGTTATATTGCACTTGGCAATGGATGCTTATTTCATAGAAAACAGTCCTTGGATTTAAT
>DUFL01000020.1 GCA_013331965.1 Candidatus Woesearchaeota archaeon | reverse complement strand
TTTTCACAGTGCAGCTTTTCTTTGGGTACAAGCATATGCAGGTATGATTTTGCTAGCGGCAAATGGGCAGAAGGAGAGTGGACTTATCAGGTAAGTTATGACGGGCAAAGCGCCCAGAGTTCGATAATAGTCGATAAAATTGCTCCGGTTGTGGAAATAAAATCTATTGTGCAGCAGGGAAAACTTATGATTGATTATTCTGTTGCAGAATCAGCATTTAAGGACTGTTCCGGAATAAATCGGGTTGAATTTACATTGGGGGGAACTTTAATTAATACAACAAAGCTTAATTTCACTCCCGGGACTAACTGCGATTATTCTAAATCTGTTGGGATAGAAGCTCCGTCAACAAATAACAAAGAAAAAGATTTATGCCTGAATGTATTTGATAATGTCGGAAACAAAGGAACATCGTGCCAGAAAGTTTTGGTTGATAAGGAATTAGGAGAAATCATTGATCTGCAGATAGTTGATTCATCAGGAAGCCCTATTTCGTATGTAGCATCCGCTGTCGCGACTCCTATCGGCGCGATGCTGAAATTTAAGATAAAAGAATATAATCTGGATAAAGTGACGGCAGACGCATCAGAATTTGCAGTGCAGGATACATACAGGAATAATCAGAAAATTATTGATGCAGACTGTTATGTAACTTCAAACGATGAGTATTCATGCGAAGTTCCAATTGTTCTTGACCTTCCTAACGGAGGAAATCCGCTCCTGAAAATTCACATCAAGGATAAAGCAGGCAATGAAGACGATAAGCAAAAAAATATTTTGATAAAAATCGACAGCAAAAATCCTGTCGTGAAATCTTTTGCATCAGGAATCTGCGGGAAAAGAAATGTAATTGGAGATGCGAATAATACAATCACTGTAACAATTGAAGAGGCAGATTCGGGACTGAACGGCAAGAAAGTGTATCTTGATCTGAGCTCGGTCGTCGAAGGCAGCAGAGACAGGGTATTTCCGAATGAATGCAAAAAAGCGGGAATTAACTGGATATGCAGGTGGGGGCCGTTTGATAAGACAAAAATTCTGAATCATGGCGCGGCTCTTGGCATAAAATTTGTGAGCCCTTCCCAGGATGATTCAGGAAATCCTCTTCAGTTGGGAACTGATTATTCTGTCAATTATTATGGAAACTCTCCTTTGATGATCANNCCTACTGTCGGAGGGACGCTTGCTCTTGTAATAAATGTCTCAAGTGACCTGCCTGTTTCTGCTTCGGCCGATTTCTCTCAAATATCGTCAGCCGTCGGAAAATATAATGTTCAATGTACGGGAGATGCTGTTCAGACATGCTTATTCAAGGAAGTCGGTCCTCTGAAGGGGCCTTTTGCAGCAGGACAGATATCAATCCCTGTGACTCTGAAAGATTGCGCAGGAAATAAGATTGAAGTTCAGATTCCTGTTGAAATATCTCAGATTGAATCAAGAACAAATGATTACTGCGTTTATTCTTACAATCATGACACTATGCCTATGCCGAAAAGAATCGACAGAATTACTTTGAAGACGCTTCCTCAAAAAACTTATTTTGAGACAGCTGCTTACTGTTCAGGAAATATTATTTCCCAAAAAATCATAAACTGTGACGGAAATACAGGATATTTAGCTCCTAATCCGCTGACAGGACAGAATATTCCTGAGCTTCTTGGAAGTCCTGCTTCTTCATTCTACACGAAGTTCAACATCAGAAGAGCGGTAAGCCCTCCGGATTCTGTTGCATATACATGCAAGTTTATGACGATAGTCAAGATAGGCAGTTTCATCTCGCAGCCGGAGTATGACGATGTTCCTTTCACACTCGGATTTTATAATTCAAATCTTGGAGCTGCTGACGATGCTCTTCAGAAAAAGATTGATGATCTGAAAAACTCCACTCTTGTGAGTGGGCAGTGGATAGGAACTGTAACCAAATGGCTGAACAGAGCAAACAGCGCTTGTTCTCTTTACAATTCTCTGCAGACATCAGCAGGAATACTCAATGGGGCAGCCGCTGTTCTGTCGGGAGCATCAGAAATTTGGGCGATTCTTAAACCGGCAGCTGCATATGTTGAGGCTGCAGGAAAATCATATAGTAAGGCGATAACTATTCCGGCTCTTAAAGAGGTTTGCATGTGGTTATCATGCGAAATAACACCATGGTCACTTTTAAAAAATATACCCGGATTGAAAGATGTCTATAAGATGGGAAGCAAGGCTTCTCAAGTATATACGGTCCAGGGAAATACGTGGGGAGCAGATGTCGCAAAGGCTCTTGATTTCGAGTTCGATCCTAAAAAAAGCATCATAGTAAGTACAGTTTCATTGTGCATTCCTGGAGTATTGTATAATCTTGAAAAGGCAAGAAATATCGAATGCAGTTATATTTATTGCATTCAGACTCAGGTTCCTAATGGAATCCCTCCTTTCTTCTGTGAGAGCCAAAGATATGCACAATGGTGCAAATATGTGTGGGGAGAAGCGTTCCAGGTAATTCCATTCGCACAATTCATTGATTTCACTATAGATAAATTCAAGGAATATTTATCAAACCCACTAACATTTTTAGTGTCTGTTGCGCTTCCATTATGTGACGCAAATACAAAAGGATATCTAAGAGCTACGTGCAGAGCAGCTCTGGGTGTGTCAGAAGCAATTAGTGCGGTTAGATCCATTACTGCATATGATAATAATTGGAAAGGAATACTTAACCAGCCAAGCACTATCTGTGAATTGGTGCTGAAGGAAAATAAGTGAGTGAAAAATGAATGAACCATACCAGCTGAATCAGCTTCCGCTTGAGAAGAAAAGATCTCCGATTAAGATAATCATAGTTGCAGCAGTCATTTTGTTGGTTGGAATAGGACTATATGTTTATTTAACTCCCACTGAAAAACTTCCCGAATTCATTTCAAAACCAGTTTCCAAAGAAATTCCTTCTGTGACTGCTGTGCTTGCCGCATCAATCGACAGTGATTTTAATTATGCTGTTCAGCCGAATAAGGAATATTACGAAGGAAATCCATTGTTTGTCTATGTGGAAATAAGAGACTTCGTACAGAATAGTGATTTCAGTGTCGATATCTCTGAGGACATAGAAGTCAAAGATTCCCAAAACAATATCATGTTCGCAAAGAGCAGGTTTGCAGTGCTGAATGAAAAATACAGCAGAAAGATGGCTGTGCTTATCCTTGACAACGGAATAAAAACGGAAGGATGGAAACCAGGAAACTATGTCCTGAACATAAGAATAAATGACAATCTTGCGAAAAAATCAACAATGAAATCATTCGATTTTGCAATCAAGAAAGTTCCTGCCAATCAGTTCATATCAACAGTTGATTTAAGCAGCATAGTTTCAAGCAGCACTTTATCTTCTGATTTAGCCAAAACACAAATTGTCAGGGATTCGTCAGGAAATGTCATTCAGGAACTGAATGCGACACAGGCGGTTACAGGCGACTTATCAAAATTAAATCTGAAGTTCATAGGAGCTTCGTTTGTTATGCCGGAAAGATTCAATGCCGGAACATATAATGTTAAAATCACATATACTAACACTAAAACAGGAGGCACTGTATCCTCCCAGGGAAGCGTTGTTTTAGATGGGAAATTTGAGATAAGCGAGTTTGTTTTCGCAGCAAAAATAAACAATGATTACAGTTATGAAGCTCAGCCGAACAAGGAATACAAACAGGGAAGTGATGTTCTTGTTTATCTGAAACTTGTCAATTTCGCACAGCCACTAATTAACGGCAGTTACAGTGTTAAGTTTATGCAAGACCTTAGTATCCGCGATAAAAGCGGAAAAGTTGTTCTTTCACAAAATGGGTACATAAAAATCGATGATTTAAATAATGTTAAAAATGATGGTTATAACATTAAAAACAGCATAAGTTTCCTGCCAAAGGGAGATTATGTTTATAAAGTCACAATAAAAGACCTTAATAATGCTCAGGAAGCTGTTAGGGAAGAGGTATTCCAGTTAAAGTAAGTAATAAGAATGGAAAGGTTTAAATATTAGTAATAGTTACCATTAAATAATGGTAAATACTATTAAACAAAACCTTGAATTCCTGCTTAAACCTAGGAATTTAACCTTTATAGCCAGTCTGGGATTGGCTTCATTACCAAACATGAGCTTTGGTAATGTGCAGGAGAGGGTTCAGAAAGGACTTGCTTATTTAGCAGAATTAGAGAAGCCTAGATTAACAGAAGAACAAAGGGCTGAGTTTTTTACTCAAGCCTCAGTAGAGTTTAATAAGGCTTTAAAGGAAGATCCTAATGACTGCGGAGCTTTAACCGGGATTGGAAAAGTACACCTCCATACAGGAGATAGCAGAAGCGCTGTATCTGTCCTTGAAAAAGCTGCTGAAGAGTGCCATAATCCTGATTTAATGGAAGCCTTGATTTCGGCTTACATTGTTAATAGAGATTATGGAAGTGCAAGAAAACATATTGAGGAAACATTAAGAAAAAATAAAAGAACAGCAAGCGCATACAGGCAATTAGGATTTATTCACGGACAACAAGGCAAATTCAAAGAAGCTATTGAAGCATACAGAAAAGCACTTGAAATTAATCCTGAAATGCATGTTGTATTGCATAATATTGGAATTATGTATAAGGAACTTGGTGATGTTGCAAATGCATTAAAGCATGCAAGAAAAGCAGTTAAAATAAATCCTGATTTTGCACCAGCTCATTACGGTTTAGGTTTGATATTAAAGAAAGCAGGAAGATTAGATGAAGCAAGAAAAGAATTTGAAAAAGCAGTTGAATTGGCCCCCGCTTATGCAGAAACAGTAAATTCATTGAAGTAGATTTATGATGAATAAAAAAAGTGTTTGGACAGTTGTTCTAGTTTTAGTTAGTTTGATTAGTCTTAGTTCTCAGGGAACAGAAGTTGCCGTACCGCCCCCTCAATATTTGTATAGATATGATGGAACTCAAATACATAATCTTCCGGTGGGCGAATCTTTAGCTGCAGATTTAGCCGGACGTCCATATGCACAGAGAAATATTCTGGATAATACTATCCAACGGGTTAACTCAGGAGAGACATTTTACTTATCTCAGGCGGCACACGATATATTTCAAGATTATGTCGATGGAAGGAATGAAGGTGCGACGGCAGAGAATAGTATTGCTGCAGATTCTGCCTACATAAGAAGGGATACCTCGGGCAGAGTAGAAGTGTTTACTCCCGGTTTCACACGTTTTGGCATTGAATTCACATCTGGTACATGGGAAGAATCTTCGGAAGACAGGCAACGATTAGACAATCTGGACACAATAGTAATATCATCCCTTCCGCCCAGTGCAGATCCTGGAGTTAATACATATTGTTAAAATAAAAACATTTAAATAGTAGTAATAACTACTACTTTTTAATGGTAACATACAAGAAAAACCTAGAAACGAGATTAAGAGTAATGATTATGGCAGCAACAACAATAGCGTTACCAAGTATTGGTTTTGCAGGCCAAAGCCATGTAGAAAGAGGATTCTTTTATTTAGAGGAATCCAAAAAACCAAGGCTTACAACAGATGACAGAGTCAAGCTTTATAATGATTCAAACCGCGAGTTTTCACAGGCATTGGCTGAAAATAAAGATGACTGCGGAGCTTTGACTGGTTTAGGCTCTATTGATGTATTAGCAAGACTCCCAAATAAGGCGCTTCCTGTTCTGGAAAAAGCAGCAGGAGCCGGCTGCGGAGAAAAAGCTCTTGAAATGCTCGGCTATGCCTACATTGATCTTGGGAGATTTGATGACGCAGAAAAATGCACAATGACTATTCTTTCAAATAATAAAAATTCTGCAGAAGCATACAAGCAATTAGGATTTTTGTTTTTTGTAAAAAAAGATTATGCTAAGTCGATTGAATTTGGAAAAAAGGCTTTAAAATTAAAACCTAAATTTTATCAGGTAATGAATAATATCGGCTCAGCACATATGGGCCTCAGAGAATTTGAAACTGCGAAAAAATTTTCGTTGAATGCATTAAAAATTAATCCTGATTATCCTAATGCATATTTTTTACTCGGTAAAGCATATAAAGAACTTGGAGATAAGTCAAAAGCAAAAGCAGCATTTGAAAAAGCGATAGAACTTAATCCGGATGCCGGAAATTACAGAGCGGAACTGAATTCACTTTAAGCTCATGAAAAAGAGAGAGGTTTGGACGATTCTTTTAGTTTTGATTAGTTTTATTTATGTTTATGCGCAAGGTGAAGGGGAAGCCGGAGTTCATGAAGTAAGAATTGTTAGAGTGGAGCCTTTATCACAGATAGTATATGACCAAACACTTACACGTTTAACGTCAAATACAGCAGTAACTCAGCAGCAAGCAGATGATTATTTCGAGCAAACCGGTACGCGGTTGAGAATTAGTGATAATCCTATAACCCCTCCTGAAGTTATTGCAGCTTTCCAAAGAATGAATCCTTCTGCGAATAGAAATTATTTCAATCCAAACAATCCCAATGATGCTGCTGCGTTGGCATCATTAAGCAATGTATTTACACCGCAAAGTCAGACTTATGTTGTAAGTGCCGGCAATATACACAGGGATTTTATAGACATGCAAGAAGTAGTTGCGCCGGAAGGTTCTGGTATTTATGGATATTATTATACCACTGATACAACTCCTGGTTCAGACACAATAGTGGAGGTAAGTAAATTTGGTGCTGATGGTCCAGTTGATGATCAAACAAGAAGCATAGTTGCAGGAGTACTGGAGGCTGCACATAATGTAGATTCAGCTATAATACCGTTGGGGCCGGTTACAAATACAGGAGCGGCATCACCGACAGGCAGCGCTTGTCCATTACAGACAGGAACGACACCATGAATATAAAAAACAAGACAGTAATAATAACGCTTGTAATGACTTTAATAAGTTTTAGTTTTGTTTTTGCGCAGGTAACTTATACAACCAGCTGTCTAGGTGAAGCGTCATCGTCAGTTCTTTACGAACAAGCACCTATAAGCGCGGATTATGCCAGGATTCTTGCAAGTGATATAGACAGGCTGTCTGAAGAAGCAGAATCTATCGAGACTAATCTGGAAGCGATGAGAGATCTTCAAAGCAGCGCTCAATCTGACGAAGAACGTGAGGTAAGAAATGTAGATATGCTAATAGAAGAAGCGAGACTGAAAGAATTGCAGGATGAGCAGCAAAGGCTGGAAGCAGAATTAAAAAGGCAGAGAACAGAAGCAGAAAGATTAAGAACCGAAGCATTAAGAGAAAGATTAAGCACAGCTGCCGGCGCTTTGGGAGTATTCAACGAGGCGTATAATAATCTTAAGTGGGCGAATTATTACATCGATAAATGGGATTCGATGGAAGCATGGCAGTCTAAAGTTGATGAAACATTTACCAGATTGTATTTAGGAATAGAGCCCATTACCTCTCATCTCTGCAGCTTGTGGACAGTAACAACAGATTCGACTTCGAACATAGCATTTGGAGAAGACGGAACAGCTTCTGCCCATGTCGAGGGCGTTGTTGTTGAAACAAGAGAAGATCCTGTCAATGGAGTGCCTGTCGTCGTTTTCCAGCACAGAGTTACATTTTCTGTCTCAAGCTCAGTTTTAATAAATCCAAAAGAAGCAGCAACAATATTTGTCAATCTTTATACAGGAAATACAAAGATGAATGAGCTAGGCTCATATAAACTGGGAGAAGGAGTTTCCGAGATAGGCGCCCAGGGAGAAAGTACTCTTGTCGCACCATCCGGCAAAAATTATGATTTAGTTTGCCTGAGATTTACGGAAATGTGGAAATACAAGGGAGATTTCAGGACTTTCATAAGAAAATGTCCAGACAAAGAAGGAGACTGCCTGTGCAATAGGTTTGGAGCGTCAGGAAATACTCTTCCGGGAGGATCCTGGGCAGTGCCTGGTGAGTGAAACTAAATGAGCTTTTTGAAAAAAACGATAAAAGA
>DUFL01000051.1:57643-57835 GCA_013331965.1 Candidatus Woesearchaeota archaeon | reverse complement strand
GTGCTAACTTAATAAGAAACTGCGGCGAGCAGGAGTCGAACCTGCGAAGGCACTAAGCCAACAGGTCCTAAGCCTGTCACGTTTGACCACTTCGCTATCGCCGCATAAAGATTAAAGTTCAATATAGTGGTTATTAAAGTTATTTATTGGATGATAATTGTTTCAAATTTGAGTTAGCCACCGCTTGTTAAG
>DUFL01000051.1:43227-57636 GCA_013331965.1 Candidatus Woesearchaeota archaeon | reverse complement strand
CATAGCAACATTTATATATGGTCGCGAAGCTGTAAAAATCATCATGGAAATGGAATCAAGACCTTTGGATGCCCTGAATAAGTCAAGGAACAAGAAAGTCATTGTAGAGCTGAAGAACGGCAGGCAGTATGTCGGAAAGCTGAATTCGTTTGATATTCACATAAATGTTGTTCTGGAAGAGGCGGAAGAAAGAGTGGACGGCGAAATAAAAAGGAAATTAGGCACCGTCTTCTTAAGAGGAGATACAATAACTGTAATAATGCCTCACGATTAACGGAGTAAAGAATGTCACTAGGATATGGCGGAACAGGTTCTCAGGGAAAACGATCATCTAAAACGCATGCTATAAGATGCAGAAGGTGCGGAAAAGCTTCATATCATATAAATAAAAAAGCATGCTCAAGCTGCGGATTCGGAAAATCCAAACGATTGAGAAGCTACAGGTGGGCAACTAAATAATGGCACAGATAAGAACAAGAGGAAAAACGAAAAGATCAGGCTCAGGAGCGAGATTGATAGACTACAGAAAATCAAAATTATATGAGATTGCAGGAACTGCAGTAATGACTAATCTTAAGCCAAACAAAATCAAGACTCAAAGAACGCAGGGGGGCGGAGTTAAGGTCAGATTATTGGACGCAAACAAAATTAACCTTTACAATTCCAAAACAAAGAAATATGAGATTGCTGATATTGAAACAGTTCTTGAAAATCCTGCAAATGCACAATTAGTCAGGCGTAATATCCTTAACAAAGGAGCTGTAGTACAGACGAACAAGGGAAAAGCGAGAATAACTTCAAGGCCGGGACAGTCCGGTTATCTGAACGGCGTTATGATTTAAGCATTATTTTGTATTTTTTTGAGGCAAGCATAGGCCCATGCTCAGTCTTAACTTTTAATCCGATTAAATTTTCATATTTTAGTTTTAATTCAAATGCTTTTGCCTTTTCTGAATTTCCAAGCGGCAGCTGGACGAAATAATGTTCTTTGTCCTTGGGATCTATCCTAAGCCTGCACAGAAAATATGATTTTGAAAAATTAGTTTTATCCGATAATAAGACAGTTTCACCATCTCTCCTTAAAATCTCTTCGGCAATTTTTTCTTTTGGAGTCTGGTCGTAGAAAACAGGAATATCCATTATAATATCTTCTACACACCTCTTCATGCATTATCCAAACGCAACTTATTTATTAAATGTCACATAAACCTTTATAAACTCCCTATTCATTATATTATTTATGGTGTTAGACATAAATTACAACTATGCAGCTCTGCTTCTTGCCGTAGGATATGGTATTTTCAGGGTCGCTTCCTGGGTAATAAGCACCGCAATCAAGATTGCTTTTTATGTCGCATTTATTTCATTAGGTGTTTTAGCGATGTCATCGACAGTGGGTTTGATGTAAAATGTGGCCGTTCAGGAAAAAAGAGGATGATCTGGAAAAATTTGAAAGAGAATTAGGACTTTCTCCCGACAGAACAGGAATTGCTGAACCGCCAAAAGAAGAAAATTATGACAGATTGGGTTCCGATGCTCCGGATTATTCTAAATTTGAAAGTCCTAGGTCAATCTCGCAGCCGCTTCAGCAGGCGTCTCAAAATACGGATCTGCAGCTGATTTCCGCAAAATTAGACACAATAAAAGCAATGCTAGACATGATAAACCAGAGGCTGAACTCGCTTGAAAAAAATTCAGAGAATCCGAAACAAAAATACTGGTAGTTATTTCTGGATAATTATTGCAGTCGTCCTTTTAGACCAATTTTCTAAATGGATTGTAAGAATAAATTTTAATATCAATGATTCTGTTAACCTGATTAAAACATTAAATCTGACTTACATCACAAATACCGGCTCTGCATTTGGAATCCTGAAAGGCGCAAATTCTTATCTGATATTCTTTTCACTGATTGTCTTAGGACTGATAATGTTCTACTGGGATAAAATAGCATCAAAAGAAAAGATATTTTTTGCACTGATTGTCGGAGGGATAATAGGAAATTTGATTGACAGAATAAGTTACGGTTACGTTGTTGATTTCATTGCATTCACATTCTGGCCCGCATTTAATGCCGCGGATTCTGCTTTGACGATAGGAATCGTTGGGTTGATATTCTATAATTGGAAAGAATGAATTATTTTTCTTCTTTCCCCCGGATACTTCGTTGCAGCACATAAATAGCGAAAAGCTTATATAGTTAATCACTATCGATATACTATATGTCAACGCTAACCTTGAAATTTAAAGGCATTGAAGCAGATATGCTGGACGGAATGGTAAGGACCGGATTATTTAATTCGAAATCCGAAGCGATAAGAGCTTCTCTTGTACATTATGGAGTAGAGCTTGGTTTATTGAGAGAAAAGCTCTGGAAACAAATAGAGAGATTTCCGAGGAGGAAAGTGAGCCCTAAGCAGCTTGCCAAGGATATTGCAAGATTAGAAAATGCCTCCTAAGATATTTATTGATACCAATGTTTTTATCTATTCTTTCGAATTTCCATATTCTAACAGCAGAAAAGCCATTGATCTTCTGAACGAGGGTCAGATAGAGGCGGTTATCTCGAGCAGAGTTTTTACGGAGGTTCTGAATTATTTTAATAAATATCATGGGGAAAAGCTGTCAAAACATTTCAGGAGATATCTTTCTCAATCGTGTTTTTTGATACCGGCTAAATTCGCAGAAGATATTATGGAGAAATTAAAAGGCCAAATAAAAGAAAAAGACCTTGAACAAATAGCAGTAGTGAGGAAATTAAGCATAACTCATTTGGTGGCTTACGACAGAGATTTCAAGGAATTTAAAGAATATACGACACCGAAAGAATTCATAGAACTAATGGGAATTAATGCGTCCGATACAGACTACTAAATAATTATTTCTCAGTTTTTTTATTTATTAATTCATCCAGTTCTTTCTTAAAATCTTCAACATCTGCAAACTGCTTGTACACCGAAGCGAACCTTATGTAAGCGACTTTATCCATATTTTTTAATTTATTTATCACCATCTCGCCGATTGTTTTCGTAGAGACTTCTTTCGTCTCAAGATTTAGAATTTCCTGCTCAATCTCATTCACTGCCTGCTCAATCGCTTCTCTTGAGATAGGCCTTTTTTCGCACGCTTTCAAAAACCCGGATAGAAGTTTCTGCTTGTTGAAAGGCTCTCTCCTTTCATCTCTTTTTATTATACTAAGGTCAACTTTTTCTGCTTCTTCGTATGTTGTGAATCTTTTCTTGCACTTGAGGCATTCTCTTCTTCTTCTTGTTTTTGCGCCTTCTTCTAACTCTCTCTTGTCTGATACTCTTGTTTCTTCATTTCCGCAGAATGAGCAACGCATTGTATTTACCTTAAGTGAATGCTACAATTAGTTGTATATAAATGTTATTGTAGTTGTTTTTATAAACTTAAATGCAGTAAACTGAACTATGCAGCACGTTGCAATAATGAAGAAGTCTTGGGGATTAATTCAGAAGATTCTTTCTGGCGATAAAGTTATAGAATCGAGATGGTACAAATCAAAGAGGGCGCCATGGAATAAAATAAAAGAAGGAGAAATAGTTTACTTCAAGGATTCCGGAAATCCGGTAACCATAAGCACAGAGGTCGATAAAGTTTTGCAATTTTCTGATTTAAGTCCTTCTAAGGTATCAAGGATTTTGAAACAATACGGAAAAGATGATGGACTGAGTGCAGACAAAATTCCTAATTTCTTTCAGTTATTTAGGGACAAAAAATACTGCATGCTTATTTATTTAAAGAATCCCGAGAAAATTAAACCGTTTAAAATAAATAAAAAAGGATTTGGAGCAATGTCTGCCTGGATTTCAATTGATAACGTGAATAAAATTAAAGTTTAGAATTCTTCCAGTTCGCTTAATTTTTCCAGCTGTCCTTTATTTCTTAAATAATTGACCTGAGTTTTTGTATATTTGTAGACGATATCTCCTTTTTCATCTCCGCCGTATTCCCAAGGTTCAACAATCACAACATCTCCTTCCCTGACCCACAAACTTCTTTTTAATCTTCCCGGAATCCTGCAGTTTCTTGTTTTTCCGTCAAGGCATTTTACAATCATTCTAGAAGCGCCGACTCTTTGCTCCACAATTCCGAAAACTTCCCTGTCCCTCGGAATCTTTATTCTTGTAATTTCCTGCTGTGCCTGAATAGCTCTCTCCTCTTCAGTCATCAGTTTGTAAGGCTTTCTTTCCATCAGTACTTTTGATTTTAAGGCTATTTATAAGCTTATTGATGGAATAAAAGTTAGTATTAAGGATTAATTAAAAGTTAGCGTCAGGTGTGAGCGATAGATAAGTCAAAATAAACAGAGTTGAGGGGGTCGCCCCCTACGGGGTTTCAACGATACCCGATCTGAACTTTGTTCAGATGGGCACAGCTCGGCTATGCCGAGATTGTGTCAGATAAGTTAGAATTACATCGCGAACGACGCTAACTTTTTAATTTGTAATTAACGAATAAAATCATGCCGGGGCGCAGCATAAGAATTTATTTTGCAAACAAAACTTTATCTCCGACGTTAATGTTATTTTTTACTGTGAAGTTTCCGTTCACTTCGAGGACATACATTGCTTTCGGACTTGCGTAAATTTTGCACGGCTCTGCTTTGCATGGCAATGCATTGTGGATTGTTGCTATTCTATAATTTTTATCGATAAAAATCATATCTAAAGGAACTACTGTATTTTTCATCCAGAAATTTCTTTGAGCTTCATCATCATAGATGAACAACATCCCGCCCGTCAGGTTTTTTACAAACATCAAGCCTTTTGTCTGCTGTTCGGAAGTCAGCGCTAATTCCAAAGGAATTTTCTGATTATTTATTTCTGCATATCTTATCTCAGAAACATTTATCTGCGAGCATGCAATTAATAAAAATAATAAAGATAAAAATAATAAGATTAGTTTTTTCATTGTAAATCGCTATAGTCCACAACCGCTCTTGGAAGCTTGTTCACGTCGTCATAGCTTATTCTCTGACACATCGTGTTTACATAACATTCTATGAAAGGAAAATCCTCAAGAGAAGCAAAATTCAGGTCGTCAAAAACTAAAATGTAGAAATTTTTGTCAGGATATTTCTTTTTCAAAGTCAATCCTGCCACCAGGTGCTCCTGTCCCGGCTTTAGTGATACCAATACTCCTATATTTTTTGAGGAATGAAACGTTACCTGTCCTTTGTATCTTATATTTTCAAATCTTTTTATTTCTTCTTTAGTTAATTCTCTCACTTTATTTGAAAGAGGATCAGCCATAATAACATGCCTTTCTTTCTGGACAATCAGTCCTTTAGGATGGAACAAACCATCTCCAATATATAGGAACGAGTCAGCATCTGAATTTTTTGTTACTTCAATATTGCATCCGAGAACCTGTCCGAGAATTGTGCTGTTTATATTATGTTCGTCTAAGAACTGCTTCGCTTCTTTCATTAAATGCAGAAACTGGACTGTTGTGACTATTCCTATTTTTCCCTTCAGCAAAGGCAGGGCTTTCTTCAGTACAGGCTTTACATCGACAAATGCCTTAGCAACAACGTATTTTGTTTTCATTGCTAATTCACGCCTAAAAACAGTATATAAATGTTCCTGCACAATTAAGTCAACTCTTATGGCTTTAAGTTGAATTAACCAATAATCCAAAAACTTTAAATATTACCAACTAATCAGGAAAGCTATGGCTCAAAAGCTTAAATTGAACACAGAACACAGCAAGTTCAGGCTCAGACTGCATGTAATTGTCCTGATTGTCATAATTTTGACCAGTCTTGCATTAGGTTTTACAGCGGGGCAAAAAGGCATTCCCGGAATCACCGGAATGGCAGCCAAGAACTGCATATCTCAGCAGGATTTCCAGTTTTTCCTGGATAATGCCAATTCAATTCAGGCAGACTACCAGCAATGTGTTGCTGACTTATGGAATCTTCAACTGACTTACAAGATGGCTGCTGCAAAAGCTCAGAAAGTTGGCAATTCTACTGAATAAATTGTTTTTAATTAAATTATTTAGTTATAATTTTAAACATTTTTTGTTTGTAATTATTAATAAAAATACTTATCCGGGGCTGCTTTGCTAAGTTCGAACTAAGCAGAAATCCCAAGTCAAATAATACTGGTTTAATAACAAACTAAAAAATAAATAACTTTATCTGGAACTGTCAGCCTGTCTTTCCAATTCGTTCTTCTTAGAAATTGCATTTGAATTAGGGCTTAAGTTAAATGCTGCCAAAAGCTCATCAACTAAGCAGTCTTCAATTGATTTTTTAGTGTTGAACGCTTTTTGTGAAGCGCCTTGAGTGATAAATCGTAGCGCCATATCAATCCTTCTCTGAGGAGAGCTTTCAACTGCTTTCGGATATCTTGCACCGCCGTATTCAATCGCGATGATTTCCTCTCTCGGAGCAGCATTTTCAATCGCAGTTATCACAACCTGGATTGGATTCTGCTTTGTTCTTATTTCCAACTGCTCTAAAACTTTTATCATTATTTTTGACACCAACTGTGATTTTCCAGAATTATGGCCGGAGCTTATTTTATGTTTTTTTGCTCTGTGTCCCGCAACCATCATCTTGTTCATCAATCTTTCAAGAATGAATATTTTCGATTTGTGGAATTTTTGTTTTGCGTACTTAGCTCCAGTTTTAGGCAGAAATCTTGGAGTGACTGTAATGTAGCTCATCAAGCCGGGATCTGAAGATTTTACTCCTATTGCGTCCCATCTGTTGAATGCTTTTACTTCTGTCATTTTATTTTCTTGCCTTCTCGATTATTCCTTTTCTTAACGCATCTAAACTTTGATCATTGACTTTTATTACGCACCATCTTATTCCAGGCAAATCTCCTTTTGCCCTTCCTTTAATTCCACCGATCTGTTCTACAATGACTTCATCATGCTCATCTATCAATTTTGTTGCACCATCTCCGGTGCAGAATGCTGTAACCTGCTTTCCGTTTTTGATTAACTGAACTTTAACGCATTTTCTCATTGCTGAGTTCGGCTGCTTTGCTTCAACCTGTACTTTTTCAAGAACGATTCCTCTTGCCTGAGAGGAACCTTCTAACGGGTCGAATTTTAATTTACTTTGCAAAATTCTTTGAACGTATTTTTTCTTAAGCCAAAGGCTGGTATGCCTTCTATGCCTTAGCTTCTTTGCAGAATTCAGTCCGTTTGATTTCTTGCCCATGAATATTCCTGCTTTATGGTGGTTTATAAAGATTGTTATGTGATTTAGGTTAATTATTTACAATATGGAAGATATATAAAGATAAACACTGAGAACTTGGAGAACATCTTGAAGAATCATAAAACAAATATCTAAAATCTTTCCACACGTGCTTCTCTTAAACTTTTCCTAAAATATAATCAACAACATTCTCTGCAGTGTATTTCATTCCGTGTTTTCCAACGAGTTCTTTTACTGCAGTAAAATCGGCACCCGATGTCACTAAAGGCGGTTCTCCCGGCATTCCGAGACCGATTGTGGCCATAAGTCCATTGCACAGGCAAATTCTTCCTTCCGCTTCTTCAGGACTTCCGCCTTTTCTTACAAATCCTTCAACAGGTTCGGCAGGACATCTTGTTATTATTCTTCCGCCTGCATCCTCGCATATTTCTATTAGATGTCCAAGACTGCAAACCCTCTCTCTTTTATCATACGTTTCCTGAGTTCCAACTGTTCCAGGCAGCTGAAATATTTTGAAGGGGAATCCAGTCGGTGATGCTCTTGCGCTCGTGAGTACTTTTGCAGTGCCGTTAATTATTTCTTCGAGAGCCTGCTGTTTTAATTCAGTGGTTATTCCTGAGTCCTGTGAAAATGCAAAAGGAGTTCCAACCTGCACCCCGGATGCGCCGTGAGATATCGCTTCAGCAAGTCGCGTAGAGTAGTTTCCTGCAAGCCAATAAGGTTGATGTCCTCCGTTTTGTTTCAATAACATCGCGAGTAAATCAAAATTCATTTCGTCTTTTGGTCCGTAAAGAGGTTCGCCTATATCATTTAATGTTTTGCTCCTTGCAGGAGGATTGTGTCCGCCGGCAATCGGTCCTTCAAAAACATAACCGTCAGCATTCGGCAGTCCTTTTACACCAAGGTGATTTCCAACAACTCCTAAAAATACCGGTCTTTTTACTTCAGATTTGCCGTATCTCTGAGGGCTGAAAACTATGCTGTATTTTTTATCGCTCACGGAAACGCTCATTTTGCCGTCATTTCCTGAAGTAAACAATGAAAGAATTTCAGGAATTTCTCTTGGAAATCCTGCGCCTATGAGAATAACATCAACTCCTGCAAGCATCGCTCCGTAAAGCGTAGGGAGCTGCGCCCATTCTATTTTATTCAGAAAATTCGCACCGACTGGATTGCTATGCCCTCTTTTTGCTAAGTGTACCTGTGTAAATGCGCCAGCAACGAGTGTGTCTTCTAAATCTTTATTTTTTAATCTAAATTCTGCATTGTTTATTTTTTCAAAAGAAGGAAACTGATTGAGGATGTATTTCTCGTCATTAGCTTTTCCATCCTTGATATAGAATCTGTCAATAGTTCTCTTTGCGATATCTTGATTCGGAAAATGACCAAGTGCATCTCTTAATTCTCCTCCGGAATCCCCATTCTGCAGTCCTCTTATGAGAAGATTGTCTGCCGCCGTTGCAGAAATGACTCCCAATTGACCATAACCAGAAACTTTTCGTGCAAGTCTGTATCCTGAAACTCCTGCACCCATTCCACCTTGGATGATTCTCTTGCTTGAGATGCTGCTTACGTTGGACATATTTCTGAGACTTACTAAGGGATATAAATATGTTCTTTTTTATATAAGTAATGATTTTTAAACAACCTTTATCTCCTTGACATCGACATATCTTCTGATATATTCCTCAAGTTTTCTCAGGTTTTGCGCGGCCCTTCCAATCAATAATCCTTTTACCTTTGAATCGGCGCTTTCGAGAACAACAATTCCGTTTTCTTCATAGATATTGTCAGCTTTCAGAGGATGGATAAAATTCTTAATAAGCTTCAGTGTATCAGAACTGAATTCAACAATCTTTATTTTTTTCTTAAGAATCTCAGCAAGCCTTTTCACATTAGAAGCATTCTTTCCGATTGCTTTGCTGAGTTCATTCTCCGAAACAATGAATATTATCTTTTCTTCCTCGACAATGCAATCTTTTAATTTAGCGTGAGTTACATTGTCAAATGTTTTCATTATGTTAAGAACATTTATGTCGAAAACAACTTTTGTATTCATTTTATTTTTGCAAAGAAGCAACAGAAACAGAGAATGGCTTCTTGACGACAACTCCCATTTCCTCGCTCGTTATATCCAGTTTGTATATTTTAACATTGAACTTCTTTGAGATTGTTTCAATATCTTCTTTGACATTTTCAGCAGTATTCGAAGAAAGGAATATCTCTTTTAATTCTCCCTTTTTCAGATTCTTCAGAGTTCTGTCTGCTCCAAGCAGCAATTTCTTGCTTCCTACATGTTTTTTCAGTTCTGCTAAACTCATTTTTTATTCTCCTTATCTTTCATAACAATTCTTGACTGTCCTGTTCCAATCGGAACAATCTGGTTTATCATCACATTTTCAACTACTGAATTCAAAGGATCTCTTTCTCCCACTAAAGCTGCGTTGATGAGGTGTTTTATCGGCGTCTCAAATGATGCACGGGCTAAAACTGAACTTTTTTCTCCGATGATTCCGTATCTTGTGATGCCTTTTATCATCCCGTCAACTGTCATCATATCTGCTACGAGCATGATGTGTCTTTCATCGACATTTAAACCTTGAGATTCAATTATTTTATAAATCTCATTTATGATTGAGGCTCTTGCAGCTTCTATTCCGAAAACAGCGTTAAGCTCAAAGATATCATTTGATGTCGTTCTATGAACATCAACAGCTTCCATTCCCAAAATTGCCTTGAGATTTGATCCTGCTGTTATTATTACATATTCCTCTCCTCTTTTCACAGGAAGGACCTGTGTTATGTTTTTTACTCCCGCGACAAATACATGTCTTAACAGCTCTTTCAGTTTGTAGACTTCATTTACTCCCGCTTCCTTGCTCGTCACCGGAACTGAAATTTCTCTTCCGTTCTGCTTTACAGGAAGTTTAGCTGCTTTTTCTATAGCTTTTATTATCAAAGAAGGTGTAGCTCCTATTAATTTTAATTTATCTTCATCCAGTGTGAATGAAACGGTGTTTTCTGCAAGATCAATTATGAATTCTTTTACCAATTCGCCGAGTCTTGTCTCTTTTATCTGAACAGCCAGTTCCTTGATGTTCTTTCCTGATTTGTAAGGCTCTTTGAGATATATCTCCATCATAGGAGTTTCAATCGATTTTCTTCCGTCAAGGATCTCGATAAGCCTTGGAAGACCTGTCGTGACGTTCATTTCCGCAACTCCTGCGAGATGGAATGTTCTTAATATCATCTGAGTGCCCGGTTCCCCGATTGATTCTGCTGAAATTATTCCAACACTTTCTCCCTGGGCGACTTTTGCCAGTTCGTATTCTTTCATGACATCTTCATATATCTTTTTTATTTTATCTGCAGATGTCCCTTTCGGTATGCAGTCCTCTACATCTTCAATTATTTTTTTTGTCAATTTTGATTTTATCTCTTCTGTGTTCATCCGAGCACCTTGTCAACTATTCTTTTGACATTAAGTTTTCCGTTCTCTGATTTTGAAACATCAATTCCGTCTTCTCCGTACTTGAACTGGATTATTTTTCCTGATGAATCCCTGACTGTCTCATCATATTCAACTCTTAGGTCCTGCATCGCATTTGCAAGCCTTCTGTAAAGATAACCTGATTTAGGAGTTCTCAGTGCAGTATCCATCAGTGCGTCCCTTCCTGTCATCGACATGAAGAAAAATTCATACGGTTTTAATCCTGTCTTGAATCCTGCTGAGATGAATCCTCTCGCTTCCGGTCCGATATCATCTTTCTTGAAAGCAGAAAGCGTCCTGTTTTTGTAACCTTGCCCAATCCTTCCGCCGTGAAGGGCCTGCTGTCCTACACATGCTGACATTTGAGTTAAATGTAAAAACTTTCCTGCCGCTCCCGACTTGATCATTACTTCAAGATGAGAGTCTTTTGTTGCATTGTCTGAGATAGTATTTGCAATCTTGTTTCTTGCCTTGTTGAGCGTTTCAAGTGCTCTCATCTCAAATGTTTCCCTCAGTGTTTTTCCGGGGAAAGTCTCCATTGTCCCTTTGTGGAATGCGCTGATTAATTCATCGACTTTTTCATATGCACTTTCCAGAACAGAATTGATTTCTGACTGCGCCTTAAGCGATAAATCAAGATCTGATAATGCTGCACTCTGTCCGTACTCCATCAAAGTCACAATTCCAAGCTTGAAAATTTTCCCAAGCAAATCTGCTGTAAATTCTTCCCCGTACTGTTTGTGAATATGTCTTAGGAACAATCCTGCTCCCTCTCCCAAATTTGCATCATCCATGTGACCTTCAATAAGCTGGCCGTCTTTTATTATAACTGGATTTCCGTCCTTTGATTCTCCTTTGAATGAAAAATCAAGAGGGATAAGAAGGCTGAAAAGTTCTTTTCCGCTCACAGTATCTTTTTTCGGAAGTCTCTTGAAATCCTCGATCCCTATCGCTGAAGCAAGTTCAACTGCTTTTTTTCTTGGGAAATTAAGTTTTTTTGTTAAGATATAATTTCCGGAAAGCGCGTCCTGGGTTCCTCCTATGATTGCAAGTCCGTATCTTGGGGAAATTATCTGAGTCTGGACGAGCATAAGTATCTCTGCTTCTGCTCTTGCCTCTTCTGTCTGAGGAATATGAAGGTTCATCTCATCTCCGTCAAAGTCTGCGTTGTAAGGAGCGCAAACAGCTACATTAAGCCTTAATGTTTTTCCCGGGAGAATCCTTACTCTGTGGCACATCATGCTCATTCTGTGCAGTGAAGGCTGTCTGTTAAAAATTGCAATATCCCCGTCCATCAAATGCCTTTCAACAACATATCCCGGCTGCAGTTCTTCAAGACATGCTTCCTGAGTTTCGCTTGTTATCTTTTTCTTTTTTCCATCAGGTCTTATGATGTAATTTGAACCGGGATATTCGCCTGGTCCTTTTTTGACAAATTCTTTTAAGTATTCAATGTTCCAGTCAGTAACTCTTTCAGGAACTGTAAGTTTTTTAGCGATTGCTTCAGGAACACCGACTTCATTTATAGAAATCATAGGATCAGGAGAAATGACTGTTCTTGCCGAGAAGTTTGTCCTTTTTCCAGCTAAGTTGTGCCTTATTCTTCCTTCTTTTGATTTTATTCTTTCGCTTATTGTTTTCAAAGGCTGCCCATTTCTATGTCTGGCAGGAGGGAGCTGTGCAACCTCGTTATCGAAGAATGTTGTTATGTGATACTGCAGTAAGTCCCATAAATCTTCAATTATGATTTCAGGAGCACCTGCGTTAATATTTTCAAATAATCTCTGGTTGATTCTTACGATATCTCCTAATTTATGAGTTAAGTCATCTTCGCTTCTTTCTCCTGATTCAAGCGTGATGGACGGCCTCATAGTTACAGGAGGAATTGACATCATGGTAAGGATAGACCATTCTGGCCTTGCGACTTCCCCGTTGATTCCCATGACGTGCAGTTCTTCGTTTGGTATTTTTTCCAATCTTGATCTTATTTCAATCGGACTTAATCTTTTATCATCTTCAAGGAAAGTATAAGGCTTCTCAAGGGTGACTTTCATCTGCTTTGATTTGCAGTGCGGACACTTTGTTGCTGTCTTGAGAGAAGCGACTATCTCGACAATTCTTTTTCTTCTCTCCTCGACTCCTCCTTCTTCTTCTATTTTTTTTAATTCTTCTGTGAGGGAAGCTATCTTGTCCTGCGGAATTAAAATTCTTCCGCATTGCTTGCATGTGCTTCTCAATAGTGAAAGAACAAGTGTTATGAATTTTATGTGCATGATAGGCCTTGCCAATTCCATGTAGCCGAAGTGCCCCGGACATTCTTTTATTTTCTGGCCGCATGTCTTGCATCTCAAACCAGGATCGATAACTCCCATCCTGATATCCATCAGACCGCCATCGACAGGATAGCCTTCTCTGTCATAAAGCTCAGGAGTTACTATTTTTGCAGCAGACATTTTCTTTAATGTTGCCGGGTCAAATAATCCGAAAGCGATACTCCCTATTTTCTTGTAAACAACCTGATCGTCCATTAATACTTATCCTCCAGCGAAAGCTTTAGATTTATACCAAGAGATTTTAATTCATCGATTATCAGCTTAAATGCATAGGCCATCTCGACATTTGCAAGCTCTGAATCCTCTCCGCAGATCGGGCACATCTTCTGTTTCTTGTATTCGTTGTAGTAGCCTACAGAGCCGCATTTTTCGCAGACAGGTATTATTGTTCTGTCTGAATCAAATCTTTCCTTCAGCAGCAGCGCAGCTCCGTTCGCGACGAAAGTATCTTTTTCCATCTCTCCCAATCTTAAGCCGCCTTCTTTGGACCTTCCTTCTGTCGGCTGTCTTGTAAGCAGCTGTATAGGCCCTCTTGCTCTTGAAAGCAATTTATTTGCAACCATGTATCTTAATCTTAAGTAAAACATATTTCCGACATAGATTCTTGCGATATATTTCTCTCCTGTTTCTCCATTGTACATCGTTTCTGTTCCGTCTTCCCTGAATCCAAGTTTTGCCAGTTCTAATCTTAAGTCTTTTTCAGGCTCTGATTCGAAAATTGTTCCGTCAATCCTTCTTCCGCTCAGTGCTCCTGTTTTTCCTCCAAGCATCTCGATAAGATGGGAAACCGTCATACGTGACGGGATTCCGTGCGGACTTGTCAAAATATCAGGAGTGATTCCTGATGCTGTGAAAGGCATCTCTGACTGAGGAACAATCATACCGACAATTCCTTTTTGTCCGTGTCTTGATGTGAATTTATCCCCTATTTCCGGGATTCTCTGGTCCCTCATCCTCACCTGGACTAATTTATTTCCTTCCTCACTTTCAGTCACTAAAACAAAATCAACAACTCCTGTTTCTCCGTGCTTGATTGCTGTCGAGCTTTCTCTTCTTACATTTGTACCAAGATTATACTCGTCCATTGAGCTCAGGAATCTTGGAGGGCTTGTTTTTCCTATGACAACATCATCTTCACCGACTTTCGCTTCAGGATATATCATTCCGTCGTCCTGCAGGTATCTGTAATCTTTCTCAGTCCTGTATCCTTTTGTTTCTTTGTCAGGAGTCCCTATTTCGTCCATTAATCCGCCCGAATATCTTATTTCTTCAGTTGTTTCCGGCCTGAAATATGTTGATCTGAACAATCCCCTGTCTAAAGAACCCTGATTGATGATGACTGCATCTTCGATATTATATCCTTTGTAGCTCATGATTGCAAT
>DUFL01000051.1:0-43202 GCA_013331965.1 Candidatus Woesearchaeota archaeon | reverse complement strand
CTGATTTCCATATGAGTATGCTCTTTCTTCAAATCTTTTTCATAAAATGCGACAAGCGCGTTTTCTTCTTCAGCCGCATCAAGATATTCGACAACACCCTGTCTTAACAGATCACTCCAAGTTAATTCATTCTTCATCAGCTGCTGGATATGCTTCTCATTAAGAAGAGGTTTTCCGTCTTTCACGACAAGAAGAGGCCTTCTTACCCTTCCTCTCGTAGTGTCTATGAATATTTTATTCTGCTCATCATCGTAGTAAATATTGATATTATTGGAAATCGAGCCTTTTCTTCTTTGATCTATCATATTTGAGATTATCTCTTTTGCATTTTCCGTCTCTCCTACAAATTTGAAATTAAGATAGACTTCAGTCATTGAATCACCTTGACTCCATTTTGTTTAAGCAAATCGATAACTTCTTTTTCAGGACTTTCTGATGTGATGTCTGCCATCATGGCTAAGTTTTTCCTTAACCCGATGTTGGTTCCTTCCGGAGTTTCGACCGGGCATAATCTTCCAAGATGAGTTGGATGCAGTTCTCTCGCTTCAAAGTTTTCCTGAGTTGTGCTCAAAGGAGAGACAACTCTCTGAAGATGGCTGATAGTTTCAAGCGTATTGAGCCTTTGGATTCTCTGGCTGATTCCTTTTCTTCCGCCGACCCACGTTCCTGTTGCCATGCTCGAATATATTCTCTGTGTCAGCAATTTGTCCCTGATTATTACTTTAATGCTTGGGAATTTTCCTCTTTTTACTATTCTCTGGAAATTGTAAAGGATATCTCCTATCAAAACTTTCAGATTGACTCTGAATAAATCTGCAAGCAGATCCCCCGCCATTTTCAGCCTCTTATTTGCATAATGGTCTTTCTCATCGGAGGTTATCTCTTTTCTTGCTGTCCTTATGAATTGATTAAGATATTTGCAGAGGTTTTTTGCCTTGTAAAGCCTATCTCCTGTTTCAATTCCCAAATGAGGCAATAAATATTTATCAAGCATATCGGCCATCCTTTCAACCCTGACTTCCCTTGGCTGGGTTATTCCTGTCTTTTTGGCCAAAAAATCCATCGCGTCCTCTTCTGTTTTTATTGTATTGAATTCAATTAAATTAACAAGAACCTCATCATAAGGATTATCTCTTGATATGGTATTCATTATTTCTTCATCCTTGAGCATTCCAAGAGCTTTCAATAAAACAATAGCAGGTACCCTTTTCAATCTTGTAAATGTGACATAGAAAATTCCGTCTTTTAATCTTTCGACCGAATGAGGTATCTTGAACGATCCTTTTTCAGAGAATAATTTTCCGACATATTCGCTTGCCCCCAGATTTGCTTTTTCAACCAATAATTTATTTGGCGCCAAATCTTCGATATTTACCAGAACTTTCTCTGTTCCGTTGATTACAAAATAACCGCCGGGCTCATTAGGGTCTTCTCCTTTTGCAGAAAGCTCTTGTTTGTTTAATTTGCTCAGGTGGCAGAATTTTGATTTAAGCATTATTGGCAAAGAACCAATCTGCGCTGTGAATGTCTCCCTCTGGATTCCGTTGATATGTGCTGAAATGTTTATGAAAATCGGAGCTGCGTATGTTAATTTCCTTACTCTTGCTTCCGCAGGGAATATTTTTCTTTTTGAGCCGTCTGCTTCTGTTATTTCAGGCTCGGTAATCCATATCTTGTCAAGCCTTATCTTAAAATCATCAACATTGTGCGGAATGATTGTCGGCTCAATCACTCTGTTTTCATTTATAATTACATCGAGCTCTTTTTCTATGAAATGATTGAATGATTCTATACTTGATGAAACTAATGAGTTTTCCTCAAAATATTTTTTAATCAGTTTTTTAGACTCAAGCATCGACAACACCCCTGAAGAAAACAGTTTCTTTNNTCTGAGAATAATTTTTCTTTTTCCTGCTCTGAAAGCTTTTCGTGAAGCGGGATTAATTCGTGTTTTGTTTGTTTTGGAGCTGACATTTTTTCCTGCCTGGACTTTTTGTGAATGAAATAATGCAATTTTATCCGATTTAATTTCCTATGATTGAAATGACCGGTATGGTGATTCCCACGTCAGAACCTTCGGTTCCGACACCTCCGATGCTTCGCACATCTTCAGTTCCGATTTCCATTGAATGAAATGACCGGTATGGGATTTGAACCCACGACCCCAGCATTTCTCCGTAAATATTAAAAGTGCTGTGCGCTACCAGACTGCGCTAACCGGCCCCGACTGGAAACGCCCTGGCCGAGATTTGAACTCGGGTCGATGCCGCGACAGGGCATCATGATAGGCCACTACACTACCAGGGCATAGTTTACTCTATAGACATTAATTTAGTTATTAAATAACTTTGTCTATAGAAGTAATGCCCATATCAGTTTTTGACAAGCCGCTCCTTTATAAAGCTTTTGGTTTTGAGGACTGGCTAGTAAGGAAGGGAATATGGAAAAGAAGTAGATTGTGAATGATGCTAACTTTTTATTTAATGATTAAAACGAAAATAATTCTGCATGTGTTAAATCTAGTTCGAACTTAGCAAAAAACAAGGCAGGATTTTCGTATTAATTACAAAAGAAATAAACTTTATCTTTTTGATGCCACAAACCATGTCGGTTGAAGATTTTGGATGAATCTGAAAATTACATCTGTCCTGTTTCGTTAAATTTCTTAAGTAATTTTTCAACTACTATTTTTGGAGCATAACCTTTTGATGCGCAAGCTCTTANNTTTGGTGTTGCTGCCATGATTATTGCGAATTAGTTATTGTTTATAAAATATATGATTTAAAGTCCAAGACTTATTTTGAGTGCTTCATTGATTTTAGGTATTACTTCATTACTAACTTTTCCTAACTTTTTGATGAGTCTTTTTTTATCAATTGCACGTATTTGATCTAACAAGATTTTAGAATCTTTTTCAAGTCCCATTGTTCTCTCAGACAAAAAAACTTCAATAGGATACAAGTTTTCAATATTTCGTGAAGTAATCGGTGCAATAATCGTAAGCGAACTTTGTTTATTTCCTGTGTCGTTCTGTATTATGACGCAGGGTCTTGTTTTATTTATTTCATGACCTGAAGTTTGATCTAGGTCAGTTAACCAAATATCCCCCCTCATAATATCAGTCATTAGGAACTTCATTAGAAGCATTTTCCCATTCTGCAAATTCAGAATACCTGCTTCTGTCTTGATACGCTTTTATCAGTTCTTTTTCTAAGTCTTTATGTTTGACTTTTAAAACAAGTTTATGGATTGTTACATCATAGCTATCTTGTTTTATTTTCAAAGAATCAAGAAGATGTTTTGTTCTCTTTTGAAGTTTTATTGTTGTTATTTGCACGGTATACCTGAGGTATACCTTATATATAAATCTTTCTGCAGGAATTATTCCGAATGGAAATTTATTACTAAAAAATAAGAAAAAGTGGAGGACGTTGCCATCCTCCGATATCCCCCCGGCCGGATTTGAACCGACGATCTCTCGGGCACTGCTGTTTCGCGTTCATTCAAAGCATAATGCTCTGTCAGCGAGCGCTGTAAGCTACAGCCAAGTGCACTAACCGCTGTGCTACAGGGGGATAATAACTAAGCTTCTAAAGTGGTTTATAAAGATTATGTTGCGGTTGTGNNATTCGAACACGAATTGAATTCCCTTTAGCTTATTTTAATCTGCAACAAACTAAGCCTCGTAATTGGTGCTAACTTAATCAAGAATTTCTAATCAATAATCAATCTATAAGGAGCAGATGAAGTTCTTTTTCCTTTGTGTCCGTACTGAACAACACAAGGCTTCAAAGTGAACTCTCCCACCAAAGGAAGTGCTGATTTAACCTTATATGTGAAGATTCTTTCTTCTTTTGGAGATAGTATTATGTCCCAATCTAATATAATCTCTTCATGGCTCTTCCTGTATTTCGGCTCTGGAGTTCCTGGCCCGAAATCTTCCTCTACCCTGTGTATTCCAGGCAGCCTGTCCAGCACTCTTACTTTTTCAAGCGTTCTGAAACTTCTGTTCTTTACGTAAAGCACAACTTTCATCTCGTTATTTCCTGTGTCTTTTCTATGGATTGCATAGGCTTTTTTCTTTATTATGATTGGACTTCTGAATCCGAAGTATAATATCAATACCAGGATTATCGCTAAAACAGCAATTACATACTGCCTGTAATCTTCTTTAATTGTCACTGAATATGACTCGTTTGGATTCAAAGTTACCGATTTCCATATGAAATATATCTTGTCATCAAACACTTCCGTCCCTGCAGACGGATTAGTTATCAAAAATGCCGGAGTTAGCATTTTCTGTATCATGACATCCTGTGTTTTCTGCGAGTTCTCCGTATTTGTAAATGTGTATTTGTGCACCTTTCCTAAAAATACTTTTTCAACGCTGATATCCTGCTTGTAAGGCAGCCTGTACTCCTTTATTGAAAGTATTTTTTCTATGAAAGCCATCTCTCTGCCGTTCTGCGTCACAAGAACAGTTACCAGATCTTCCTGTTTCGGAGTTGTGGAATCAAGGTTTAGCGAAAACTCAATCACTTTATCTGATTTTGGCGGGATATCGACAATGATATCCTTGTTCAGAAATTTGCTGTTTGCCGATACGCTGACATTAATCATGTGAACAGGATAGGGATTTTTAATAAGCACCTTTACTGAGTTTGTTCTTGCAGGGTCTATCGAAGTCGGCTCAAGAATTTCTACAGGAACTTTGACAGAATAATCTATCACTCTGGAATCTACCCTGACTATGAATAATTCGCTTGTATATTCTCCGGTTTCAGAAGATCTTATCCTTAGCTCGACATAATGTGTTCCCTCGACAACACCTTCAGTAGGTTTTACATAAATGGTAGATTTTGCTTTTTCATTTGGTTCAAGGAATATTCCCGTTGTAGCATCAGGAGTATTCAAAGTCCTTAGTGACCACGATATATCGGACAGCTCTAAGTAAAAGATATCAGAGAATGAATTGCCGTTTGTCACTTCAATCGCGAATTTAGCCTCACCTAACGGAGAGATAGTTGCTTCGGCCGTCTGTTTTTGCAGGACAATCTTGGTGACTTCAGCAGAAACAAATGGCAGTAACAGAAGAATTACTGTGAATGTGAACAGTCTCTTTTTCATCTTGTCTATACCGCTTTTTATGATTGGGATTACGCTTTACTAGTATTTAAATCTTTTTAAGGCTTTCAGAATAGTTTCTAACTCAAAACCACGCTTTCGTGGCTGCTTTTGGCTATCCTGACGATGTGGTCAGCTAAACTTTCAATCTTGTTTTCGTGAGAAACGATTATTGTCTGCACGGCATTTATTTTTTCGAACAAATCTTTAAGCTTGTCTGTCTGTTCTGAGCTGAATCCGTCAGTAGGCTCGTCTAAGATCAGAAGTCCTTTTGTCTGTATCGCCGAGATCATTTCGCTTATCGCCTTGTGCAGCGCCAGCCTATATGCTAAGCATAAGCTTGTTTTTTCTCCGCCGGAAAGATTTTCAAATTCTGTTTCATGACCATTCTGCTCGATTACCGGAGAAAAGCTTTCATCAATTCTTGACACTAACCGCTCATCCTCAATCAGCATGCTGAACATCTCCTTGAATGTGTCGTTGAAATTGAAATAAATCGAGCTTAGAACATGTTTTTCCATCATTGATATTATATTGATGAAATTGTTCTGAATCCAGCCTTCAAGAGCGCTTAGTTCTGTTATTTTAATTTTTGAACGCTCCTTTTCTTCGATTTCATTCTTGAGCGATATTTCCAGCTTTTCACTATTTGATTTTTCAGCAGTTATTCTTGTTTTTTCCAGTTCAGTTACTCTTTCATCTTTCTGTATTTTTTCAAAATCCAATCTTAACTGCTCATACTCTTTTTCTTTATTCTCGAATGAAATTAACTGAATTTTGCTGTTCTTTTCGTTCAATTCTTTTATTTCAGACTGAAGCTTGGATATGTTTTCTTTCTTTTCAGCAATGTTTGTCTCTTTTTCAGAGATATTTCTGATCTGCAGGCTCAGAACAGAAAGCTCGCGTTCTGCTTCATTGTTCTGGTGCAGTTCACTGTTTCTTTCTAATAATTTTTTCTTTATCTCAAGAATCTTGCTGTCAGCTTCAGCCAGTTTCTTTTCAGCTTCATTTATTTTTTTATTTTCAGATAAACTTATAGTTTCTTTATGGGTGTGCTCAACTTTTCGCAGGCACATCGGGCAGTCTTCCATGCCGAGTATCTTGTTTTTAATGCTTTCTGAGTGTTTTTTCATCCCTTCCAGCTCCCCGATCTGTTTTTGAAGAACTAACTGCTCTTTTTCAAGATTAAACAGCTCTTCTCTTATTCCTTTCTTTATTTTTTTATTTAATTCAGTTAATTTTTCAGGATTTGCTTTCTCTTTCAGTGATTTTATCTCTGACTCCATTTTTTCTATCTCTTTTTTAAGATTGACGGCCTGTTCTTCCTTATGCCTTATCGTCGTTTCGATGTTTGACTTCTCTCTTTTCAGTTCATGAGATTTTTTTATGTCAGTTTCCATCAGAAATAGCTTTTTCCTTGCATTTTCGACAATCACTTTGATTTCATTCAGTCTTATTTCAAATTCTTTCTCTTTTTTTGAAAATATCTCTTTTTCTTCTTTTATTTTTAATAAATTATTCTTCTTAATTTCTAAATCTGAAATTTTCCCCAATAATTCCCTCTTGTTTTCCCTTAATTGTTTTGTCAATATCGCAGAATTTTCTATTATTCTCTGATATTTATCGATGCCGAATATTTTCCTTACCAGATTTATCCTTTCTTCTTTGTCCTGATAAAGAATCTGCTTCATCTCGTCCTGAGGAGTGTAAGTGGTGTATTTGTATATCAATGATTTTTTATTCAAAGATTCCTGCGGATAACCCAAAAGAGTAATTACTGCCTGTTTTAATTCAACAGGAGTCAAGTCTTTTTTTGCGTTCGGAGTTATGAAATAGCCATTTGTCTGCCTCACTCCGTCACTCTTTCTTTTAAGGACTCTTTTTATGGTGTATTCGTTGTTATTGACTTCAAATGCCAGTTCAACGGAGCCTTCATCTGTTCCTTTTCTTAATAGTCCTGAGCCAGAGTCGCTTATTCCGAATAATGCGAATTCAACAGCAAGTAATACGCTTGATTTACCGGAACCGATGTCCCCCGAAAGAACTGTTATTCCTTTATTGAAATCTATCTTCTGCCTGACATGACTTCTTATATTGTTTAAAGTTACTGATTTAATAATCATAATAATAATGTGATTCAGAAGCTTAAATAAGTTGTGTCGTCATTATATGACAATACTCGCAGCACCTAACACAGCAGAATCATTCAGCTTTGAACCCACCATCTTCACTCTTTTGCCGCAAATCTCGTTTGATTTCTCGGATAATGCAGTCTCTGCAGCCTCAATGAAGTTGTCAGATTTAGAGAGTATTCCTCCGATAATAATCAGTTCAGGATTCAATGCGTTCACTAATTGCGCCATTGAAGAGCCAAAATATGTCCCTGCTGTCTTCAGAAGATCTTTTGCAGTCTTGTCATTCTCAGAAGCGACAATGTCCCCGATTGATTTTGATTTTTTTGTTTTAGCCTTGTAAAGTCTTTCAATTGCAGAAGGGGAAGCATAATCCTCAAGCTTTCCCTGCTTTGAATCAACAATCGAGTGATGGACACAGCCCGCTGCAGAATAACTTCCTTTCGCAAGCTTTCCGTCAACAATCAATCCGGAACTTATATTCTCATTAAACAAAACATTTATTGAATTTTCAATCTTCTTGAACATTCCGCACTTATATTCAGCCAATGCAAAGCATCTTCCTTCATTCTCGATAAAGACAGGGACATGAACCTGCTCTTCTAGCAGTTTTTTTAATGTTAGATTATTCCAGCCGGGGAACGGACAATCAATGACGAGGCCCTTTTCTCTGCTTACAATTCCCGGTATTGAAACGCCAACGCCAAGAATTTTGTTTTTCTTCACTTTATTTATCGCAGAAGCAATGTTATCAACAACTTTCTTTTTTCCTTTCGATATTTCGGAAGGCATTGATATTTTCTTAACAATTTTCCCGCCCAAATCCACCAACCCTGCAGTAATATTCCTGGAGTTGACCTCAACTCCAATAAGAAATTCCCTATCCATAGCACCCCTCCTTTTGTTTCCTTATAGCAAATAATTTGGGTTTTTATATATAGATTTACAACTACTTGAGAGTTGTTAAGAGTAACATTTATAAACAACCCCAAGTTTTCAGGTTCTATTAGGAGCTGTGAGGAATTGCTTCCTTGAATCCTGATTGAAACAACTTAATAAATTCGGAGGCACAAAAATATGGCGCTATACAAGTATCTGAGAAAACACTGGCAAAGTGATTCTAATGATTTAGAAAGACAGAGAATGATTAGATGGCGTTCTGAGCCTGTTACTTTAAAGATTGACTATCCTACAAGATTAGACAGAGCAAGAAGTTTAGGCTACAAAGCAAAAGAAGGAGTATTTATCGTAAGGCAGAGAGTTCCGAGAGGAGGACACAGAAAACCTTTCCCAAGCGGAGGAAGAAGATCTGCAAAATGGACAACAAGAAAATCATTAATGCTTAATTACAGAACAATCGCAGAGCAAAGAGCTGCAGACCAGTATGTAAACTGTGAAGTCCTGAATTCTTATGAAGTCGGAAAAGACGGGCAGAGTGTTTGGTATGAAATAATCATGGTTGATGTTTCTCATCCGGCAATAACATCAGATCCTCATTTCAGATGGCTTGCAGAATCGAGAGGAAGGCCGTTCAGGGGGCTTACTTCATCTGCCAGGAAATCAAGAGGATTGAGGCACAAGGGAATGGGTGCTGAACATCTGAGGCCAAGCAGAACAGCAAACAAGAAAAGAAGATTACTTCAGCAGAAGTAATTTATTTTTACTTTTTTATTAGTTTAATTAAAAGTCAGCGTCAGCTGCGAGTAATTTTAATAAAACAGAACTACCTCGCGAACGACGCTAATCTTTTAGTTAGTAATTAAAACAAAAATAATTTTGCCGGGATGCAGCATAAACGAGTTTAGCGCCAGTTATCTATTTATTTCAAATAGAATACTATTTAAATTGGTTATTCTTCAATATTTTATGACAGATGATGAACATTTCATTGAGGGAAAAGATCCAGTTACTGGTGAAGTAAACATACGTTTTGGTTTTAATTCAGATGAAAAGAAAAAGCAATTTCTTGAAAATATTGTTGATATGAATGACAAAGCAATATCAATTAAAATCAACAAAACAACCTGCGGAGAATGCGCTGCTTATCCCTGCTTTAGAAAATTAACAAGTCTTTACAATTCTCTGCTGAACAATCCTGCAATTTCTCCTGAACGAAGACAATATATTTTAAAGAGCAAACAAGAAGAGAGAAATAAACGAGCAGGATTATGTTTTCAGGTCATAAGACACTGCAGACAGGAATGCGACTATTACAATTATGATTCATGTCCTGCACACGGCGGTTACTGCAGAATAGATTCTCAGCCTGTTTCTTACGAGCAGGAATGCCGCATTCCGGGCATAATGAGACAAACTAAAGAATAATTAAGTTATCACTACGCCAAGCATTATCCCTATCAGATATCCTGCAGCAGCGGCAAATAATCCTACAATAAGCATTTCAACTCCTGATTTATATCCGCCTATTGTCAGTTTTCCTTTTACTGTGCCCATAATAAATAATATTATTCCGCTAAACACAACAGATGCTATTATTCCAGCCTTAACTGATAAAAAGAAAAAAGGAATGATGGGTATGATTGAGCCTAATATTGTCGCCCAAAAAACAAACATTCCGATTTTAAGCGGATTTTTATACAGGCTCTCCTCTTTTTTCTGCTTCACTTTCTTATAATAATCATGTGCTGCTTTCGTTGATGTGAAAGCGACAGCACCCATCGAAATAGATTCAGCAAATAATCCGGCCAANNCTGTCATTCTGTGTTTGCCGTATTAAAAAATGCCTTGTATGCCAGATAAGCAGAATAAACATCAGCTTTTGAACTTATTTCCGAAGGGGAATGCATTCCCAGCACAGGAATTCCCATGTCGATGACATCGCATCCGTATTTTGCAATCATGTAGCTTATTGTTCCTCCTCCGCCCTCATCAACTCTCCCTATTTCTCCCGCCTGCCAGCAGACATCATTCTCGTTCAGCAGCCTCGTTATGAAGGAGATATATTCTGCATTCGCGTCGCTTGCTCCGTATTTTCCTCCGGAGCCTGTATATTTTTCAACAGCAACTCCTCCCCCCATCTTATTCACATTTTTAGCATCAAACACCCCAGCAAAACTCGGATCGAATGCAGAAGTCACATCTGCTGAAATCACTATTGATTTTGAGATTATTTCATTCGCTGTTTTTTTGCTGTTTCTTTTCCTCAATATCATTTCAACGACCCTTTCCATTAATTGGGAAGCTGCTCCGGTATTTCCGACGCTGCCTATTTCTTCTTTGTCATAGAAAAAAGCGAGCCTTGTTTTTTTCCTGTTCTCAGAATTAAACAGTGCCTTTAATGTTGTATATGCGCATGACCTGTCATCCTGGCCGTAAGATGCGATAAGCGCCCTGTCAAACCCGACATCCCTTGCTTTTGTTGCAGGGACTAATTCAATCTCTGCAGAGATAAAATCTTCTTCTATTATTCCGTATTTTTCATTCAATATCGATAATATTCCTAATTTTATTTTCTCTTTTATTTTATCATCTTTGACTATCGGAATATTCCCGATTATGACATTGAGATTTTCCGCTTCAAAAGCTTCCCTTACTGATTTTTCCTCAGTTTTTCTCCCTATGTGCGGCAATAAATCAGAAATTACAAAAACAGGATCTTCTTCATTCTCTCCTATCTTTATTTCTCTCTTTTTTCCGTTCTTATCAATCACTATTCCATGGATTGCCAGCGGAGTTTCGAACCAGTGATATTTTTTGATTCCTCCGTAATAATGTGTTTTTAATAATGCCAGATTCCCGTCTTCGTAAAAAGGCCGGGGTTTTAAGTCCAGTCTTGGAGAATCAATATGAGCTCCAGTCATATTAAATTCAGCTTCCTCTCCGATTATTCCTAAGACTACGCTTTTGTTTTTATTGTTATAAAAAAATGAATCTCCCGGAGATAAAGAATCGAATGACTCTAATTCTTTGAATCCTTTCGCTTTTGCAGCTTTAATTATGGTTTCTGTTGCTTCCCTCTCTGTCTTTGCTTCGTTCAGGAACTCTTTGTATTTTTCGCAGAATGAAAATATAGACTGCCTTTGCTTCTCGTTGAAATTATTCCAGGCTGATTTCTGCTTGATTACGAGTTTTTCCTGCAGTCTTGCAAACTTTGATTTTGTCATTTTAACCTATTTTTAACCCTATTTAGCTTATTTAGGATATCTTTTATTTATAAATCTTGTTAATTTAAGTATTAATTGGTTATTTTTAGCCATTTTTAACCCATTTTAGGCTATTTTTAATTAAATATCTTGTTTTATTTATAAATAAACAAGAAATTAGTTATTTTTAGAGTTAAAATTGACATGAATTTCGCTTAAAAGACGTATTTTTTCGGATTTTCATCAAAAATAAGCAGATTTTACTATTTTTCATGCACAATATATTATCCTTTTCAAAATATTTATATACTAACCCTGTTATGGAATAATCATGGCAAAATTCATCTGCGAAAGTTGTCGGTACAGTTTCAACCCGAAAGGGGTTGACAAGACGCTTCCGCCAAGAATATGCCCATACTGCAACAGAAAAGATTCAGTTGTTCTTGAGAAATCAGCACAGGATCTTTTGAATGAATTTACTGATTAGATGCTGTATCTTGAGCCTTGTATCATCGCTACTTTCTGCAATAATCCCTGTGCGCTGGGAGTTCTTAATTTTCTTATATCTTCTTTGACTCTTGAGAATGCATGATAAAGCTTTTCCTCTGCTTTTTCCTCATCGTCTCCGAACCTTACCTGCACTACATCAAGAAAATTGTTTGAGTTCTTATTGTGCAATTCTTTCTCCATCTTCCTAATGTTATTCATCACTTCGGCAGTGAATTGCTCAGCATTATCGATATTTGTCGTTTTTACCATGCTTCTGTCGCTTATTCCGTCATTGAATAGAATTTTAAGAATTATCGGCTCATTTCTTGCATACTTAAAAATCTCAACATGCTTAAAATTCACGGTAATCACGTTCATGAATTGACAGTTAAGAAATATTGTTTATAAAATTATCTTAATTATTTCTGATATAACAGCGTTACTTTATCGCCCGGCTTGTACATTCTGTCTCCGCCATTCAAAGCGAATATCATTGCCATGGTGTTTTCATCCCATTTTTTTCCATTCAATCCGGCTGCGACTTTCATTATATCTTCGCTGCCTGTTAAAACATGCTCTTTGGTGAAGTATATTTTTCCATGGGATTTTATTCTTCCGTCCGGAAGTTTTTCAAAAGTAGAAAGTTTTTTTTCTAAACCAGCATGAGCTTTTCTTGCAGCATTTATTGCCATTGTTCCGGCGCCGGTTACAATAACACCAGCAATTCCTGCCATTGCAACGTATTTTACTGCTTTTCCAAGAAATGATTTCCTGTACTCTTTCACTGCCTGTTCCTGTATCTGTCTTACCGCTCTCGGGTCAAAATAAAATACAGGTTCTTGTGGGGCTTTCATTCTAAACATAAAGTATCACTCTTATATAAATCTTTCGTATTTTTAGTCACTATTTAGTGACTACAGTTAAGGATTTAAACAACCTCCCTAAGCTTTGTAACGCTATTTTAGCTTATTTAAACCTTTGTATGCAAACAATCCAGCTGCGATTATGATGCCCCAGAAGAGGATGGCTGATATAAGTTTAAGAGCGAACACTACGAGATTAACAAGGAGCAAAGCAATAATCATAAAGACAATTGTTTGTTTAAGATGTTTCATTTTAGAATCGGAATTATAACAGCATCTTTGAAGTCAGATTCCTGCAAAGTGTAGCAGTCTCTGTACATGTAACCTTTGCCTTTTTCCTGCAGGAAAAGAAGCAATTTGTCATATACTTCCTCTATTTGAGATGCTTTGACTGGTTCTGCTCTTTCAGCGGCAGGGACTGGCTTGTATCTTATTCCCTGGAACACAAGGAGATTTGCAGATTTTGTTCCTTTAATCACTTCAAGAGTATTTTGTCCGTCTCCGAATTGTGAGCTTTGTTCCTTGATATCCCATCTCGCATCCGCGATAGAACTTTTCTTTAATTCTGTGTTGTATAAACAAATGCTGAAATATGGCAGCTCATACTGTCTTGGAATGAATGTGTTTGTAATAGTGATGGTATAAATCTGGACTCCCGGTCCTGTGCCGTATGGTTCTCCCTCTAATTTTGTAACCATAACATCGCTTAACTTTACCGATGAGACAGCCTTTTTTTCAACTTTCCACCCTATGTTTGATGCGCTTAATGCTGCAATTATCGCTATTATTAAAATACAAACTCCTGCGGCGATTAAATTTTTGCTGTTCTTTTTCATTTTTTGCTCTTCCTGAATAATCTCCCTATCAGTATCATTAAAATTGCAGACATCAGCAATAATCCCACTATCGAATTTCTTCCTAATTGATAAACATCAATCCAGTATGATATTGTCATTGCGTATGTGAATACTGATAAAATATACAATAATCTGTAAAACATTCGTCCTCTGAAATAAACAATCAATAAAAATATTATTAGTGGAATGAGAAGCACGCTGAATACAACCGGAGCCCATGTCGCCATCATATGTTTCTCTCCCTTAAATGATTTGCCATGAACCAGAAGAACCCAGTCAATGCAAGCAGGACGATTATCTTGAAAAATCTTGCCAGAGAAAACAGATACTCCCATGTAAAGTACAGGACAGCGGCCAATGCGAAGATTATGCCCACCGTATAGAATATGTACTCTGTATTCATGTATGAATTTAGGTTTGTTCAGTTTTTAAACTTATTGGACATTTTTTGGTTTAATAATATTAATACGAAAATTTGGCATGTGTTTTTACTGAGGTAGAACTAGGCATAACTTTAAATAATTGATTTCGGCAGGTTAATTTATGGACAAACAGGAAGAACTCAATAAACTTAGAGAAGAAATTATTGCAGATACAACTCTCCCCCTTAGAGAAGGTGCAACAAACTTAGTATTTGGAAAAGGAAATCCTCAAGCTAAAATACTGTTTGTTGGAGAAGCGGCAGGAAGACAAGAGGATCTCCAAGGTCTTCCTTTTGTAGGTGCAGCAGGAAAGAACTTGGATAAACTTTTGTCGGCAGTTGGTTTAAGTTTAGATGACGTGTATATAGCGAATATATTGAAATATCGCCCGCCAGAAAATAGAAATCCGACTTCAGAGGAAATAAGGACCCATACTCCATATTTAATCAAACAAATTAAAATTATAAAGCCGAAAGTAATATGTTCATTAGGTAATTACGCGACAAAATTCTTTTTAGCAGGTTGCAATCCTGATGGAATGGATAAGCAGCTCGGAATAACGCAGGTGCATGGGAAAGTTAAAATTATTCAGATCGATGACATGACGATAACTTTAATCCCTTTATTTCACCCTGCGGCGATAATTTACAATCAGAACCTAATCATTGAATGGGAGAAAGACCTGAAGATTGTTAAGAAGGAAGTTGAAAATCATAAATCTACTTCTTAATCATCTTAGGATATGTTCCAGGTTCCATGAACACAGCGTCTAAAAGAACAACAATGCCTTTCTCTTTGACCATTATTTCGTTTGAATTCATCCTTAGCTTTCCAATCGCAATCAATTCGTCTTTTAAAGTCAAAATTGCGCAGGTCTCATCATATTTAGCATCGCTTTCTAACTTTGAGATTCCAGGAATATTTAATGCAGCTCCGTGACACAATGAATTCACAGTATAATCAGTTACCCATAGTTTAGGCAGATGTTTTACTGCATTTTCGACAGGCTGTATGCATTTTCTGATAAGTTTTTCGTTTTTATCCTCTTTCCAGAATGTATAAGCATCCTGCAAGTCCTGCAATGTTACTAATGTTGACTCATCAAAAGGACCTGCCTTTGTCCTCCTTAATTCAGCCATGTGCGCGTTTGTTCCAAGTTTTCTTCCTAAGGCAACGCAAAGCGTTCTTATGTAAGTTCCAGCCTGGCATCCTGTCTTGAATAAAACATCCTGTCCGTCAATTTCTAAAATATCTATGTAATAAATTTCTCTTTCCCTTTCCTGCCTTTTTACTGCAGATTTTAACGGAGGAATTTGTTTAATTTTCCCAATAAAATCATCAAATGCTTTTCTTATTCTATCTTCAGAAACTTCATTGTGCAGATGCATTATGCAGACATATTCTTTTCCAGCAGTTAGTAACCCTTGAACAATCTTTGTTGACCTTCCCAATGCAACAGGTAAAACTCCAGTCACATTTGGATCTAATGTTCCGGAATGTCCTGCTTTGTTTAATTTTAAAATTTGCTTCACATAAGCAGAAACCTGGTGAGAAGTAGGTCCTTGTGGCTTATCTATATTTACAATTCCGTAATCTATGAGTTTTTCAACATATCTTTTCTCAGGATTGATTCCAAATTTATCTGAAGTCTTAGCTTCCTTTTTAACGAGAATAGTTCTATTTAGCTGTTCAAATGGTAATTTACTCATTTTTACACTCTATATGGGATAAATATTACCATTTATAACTGCTTTTTAAAGCTTTCTATACGTTTTTATATCGGGTTGGTTTAGAGAATCTCACGATGGAAGACGAACACAGCAAGAAATTGATGATGGATATTTTAGAAGGTCCAGTTGCAGCACCCGCTGTTTCTTTTCTAGTGATGAAAATCTTAGATTATGTTGCAAATGATAATGGGTTCGGGTTGGGTCAAAAATATTACAACGGAGCAGTCAGCATTATCAATTTTATTGAAAAACATCAGCCAAATGGATCAACTCTTATGTCTACTTTGACAGAAAAAGTTTTATCAAACCCCGGAGATTATGCTCTGGGTCTTGCGGCAATCGCTCTTTTGACAAATGTTGCTACTATTGCAGTTGATTATAAAACTGGAAAATATTCTGATAAAAAAAATAATTAGCTTTTATCTCTGTTTTTAGCTTTTCCTGAGCTTACTTTTCTTTCCTGCTCTTCTGCAGCGCCAAGTTCTTTTTCAGTATGCTCATGCGCAGTATGATCGTGATGCTCATGTTCATGGATATGCTCTATCGCTTCCTTGTTGTGTTCTTTGTTTGCATCTTCTTTCTTCGCTTCCTCTTTTCCAAGCATCTTCTCTTTCAGCTGCTCTAACTTTGATTTTTCAACTTTTTCAACTTTTATTTTTTCAATATATTTGTGTCCGAACAATTCCGCCTTGACAGTTCCTTTATCGTCTTTTATCGCAACAACTTTTATTTTTCCAGGCGGATTCTTTATTCCTCTCTTCCACAACTCTCTGTTAATCATCTGACCTAATTTAACATCCGAAGACTTCATGTGTTTCTCTAAGAATTCTCTTACGATATTAACGGCTCTTTTCGCCCTTTTGTACTTGGCTCTTCTTATAAAATTCTTCCTCATAGGAATTATGTATGTCCTTTCAAGATTTGCCATTTTTATTGATTAGTACTTGCTCTTCTCCAATTTCTTTTAACGTAAGTTTTTCTTCCAGGATGGACTCTTCTGTTCTTTCCGTAAATCTTGGGTATTATCCAGAAAGGAGCCCATCTAGTCTGTCTTCCTCTTTTTGCCAGCCTTATCTTTCTTCCCTTAGTCATGTATCTTGCCATTATTTTTTACCTATGATTTCTGTTGATATTTTATTCAGGAATTTCTTTCCGGCAGGAGTTATTACCCTTCCTTTATTTACTCCCTTTGATTCTGTTTTGACAAGTCCTGCTTTTTCCAATTGCTGTAGCATCTTTCTTGCGATTGAACCTGATCCTTTCTTAGTCTCTTCTGGAGTATATCCCATATTTTTCTTTCCGCCGTATTTTATTCTTAATGTGTTTGTACCAATTGGACCTTCTAAATAAACTGTTCTTAGAACTGCTGCTTCTCTTGTGTGCCACCAGTCTTTTTTCATTGGCGGTCTCTGTCTGGAAACGCCGGTTTTAACGAATTGAGCCCATTCCGGAGCCTTAAATTCAGGTTTAGCTTCAAGTTCCTTTGCTGTTTTTGATATTAATTTGTCAGCCGGAACGTCTTGTACTGTTGCCATAGTATTTTGGCTTTTATGGTCATTTATAAAGATTACTACATATCATAGGGGCAGCAATAGGAGATACGCAGTTAGCACTTTTACTAAGGCTTAAGATAAAATTAGCACATGTACTGAAGCTTAATCAAAAGTTAGCGTCAGGTGTGAACGATTTATAATATATTTAGAATAAGAGTTGGAGGGGATGTGCCTTACGGGACACCAACGATATGTGATAGACTTTCAAATAACCGTGAACGACGCTAACTTTTTTAATTTGTAATTAATGAATAAAATCCGGCATGGGTGCGGCATAAGAGTCGAACCGATATTAACTTTTTAGTTTATTATTAAAAAATTAAAATCAGGCGGGATGCGACAGAAAAAGCAAGTAATATCAATGCAGTGTCTAGGTAGAAGTTATCTTTCTCAGAATGCTCTCTTTTCCAGTCCAGTCAATAAGCTCTCTTAACACCTGGATGATATTTTCAACCGCGATTACCTTTATCAAATTTAATTTCTTTTTATCCAGGACAATATCCTGCTCATTGGATTTGGGAACGATGACTTTTTTGATTCCTGCATCAATTGCCGCCTCAATTTTGGAAGAAACTCCTCCAACAGGCAGGACATCCCCTCTTACAGACAATGAGCCAGTTACAGCATAATCCTGCTTTATCGGAACATTCTTCAAAGCTGAAATAATCGCGACTGCAACTGCAATTGAAGCAGAATCTCCCTCGACACCTTCGTGAGTCTGCAAAAACTGAACATAAATATCTTTTGTATTTTTGATATCCTCACCGAATAATTTCTTGATGATAGCAGAGACATTCTTTACCGCTTCTTTCGCGATTTCTCCTAATTTTCCTGTGGCGATTATCTCTCTTTCTTTTCCGCCAGGAGTTACTTCAGCTTCGATAGGCAGTATTATCCCTGACATCGCGGATTCTCCGCCGATAACAGCAAGCCCATTTACTCTCCCAACCTGTTTCCCTGTGACTTTGATGACTTCATATTCCTTTTTTCTTTCGATGTATTTATCTGCAATCTGCTGCTCCAAAGTTCTTGCAATCATCTTAGCATCAAGAATGTGCTGTTTTTCAACAAACTTCGCTTTCTCTTCATGAGCTACATCCCCTGCTGCCCTGACTAAACCGCCGAGCTCTCTTAATCTCAAAGTCAAATGTCCCTTGTGATTCGCCATTCTTCTTGCTTCCTCGATCATAGCATCAACTGCCTCTTTTGTGAAATGAGGAATTTTTCCATCTTTTTTTATTTCCTGCGCAACAAAATAAGCAATTTTATCCCTGTTTTCAGAAGTGTCTTTCATTGTGTCTTTCATGTAAACTTCATAGCCATAGCCCCTTATCCTTGAACGCAGCGCAGGATGCATGTGATTTATTGATTCCATGTTTCCTGCTGCAACAAGAATGAAATTGCACGGAACAGGTTCTGTCCTGACCATCGCCCCTGCCGATCTTTCCGACTGGCCCGTTATAGAATATTTCCCTTCCTGCAATGATGTCAATAATTCCTGCTGTGTCGCAGGCTGAAGATTTCCGAGCTCATCGATAAATAAAACACCCATGTTCGCCTTGTGTATCATTCCTGCAACTATTCTTTCATGAGGAGGAGTTCCCAATCCTCCTGTCTGGAATGGATCATGCAGAACATCTCCTAACAAAGAACCAGCATGAGCTCCTGTGGCATCAAAAAACGGAGCATGATCTTTTTTATTATTGTCAACTATGATTCTTGGGAATAAAGTTTTTTGGTTGAATCTTTTCCCCATATTGATGAACAGAACTGCAGCAACGATAAACACCATTCCTCCCAGGAAAAATGCTGCAAAAATAATATCTGATTTATAGTAAGAACGCGCCCACCACGGGGCCATCATCGAGAATATTGCCAGTACAAAGATAATTATATTCTGAATCCTGAATTCTCCCATCGATTCAAGTTTTGCCCTCGCTAAAAGCTCTTTTCCTTTTCCTGCGGGAAGAGTCTGAATCTTCGGCTGGTTTTCATCATCCTGATTAGGGACAGAAATAATATCCTGCATCTTTTCTTTTGGAAGAAGTTCTGACATCGCTAATCCCAACATCGATTTTCCGGTTCCAGGCTCGCCTATCAGAAGAACATGCCTTCTCTGCAGAGCTGCTTTTTTGACTATCTTTACAGCCTGTTCCTGACCTATTACCTGAGAGATTGTATCTTTTGGTATCTTGAGCTGATCTGTTGTTTTATAATTTAACGGCATTTCGTCCCCCATTAAAAACAACACTGAATTAGTATTTAAAGGTTACGAAGGTTGATTTTTGGTTTGTTAGTGCGCAGTACGTGTTTTTTGGTTTAGAAGTATTATGATTAAAATCCGGCCTGGGTGCATTAGCTTTGAAGGAAAGCAGCACTAAGCACGAACCAGCTTAAGCCCGAGTCAAATTCTCGTAATAGTGCCAACAAACTAAATAGATTTATTAGATAGTTATCGACGAACTAATTCATGCAGGAAAAAACATTGTTGAAATTATCATTATTATGTGCGATTATCGGCATAGTTATTCTGTTCTATCTTTCTCAGACGATTAAATTCCCCGAAAGCCCTTTGCTTAAAGAGGACGGCAATTATAATGTTAAAGGAAGCATCGCTAGAATAACCCAGACGGAGAAAGTGACATTCATCGAACTTCAGAAAGAAGACGAATTGACTGTAATCTTATTCAAGGATTACCCTGTTGACCTGCATACGGGAGATTATGTTGAGATAATAGGGAAGGCTTCAAAGGATGAAAATGGAGAAATGCAGCTAATTGGAAAAGAAGTCAGAATTGTGAAATAAGCCCAAAAATTTAAAAAGACACGTGTATTAAACGTCTATTTAAGAGGTGATTTTTAATGGCTAAACTAACAGCATGGATAATGACTATAATCGGTGCATTGTTGCTGGTTCAGGCAGGCAATTGGTTGCCGGCATTGACAGTATACAACCCATGGCTAATCGGCTTAGGCTGGCTGGTCGCAGGTATTGCAAAGATACAGAGAGCAAGATAAAGTTTCTCTGATTTTTTTGATTATTTTTATTTTTTATAGAAAGGATTATGAATAAGCTATAATCTGCCATATTATGTTTATTGAGATTTTTGCCGCAATTCTGGTTGGTTCGTTATTTGGAATTGTTACCGGCATTACTCCCGGCATCCACATAAATCTGGTTGCAGCATTATTATTGGTGATTAGCCCCGTCTTGCTGCATTATTTTTCTCCGATAATTTTAGCATCAGTCATAATCTCTATGTCAATAGTGCATACGTTTCTTGACTTTATTCCCGGATGTTTTTTGGGAGCGCCTGATGAGAGCACAGCAATGGCTATAATGCCGACTCACAGATTATTACTGGAAGGAAAAGGTTTTGAAGCAGTGAAATTAGCGACAATCGGAAGTTTTTTGGGATTATTAGTTGTTTTGATTATGCTTCCTGCATTAATTTTAGGAGTTCCATGGATTTTTAATAATTTAAAGAATTATATCGGAATAATTTTATTAGCTGTCGCATTTTACATGATTTCAAGGGAAAAAGGAGTGAAAGGAAAGTTCTGGGCATTATTTATTTTTGTCATCTCCGGAATTTTAGGAATTTTGACATTCAGCCTGGACATAAAGGATCCATTATTTCCTATGCTGTCAGGAATGTTCGGAATTTCCATGCTTCTGACTTCATTGTCACAGAAAGTAAGAATTCCCGAACAAAAAATTTCAAATGAGCTTGAGATTCCGAGAGGTGAGCTTGGGAAATCTATCTTTGCAGGAACAATTTCAGGGACACTTGTGTCTATTTTTCCTGGAATGGGTCCGGCACAAGCGGCAATTCTTGGCTCTGGTTTGGTTGGAAAAACAAGAGAATATATGTATATTGTTTTGATTGGCGCAATAGGAACAGTTTCGATGATGCTGAGCTTGATTACTCTTTACACAATAGACAAAGCAAGAAACGGCTCGATAGTTGTTGTTCAGAAATTACTGGGGCAAATTAATTTAAGTATGTTTTCGCTGATAATGGCAGTTTCTTTGATTGCAGGAGCGATTGGTGTTTTTCTAACTATGTTTTTCACAAGAATATTTTCAAAAATAATAACAAAAGTTAATTATTCCGGACTTTGTATTTTGATAATCTTATTTGTTGCATCTTTGGTATTTTATTTCACAGGCTGGATCGGAATCCTGGTTATGATGACATCAACCGCGATAGGGATTGTACCCGGGATTGTAAATGTCGGAAGGAATCACGGCATGGGTGCGTTGCTGCTTCCAGTTATATTGTATTTTTTATTGTGATTAAAATAAAAAGGATTAAATACAACGGAATAATCATAAGTTTATGGGAGTTTTTTCAAAATTACTGAATCTTTTAGCCAGAGGAAAAGAAAAGAGAGAATTTATAGATATATATCAAGACATATATGTATTAAGTTCTGATTTGACCAGGGATATTGAAGAATTAATGCTGATTAAAAAAGATGTTTTGTCGCATCCGTGGATTTATGAAGGCAAAGACGCTAAAGGGATACTCGGCTTAAAAAAAGGGGAATTTGTAGAAGAGTTCCTGCTTCCGAAACTGAAATATTTTGAAAAAGTATTTTTAACTGCTGAAAAAAATGCAAAACATGTGCCGCGGGATGCTATTCTTTCCGAAGCACAAAAATTGGAATTAGAACGAGTGATGATGTTTTTGGAAAAGATTCGCAGGACTGTTCCTTCTGAAAAAGCTGTTCGTGAAATAAAGGGACTGGGGGATCGTGAAAAAATAGAGAGCTTAGCCAATATAACAAGAGGGGTTACTGAACTTGCGAAAGAATTTAAGTTGGAGGAAGAAAAAGAAAGCCTGGCGAAAATGGTTACAATCGGGGAGGTTAGTCCTCTGGTCAAAAGAGTGTTCAACCAGGCAACTGAACAAAATCAGTTTAAAGCTTATGTGATTAAGAAAGAATTCAAGGCAATTGTAAGAGAAGCCAAGCAATTGAAATCCATGAAAAATTCCAATTGGAAAATATTCTGGAGATCTTGGTGGAGAAAATATCCTAAATTTGAAACTGACCCAACGACAGGTATTTTAGAACCGCACGCTAACATGACAATGATTCTTGGCGGACAAAAAAAAGAAGTGCATCTAATCTTAAGATAATTTAAATTTTACCAATAAATGCTTTAATTCGAGTTTCTCCTAACCCTACCATTTGCTTTCCAAATTTTCTGTATATTGGAGTGGATTCATTAAAGCAATCCGGATGAACTGATCTCAGCGAAGAGTCGGATACTAATTCTGGAACATAAACCATATTTCTAATTTCTTTTGCCTTTTCAACAGATACCTTAAAGTCTCCAGTTGGACCCCTTCTTCCGCTTGCATGGGGCATAGAATGTGCAACTGGAATATCGTCTTTGTGAATAGTATAAAATAAAATTGTAGACCCGACGTGCATAGGCAGCATATGAATTTTTTCCGGAGTAACTTTAATTACCCCTTTACGATAAACATAACTTCCATTTTCCACTTCAACGGTGTTGTGCGGCCAATCTCCAAGTGTTTCAAGTTTATAAGCTCCAATTAATTTTGCAAGATCATTGCCCAAATTATGTCTAAAATTTATCGCCTTTTGTGTTTTTAATTTTACTTCTTCAAATGTTTTTGGCGAGGCATTATCAAAAGATTTTCCATCTGTGTGAATAACTAAAACACTGTGTCCTGGGTATGATTGATCCGTCAAAGGTTCAAAAGGACCGCAAATATCTACAAAATGATTTCCATTGCCTAAAATTCTTTTATTTTTCATAAAATCTGCAACCTTATCCGCGGCAGTTTTATAATTAAATTCATTAGAAATCAAAAATGCGGACATACCGCACCCAACGTCATTTGCGAGAATTCGTGGGTCGTAAGTATGATCTGGGGAGTTAAACATCCAAACTGAGCCATTTGGGATGCCATCGCTTTTTAGTTCACCTTCGGGAAAAATAACTAATTTCTCTAAGCCTTTAAACGATTTACGGGGATAGTATTGATGATCTGAATAATTAAGTAGTTCCACCATTGGAGAAGGATTTAATAAAGATCGCTATATAAACCTTTCTATTTTAGCTACTTAATAGTAACTACAAATCTAACCATGTATCTTTGTCATGAGTCTGTTGTGTTGTCATTTCGCGAGGCATCAATAGTTGCATATGAAAATAAGCTGAAGGGGACGCTCCCTACGGGACTTCAGCGGCTTCTGATTGCTGCATCATTACATGCCGAGCCGACAGCACAACAGAGTTGACAATGCCTGAAAAAGGCTCTGTCCCGAAAGTCGTTAGCACCAATTACGAGCGATGGATAAATCATAATAAACAAAGCTGAGGGGGTCGCCCCCTACGGGGCTTCAGCGGTTTGTGATAAGTTAGAATTACATCGTGAGTCGGTGCTAACGACAAATCGTAAGATTTGGGACAGAGCCCCTGAAAAAGCAACTTTTATAAATGTCCCAAAGGTTCAATTTTCTATGAAAGCAGTAATCGTTAACTTTAGAGGTTCAAGAAGGAAGCAGGAAGCCAGCAATCAGGCTATTGTCCATGTCGAGGGCGTTTCTAAGAAAGAATCTGCTGAGAAATTGATAGGCAAAAAGATAGTCTGGGCCAACACCAAAGGAAACGCTATTTCTGGCAGAATAACTGCGGTACACGGCAGGAATGGCGCAGTAAGGACATTGTTTGAGAAAGGTCTGCCTGGGCAGTGTTTGGGAAAAGAAGCTAAAGTTGAATAAGGATTCTTGCATTTTATTGATTTGGATGATAAGCGAAAGCTTTAAATAATAGTATTCTTACTTGCAAGTGGTAACAAAATGACAGCAGCTGCAGCAACTATTCCTATGCCCGCAGGAGGGCTTGAACAGAGAACAAGTGTACCTTCTAAATCGTTAGAGCAAAAGCTTCAAGAAACGAAAGAAAATGTTGTAAATGTTATGAATAAAGTTGATGGCTTTGTTGGCGATACATTGAAATACGGTGCCGCATCTTATTCAGCTGGATCTGTTTTACCTATTGTTTTTTTATCGCCAATAATGGGATTAGTCTATACGACCATTGTTGGTTCTACGACGTATATAGCAATGAATATGGGTTACAATTTTGTAACGGGAAGTTTTGGATTAGCCTATAAATTAATTAGACATCCTGTCGATACTATTGGCAGTGTTTTCAGAAAAACTACTGAAGTTGTTATGCATCCGTTTGATACTGTAAAAAATATAGCTATGGCTCCTGAGAAAATATTTAATTACTTTTTCAAAGGAAGAAATTCAAATAAATATGGAAAAATGTTGGGATGCGCTATCGGCGGAGGTTTGGCTTTCAAGAATCTTGCACCAGAAACATTCGGAAAATTAGCCAATATAATCAGCGGAGCAAAAGAAGCCGCAACAAGCAGTGTTTCTAATGTTGTGGACAGAGTTAAGGAAGGGATAGAAGTTACAAAAGAAGCCGTAAACAAATATTACTGGAACACATTGTATCTAAGAAATCCTATCGACAGTGTCGATTCTGCAATGAGTGGGCTCGAAGCGGCAGTTGCTAGATAATTCTTGAAGATTTTCTCCGTACTTATTTAAATCTATAAATATATAAATATAGAATTATGTATTTAAATATGCAAATATTTATAAAGGCCTGTTCTATTTTAAAGGTTAATGTCAAGGATAACTAGGACAATAAAACTAGACGTAGATATCTGGAAAGATGCCAAGAAATTGGCAATTGATGAAAACACTAACCTCTCGTCAATGATAGAAGATTTGCTAAGTAGAGAACTAAAAAAGAAGGTGAAGAATTGAGAAAAAATAAAATGTTGTATTTAATGCTCATTTCCATAGTTCTTAACCTAGTTAGTATTATTTCGGCATATTCAATAGAAACTAATGTTGAAAGTATCAAGAATATTATTGCTCCATTAAGCGAAGTAAGTTCACAAGGAAAATTATTGGCGTTTTTCGGTACTTGGGTGCTTACAGTTTTAATTATTATATTATTATTAAGAAGATTCGGAGGAGATTGGTTTAAAGGATCAATTGCTAACATAAGCGGAATTGTGGTCGGCATAGTTACAATCCCCGTAATCTCCAATTTTGTGCTAAATACTTCAAATCCTTTCAAAAGCATGTGGTTTCTTGCATGGATTGTATATATTTATTATGCTATCACAAATAAAACTAGTGCAGGGGAAAAAGAAAAATTCGAGCTGTTTACTGGAACATATTTTGTAATAAGTATTATCGCTGCGCCTTTTAACAGCCTTTTTTCAAGAACGAACATACTGCCCGAATCAATACTGCAGACATTGAGAACCTCTGGTTTAGATCCATTTTTTGCCAGCATATTTGTAGTGCATGGATTAATAGCCGCCGTAATATTCATATACCCGACAATTGTGGCACACAAAAAAGAAGAGTGGAAAAAGAAAAAAGAAAAAGCAGAGAAAGAAGAGGAAATGGACAGACAAGACAAGATGGAAAGAAGAAAGATAGTCACACAAATAAGAATAGAAAGAGAAAGAACAAAACAGATTTTAGCACAAGCTGGGCAAGCAAGATTCGCAGTACAAAATGCAGAAGCAGCAGCAATATCGCAGCCGCAAAATGAAATGGTAGTAAAGCCATTTTTAGCGAGAATAGCATCTGCAATCCCCATACATGATCAAATTTTGCTGCAGCCGATTAGAAAAACAACTACATTGAATGACAAGCTTAAAGCCATAGAGAATGAAAAAGAAGCAAGAAGAAAACAAATTAAACTATTCAGAGACAATTTTGAAATGACACAGGAGGGAAAAGAAATGAAATATCTTCTTGGAATATATGAAGATTTGATAAAAGATACTGAAGAAGGAAGAAAAAAATGGGAAATCCATTTAGGGAAAAATTGGAATCAGCCGCTTTTTGCTGCAAAATTTGATGAGTTTAAATTAAAAGATGATGCTGGCTGGAAAATAGTATTTGCGAAAGCAGCAAAAAGAGGAATAAAAACAGCTAATTATGCAGTGAGAAAAAGAATAAGAGAATTGGGACAAAAAAGAAAAGAGATTATAACTGCATTCACAAAAACCCTTATCTCAATTGAAGAAATGTCGCCGAATCTAATTGAACAGCTTAAAAAAGAAGATGAAGAAACTGATAAGACAAATGATTTAATAATGAACTATAACAGGGAAACAATCGAAATAAATTCAGCACTGACTGAATTGAGAACCGCATTGATTAGAGCATCCGAAACTCCGGATGGAATGGAACGAGCAAGCTTAATCAGAACAAAAATAGTACCAAATTTCAACAAACTGATTGTAAAATTAGCTGAAGCAGCAAGGTATGAGGAGGAGCTGCAAGCCAAATTAAAAATAGATATTCTTTCAATAGATAACGCAATGAAAACCAAAAGAAAAGTGTTTATGCTGGCAGGATTCGCCGAGATATTAAAACAAGAGTATGGTATTCCTGAAGAGGTACCCGCATAATGATTGAAGGCGAAAAAGGAGGAATGAGTTTGAAAGGGTACGGTTTTTTAGTAATTATGATTCTAGGAACATCATGGGTATTATCAACAATATTATCCCTGGCAGTTTCAAAAATAGGAAAGCTTCTTAAGAATTGGCCATGGAGAATTTACGACTATATTTTCGGTGTAGATTTAGATAAAGGATCCATGTATCAATTATTCATGATATTCTTTATCTCGTATTTTACATGGAGGGCAATAAAAGATGAAGGGTTGAGGATTGCATTAATCGAGGGTTCATGGGACAAAATCATTAATGAACTAAAATCTATCTTTGACTGGATGAAAGGAATGTTTACATTAAAGAACTTGATTCTTATTTTATTCATATTGGCGGCAATTGAGTTGCATTATTTGTATTTAGAAGAAATTTTCCCGATAAATCCTGTGCTGATACTTAAACCATATTTAACCGGAATATTAATTGTTACGATGGTTGGTGCTGGATTACTTATAGGTGGAAAACACGTTGCATCAATTATGTGGTCCAATCTTAAATGGGTCCTTGGAATAATTGCTTTGAGCTATGTGCCATTTGTAAGGGACGCGATAACAAAATTAGTTGGTTCTGGAATCACATATATTATAAATGCGATTAAAATATTTATTAATTCAACACTTGAAAGGATTTTCTCAATTAGTTCAACAAATCCCAGCATCATTACATTCGATAGGGGGGAGGAGGCGTATATTAAACTATTATTTGGAATAGAGGATTGGCAAATATTTTCAGTAATATCTAAAATAATCATAGCGATAATTATACTGATATTTGACTGGAAATATGGCGGAAGAATAAAAAAGTTCTTCAAAAAAATAATATGGAAAACTGGCAGAAAATACGAGGAAAACCTTGTTCCTGTATTGGCGAGATTTACAACAATCAAAGAAAAAAGAACAGTCCAAAATATTTGGGAGAAATATGACAAACTGGCAAACTATCGTGGAAATTTGATTTCGTTAATAAGACAATTAAAAAGCGGAGGAGATGTGCACTATATTTCAGAAAAGATAATTGAAACGCTTGACGCTCACAAAGATGACAAAAGAGTATTAATTGAAGAATTGGAAGAAGAGTTTGGAGAGCGGTTAGATGTAGAAAAAGCAATCAAAAAATCAATAGCAGAACTGAGCAAGAAATGGAAGGAGGAGAAAGAATTTGGACAATGAGCTGAATTGGGAAAAGAGCTGGAATGATCCGTTCAAAATAGCAGACATAATCATAAACAACAACAAAATTATTTCAGCAGTGGAAACATTAAGAAAACGTCTTGAGTTGGAAAAACGTGAAAGGAAAGAAGTAAAGAAAGGTCATTTCATTTATGAGGGAAAAGAGAAAAGTGAACTGGTAAGAAAAACTGCAGACGTAGATTCTGTTCTTGCGAGAAAGCTTGAAGATCCTGGAATTAACAATGAAAAACTCATTGTAAATGTCATAAACGCAAGGATGAAGGAACTTAAAATCGAGATAAAAGAATACGAACAAAAGATGAGAAAAATACTGAAAGAAGATGAAATGATAAGAGGAATTGCGAACGCAATAGTGCATAGACTTATTGAAATCATAGAAGAACTTAGGAAAATTTATGAAAAACAAAAGGAGAATATGATTTTGAACGATGAATATGATTTTGCGCTAAAAACTGCAATTGAGAACTCCGCAAAAAACGGAATACCTTTAAACAATCTATCCGTTCTTGAAAAGGAAGCAACAAAATGCCTTGGAAGAATACTTGAGAACAAAAAACTGCAGGAACGTGCAGTAAGATTTAATGAAGCAATAGAAGTATTAAAACAAAAAGCAAAAAATATTAAAGAAGATTTCCAGAAAGAAACAAGCATGATACAGGAAATTAAAAAATCCCTATTATCATTTTTTAGACAGAAAAAAGAAGAGAAAATGAAGGAGAAATTTGCATGAATAAAGCACCAATATTAGGATTTTTGCTTGTTCTTTGTTTGATATATTCAGCAGAAGCTCAAAATCCTGTTTCTGCATTTGGGGATAACCTGCGATCCGGCGCATTATCGGAGGCGATAGGAAATTTAGTAAAAAATACTGTGCTTCTGCCTTATACGACAGTCGGAAAAGAACTCAATCCAGAATATGATGCACAAAGAAAAATTGTAGATGGAATAATTTTCTTTGTAATATTCTTCATAGTTGTAAGGATGTCTATAAACAATATGTGGAAAGACATGGAAAAGAAACAAAGAAATCTTCTTTCATTTGCAGTGGCAATTGCTTTGACAATAGGAATCCTCTCGTCTGGCTTTTCGTTTGGAAAAATAGTTCCATATGGAATAAACATACTTACGATACTGATGGTTCCTCTTTTTATATTTTTGATCCAAATGCCAAAAAATAGAGAGAATAAGCCGTACATAGGATTTTTGCCTGCGTTACTGGCTGCAATTATGCTTAGTTGGCTGATTGTTAATACATTTAATTTAGCCGAAGGCAAATCTCCAAGTTTGTTAGGAGGGGTATTTGATACAGAACGAAAATCTGAATTCTCATCTAGATTAGTAGCAGGCGGCGGAACAATAGAAACAAACAATCCGGAAACAAACTATAAATTAGCTATCGAAGCCATACAAAATTACGAGTATGACAAAGCAAAAACTTATTTTGAAAAAATAATCCGTTTTGGAGCATCCGGAAACCCTTATTTCGCAACTGCAACTAAATACATAAGCAGAGATCAAGGTGATAAATTGTTCATATTAATTGCAGAGCATTATCCAGCAATAATGTCAGCGGAGCGTTCTGCTGCAGAACATTTGATTGATCAGGTAAGGGAAATCGCTGCAGATGACCCTGATATTAAGAGAAGATCAAAAAGGATAGAGCTTCTTGAGCAGGCACAGGCGTATATAAACGATGTTAAAAAGAAGGAAAGTTTCCTGACGGAGCAATTTAAACTGAGGGAAGTGCAATGAGAAAAATAATAATTTCAGTACTAATGACTTTAGTGATGATTTTATTAGCCCAAGCTTTTCCCAATGATGCATCTCCAGAAAGCGTAAAAACTTTCATAGATGATATCATGCAAAATTCAAATTTAATTTCAAGTCTTGGAAAAATATTCTCAGGAAAACAAGGAGAATTACAGACAACCCCATATTCGAAGTCTCTTTCAGAAGCTAGAAAAATAAGGAAAGAAGCAGAACTGCTCCAAATTGAGTTGGATAAATTAAGAGACATTAAAACTGGGAAAATATCCGGTTCAAGTTCAGCAAAAATTTTGGAAGATATGCTTAAAAAAATGGAGGCAACGAGAATATGAATAGAAAAATTGCCTCAATATTCATTATTGTCTTATTCTTTAATATAAGTCTGGCTTTTGCCGCGAAAGACACTCCGGAATATAAAAAAGCAGAAGCCTACATAGCGAATATAGAAAAACCTTTTGCCGGCGTTATGAGTGATCCGAATTTCATCGATGGAGAATATACCGCCGCACTTACTTTAGCTGTGGCAAAATTAATGAAATCGCAAACCACCAAATTGAAAGAACTAAATCCTTCAAATTTCCCGGAGATTGTTAAATTAGATAAAGAGGTCAGAGCCTCATTAAAAAATGCCATTAAAAAATACAATTTAAATGATGAAGCAATACAAGAGATATTAAAAAAGAAAGAAAGTGCAATACCTGCAAGTTTGTTTGATATTAATGTTCATAAAAAACCAATACTTTACGCTTCATCCGGGTTTCCTTGGTATGTAGCATATCCGATTTATGTTCTTTTATTTTTATTGCTATTTAATCTATTCAGAATGAGTATAAACCCTGATGCAAGAAACTGGAAATCATTTTTTGGATCCGGATTATTTGGATGGATTGCTAAAAAAACAAAAGAAGACTTGCTTGAAACTCTAAATAAATTTAATCCAAAAAAACTTATGGAGAAGAAAAAGATAGAGGAATTTATCGAAAAACATTTCGGGGATAGGGAAACTGCAGTAAATCAAAATCAACAGAAATTTAACGAACTAATCGAGATGCTAAAGATAAATGGAAAAATAGAACCAGCAAAATTAAATGAGCAGGCAACAAGAGATCTCTTGAAGGTGTGGTTGAATACAGAATTTAAAATACTCGAAAACACAGACGAAGTTGTGAAAGAAGATGTTAAAAAATATCTGGCTTTTCTTTCAGAATTTGAATCAGGATTTGGAACATCTCTCATTAAATCATATAGAAAAGACACTGAAAAGTTAGAAGCTTTAAAGAAAATGTTTGCAGGAAGAACCATAAGTTATGCTGCAAAAGATATTCAAGATGAAGTGGATAAAATTAAAAATAATTTAAGAATAGAAGTTGAACTGATTAATACAAATTACTATCCGCATATAAATGAACTCGGGAATAATATAAGAAAAATAAAAGGATTGCTAAAACTTGATGAAAAATTAATAGGACGATTAAAATCCGCGCTGTCTGATTTAAGTACGGGCAGAGTTAGAGGAAAAACATTGATTGAAGATTTAGAAATAATAAAGATATGTGTAGAAAAAGTAGATGAAAACTCCAAAGAAGGAAAAGAACTGGCTAAAAAAGTAAAAGAAATGAACGAATTGCTTGGAGGAATAGAACAAAAAATAAGTGAAAAACAAAAAGAAGCGATAAAAAGCATGATCGAAGTTCGCAATTTTGCGCAGAGAAGAAGATTATTTTCAGCAGAAAAAGCAAAATGGCCATTACCCGTCAAGTCTCAGGGATATCCTAGCGGAGATGAGATAATAAGTCCGTTTGAGCTTAAGAAAAGAATAATGCCTGCCCACATTTCATTGTTTGCAAAACAATCATTGCAAAATGAAGCAGTATTTGAGATGGTTAAAGAGAAAGGAGGCAAATCTGAGCTGTATGATTGGTTTAGTGATGCAGTTGAATACGAAGAATTAGCAAGGAAGATTCAAGAATTAATTAATGAGGCAAATCTTCCGCAGGTAATAACAAAATCTGAATATAATGAAATAATCCGTAAACTAACAAGATTAAGGCAGAGAATTGCTGAGGCAATAGAAAATGCTTATCAAGGGGAGAAATACGTAAAATAAGTCACTTATGAGTAGTAAATAAACGAAAGGTTTATATATAAGTGAATATGAGTAGACCCATGAAAAACCTACTTCCGAATTTAGCATTATGGTTGTTTGTAGCGGCTCCTGCAAACGCAGGATTATTGGATAGAATACTAACTAAAACTGATTATCCTTCAAGACCTGCAGAAGGTCATATTTTTTCAAATTTACCTAAAATTAACTATGAAAAAGGAGTTTTAGCGGTTTCGGACTACAATTATAAAAAGGCTGAAAATTTGTTCGTTGAAGTTATTAAATTTGGACCATCAAATAATCCTGTTTATTTTAGTGCTAAAGAATGGGTCACAACAAAAATGTGGGTTCATATGGCTGAACATTATCCGGTAATTATTTCAGGAGAACGCTCTTCTGCTGAAATTTTATTAGATAAAGCTAAAAACACCAAAGACGATATTAAAAGAAGAGAATATCTAGAACAGGCCAAAATCTACCTTGATGATATTAAAAAGAAAGAATCTGAATTGGAAATAGCTTTAAAAAGATTAGAAAGGAGAAACTAAAATGTATAATTTATTTAAGAAAACAACATATGCCGTTTTTCTAGCTGCAGGGATATCCGCGGCTATGTTTCCGAATTATTGTTACGCGAAAAAAACAAAAAAAGAAAAGCAACAGGAAGTAATAGCTCAGCAAGAGACAGAGAAAGATAAGAAGAAAGCAAAGGGAGGAGGTACTGCCGATAAAATTGCAGAAGATGAAAAATATATTGAAGACTTAACTAAAAATATCGTTGGAGGAGTTGCAAGAGGTCTTCTTGGTGCAGCCAGAGGAGTAAGAGAAGCTGTAAAGGATGAAACAGAACAGGGAAGAAGTCTTGCAAAAGATTATTTTACACCAAAAGGAGTAAGGACACGTAAATTAAAAAGTGGATTAGAAAATTTGTCATATAGCAGATCTGAAACAGGAAGAGTTGAAGATGAGTTAAATAAAGCACTGTATGGAGAAGCAAAAAAAGACAAGAAAGAACAAAGTTCTGCTCCGGTTTCAAAGGCAAAAAAATCTGGATCAGAAAAAGCATTGGAAGGTCTTCTTCAGAATATGGCAAATCAAAAATGATAAAATTTCTAAAATTGAAAACCAAACTGTCTGAAATTTTAGATGTCATTAAAAATTCTAAGACGCATAATGTTGCAGTTGATATTTCAAGAAATGTATACGACGGAGCGCAATCATATCTAAGAGGATTAGATAAGCACATCCAAAAAGAACCAAGAAGGACAAAAATTGAAAAGAACGGATTTAGGGTTTTTATGGCAACAGGGGCGTTAATGTTTGCTTATCCTGCATTAAATGTATGCTATAACTACGGTAAAAAAGAGCTTAGTGCAATTATTTCTAAATACGAAAGAGAAAACAAAGAGAAAGAAGTGAATTCGGACAATATTCAGATGAACGCTGAAGAAAGTGCACTCGTTGAACAACTAGCAGAGAAGACATGGAGCGATTTAATGGAAAAAGAAACAATTGGTTCTGACCTTGAAAATGAGATAATAACTCTTGCAAAAGCCGGTAAGATTAGGCCCTATATGTTTGAAAGCATAGATAAACAGTTAACTATTGCGGCATTTGCATATCTGAGAAATCACCCTGCTGAAGCAAAATCATTTGGAGAAAAATCTAATAGAATTCAAAAGAATTTGGCAGTTAAACGGCAGAAGTATATGGAATTATTAAAGAAAGCAGGTTATTATCAATAAAATTAATTTTTAATTTATTTTTTTACGAGCAGAGGTTCTGAACCATTAAATCTTTGTTCTAACAAAAGAAATCTATCGTTATCTTTCGCCAAGAAAAGTTTTCCATCCTGCACATAGATAATATAATCGCTATTATCTTTTACTTGTTTTGCGTAAGTTATCGGTGCATCATCCGAAGTAATCCTTTTTAATGTTTCTTTTTTAAGAGGGATGCAACCGCAATCTCTCAAGAATTCACCGAGTTCAACAGAATAAAGATTATTTCCTTTTGCAGTCGGGTATCTATATGTGAATAATATCTTATTTTCTAAAGAAGATCTTCCGTTGTCTGTTTTCATCAAGAACGAAACATTTTGCGGCCCGGATGATTGATCATATTCCCCGAATAATCCTTCAAATCCAAGTTTCATGGGCTTGGAATTGTTGTCTCCTTCTAAATCCATAACATAATATGCTGCATTATTGAAAATCGACAATGATCCTCCTCTGCTGACCGGTGATTTTGTAAAAATTACTCTTTTTTGGCTTGGAGAAATTACTAAATCGTTAAAAGTAACTGTCTCTCCGGCAAAAAGCTCGGTTTCATGCGAACCATCGCTATTTAATTTTTTAATGGATTTACCATCCTTAGTTATAAAAATAATAGTATCCCCAACAAAATCATAACATCCCAGGTCAATATTTGATGCGATAAGGTCTAAACCTATTTCTTTTTGATCTTTTGATGCAGAATACTTGTAAATATTTTTGTTATCTACATCTGTAAAAAAATATTCACTAGGTTTACTTGCAAAAACTTTTGGGGGATTTAATTGCCCCGGATATGATTCACTAACCAGCTGCGTTAAGTCTGAATAATTTTCTGCTATTCTCAGATTCCCTTCTGCGGTTGTTGTTGAAGAAAACTCTATTTTATGTGCACCATTTGAATCCGTATAAACAATACAATAGTTTTTTGTAATATCTTCGAAATGTTTATGTTCTGCTGCTGTTCTGACTGACAAAGGAAGAACCTTAATTTTTGGAGCAGATTGAACTGCTGGTTGAATATCATTTGGTTTAACTTTATTTCCTGCACATCCGGCCGTAGCTAGCAAAGATGCCAATGCTATTGCTGACTTAGATAATCCTGACATGCTGCCATTCAAAGCTCAGTAATATATAAACCTTTCTATTTTTAACCACTACTAAGTAACTACAACTTAAAACAGCTCCATAAGCCTTTAAACCCCCGAAATGTTTATAAAGAGCCTTTGCCTAAGAATGAGAAAGAGGTTTAGACATGGCCGAAGGAACCAATAATCTGACAATAGACTATTCTGGACAGGGGATTATCGGAAAGGCTGAAACATTAAGATTTATACAAAGAAGAACTGCGAGGAAAGAGGCTTCTAAAGCGGTTCATGAAAAAAATGCGATCCATCATAATTACAGATTATTGTTAAAATTAATAAAAAATCACGAGATAAATCTAGTCAGAGAAAGAGCTTCTGAAATTGTAGCCGGCCTTCGCGAAGGACTTCAGGAAACGCACGATGTAAAGACAGAAGAATTTATTTTATTAAAAGAAGAGCTTTTAGAAACAATTGTTTTCTTCCAAAAACACGGAGCATTGCTTGACTCAGATCAGATAAGAATATACAAAGAATTTTTAGACAGCATAAGAGCAACTTTGAAGCAGTGCTATGAATATGTGAACGGAGTTGTCAGAGGAACAAAAGGAGGAGTCACTCCGTTATTCGGACAGATAGACAGGCAGCTCGAATCATATGAATTAGGCGGGTTAATTGCAGTACTTCGCCCATATTTTGAATGGTTCAAAGAAAGAAGTTTGGTAAATGCAACATACAGAGTCGAAAAAAGACTAACTAAGGCGGAAAGAAAAGCAAGAAGGCCGGAAGATATTCGTGAAATTTTAAAATTAAACAAAGAGTACAGCAAGGTCTTCAAAAAAGTAATAACCGATATGTATATATTCAGTTATATTCTGGTTAAATACGGGAATAAATCGGCAGATACTATAACAAATGCTGTTGCTGAGATTAATCTTCCAAGAACTCACGAAAGGGAATTTGCAGACAAAATAAGTGCAATTCTTGAATCGGCAAGAGGCTCATTGGAAAGTGAAGAAAGATCTGTAAATTATTTAATAAGATTAATTGAAAAAGCAGAAAGCTCATTGGAGCAGGCATTATCGAGAGCCAAGAAATCAGAAAAGGTGGCTGTTGCATGAACCGCAGCAGGAAAGGAGTAGTCATGGAACCATTAAATCTTATCATGGGCTTTGTAGCTATTTTAGGGGCGGTTCTCATTATTTTTGGCCAAGGAAATTACGGATTAATTCTCCTCATAATAACGACACTGATTGAAGCACTTGCGAGGGTAATAAAATGATAGAACCGCTCAATTTATGGTTTGGATTGACAATTATTGCCATAAATTTAGTTCCAATATTATTCAGAAAATGGAAATATTTTCAAATAACAATTCCGGTATCTTTGCTGCTGGGAGCAATAAAAGTGTTATTTTTATAAAATAAAAGGAGAAAATAAGAAATGAACAAAAAAGCGATGATGGAGCCTAAGGACTGGCTCAGCGGATTAGTTGGATTTGTTGTTTTTGCAGCGGGATTAATTCCATTATTAGAACGGTTTAATATTGTTGACTGGGGAATATCAAATTTCATGGGCTCAAGCGCATTTATGAGCGCTGCGCCATACCTCCTGGCTGCTTTAGGATTGTATTTGGCGATTGAATCAGTAATTGAACTGACAAATTCAAATCATATTGGATGGCTGTCTTTCTTTATCGGAATAGCAATCATGGTAGTCGGAGTACTGCCGGCATTGCAGTCATTCGGAATAGGACCTGGCTTGTTTGGATTGGAACTGCCCATTCTTGTTTATCACATAATCTTTGTCATCGAAGGATTATTTTTGATGATTGCGATGTTTGCAATGGAATTATAAAATGGAGATTATTCTCACAAAAAAACCAAAAGATGTCATATTGGTGGAAGGCTTTCCCGGATTTGGATTAATTGGAACTATTGTTACTGAATATTTAATTGATCATCTTGACTGCGAGTCAATCGGAACGATAGTGAGCGAAGAAATCCCCCCAATGGTTGCTTTGCATAAAGGAGAGGTCGTCCAGCCGATTGAAATTTTCTACAATAAAAAATTCAACATAGTTTTTCTGCACGTTGTAACGAATCCTGCAGGATTGGAATGGCAGTTCAGCGAAGTTGTATTAAAGCTGGCGAATATGCTTGAAGCAAAAGAGATTGTTTCAGTTGAGGGAGTCGGAAGTGCCAATTCTGATGACAACCCTAAAACATTCTACTATTCAAACAGCGAAAAAATAAGAAAGGATTTTGAGAGAATGAATGTTGATGAACTGCAGGAAGGAGTCATAATGGGAGTTACCGGCACGATTTTGTTAAAAGCGAAGAATACTAAGCAGACGATGAGCTGCATCTTTGCAGAAACTCACTCTGCGATGCCTGACTCGAAAGCAGCGGCGGCAGTCATCAGAGTCCTGGACAAATATCTTGGATTAAATGTTGATCCTAAGCCTTTGGAAAAACAGGCTGAGCAGTTTGAAAGCAAATTGAAGGCAATAATGTCTAAGGGCAAGGAAGCCGGAGAAATCCAGCAGAAAAAACAGCTAAGTTACATGGGTTAAGACAGTCTTTTAATCGATAATACTGATTCCTTCTGATTTCTTGAACTCTTTATCAAAAGTTGCTATAAATTTTGCATCGGCTATTCTGGCAGCGATAATATTTGTGCAATCGACTAAGTTCAAAGCGAGCTTTGTTTCTGTAAATATCCCCCAAGCTTCAATCAGCATATGCTCGTCTATATTTAATATATTCATTGCATTTAATATCTGCTTTCCGATAGCTATAGCCCTGTCTTTTCCGAACTTTCGTAATGTGACTCCTACGACTTCATTAATAACATAATCAGAAGTGAAATATTGTTCAAATTCGCCCGACTCGATTCGTTTCCAAAGAAGCAATGCTTTTTCGTGGTGTACATCGTTAATATTATCGTGTGCCAAGAAAATATTTGCATCTAAAAATATCATTTTTATCCGCCATATAAAATTTCATCCACTTGTTCACTCAATTTCTCACTTCCCCTGCCCCAGTCAACAGGACGCAGTGAAGTGAATTTTGGACGCGGTTTAAGCAGTTCAGACCTGAATTTCTCCATTGCCAAAGTTAGAGCTGTTCCTAATTTCATGCCACGCTTAACTACATCGGACTTAAACTCTCTGAATGCTTCTTCATTAACATCCCTGACTGCTATTTGTATTTGTGTCATATGTAAACATGTTTAACTTGTTATATTTAAACCTTTCTGTTTTTGGGCAAAAATCGATGATATTCGAATAATAAATCAACTACGTGTTTTTTTGTGCCTAATTCGTATACTGGTTCTGATTGCAGGAATAATCCCTTAATTGCTCCTTGAACTTGTTTCTTTGTCGGGATTATTGTTTAATTCCGATGCAAATGTAAAGTTTTGATGCTCAACCGGGGTTAAGCATTGTTTAAGGGTTGAACTAATTTGTCGGGATAATGCCAGAATAGAATAAATCATTCCGACAGAGTCGGGATTATACACGAATTGCATGTTTTTGTGCAAAACATAGTTTTTCCTGGAAACAGCTTATTTGGAGATAATTCCGAATGATTATTTTTACTGAATTTTTTAGTGGTTTGTTAGTATATCTGACCATCATTTTGCCCAGGCATAGTTGATTAGTTCATGAATTGGCTTTCAATTGGCGTTTAGACATAATATGTGAGTTTTGATTAAAAGTTTTAATTTCCCACTGGACAACCGCGCGTGAGGCTTATTAACTAATCGGCATAATACCTAATGTAAGAAACATAAATGCCGAACAAATTCGGCTAAAAGAGGTAATATGACAACAAAAATAATATTAACAAACCATGAGCCAAACATGAACCCCACTGCAGACGAACTAAGCAGAATAATAATGCACAGGATGGGGTTGATGCCAAGAAAAGAAGGCTCGACAGACAAGATGCACAATGTTCTTGTAGAAATATATGAGAAAATGAAAGCTGCACAGAGAGAAAAACACCCCGAAGCTGCTGTCATGACTGTTGAAGAGATGGGTCTTCATGCCGGAATAACAAGACAGACAATGTATGACTATCTTAAACGCTGGGTTGAACTTGACCTGATTAGCAAAACTTCGTTCATAACTGACGGAAAGGTTATAATCGGCTACAAGCTTAACGGAAGCACTCTAGAGAGCGCTTTTGAGAAATCTGTACAAAGAATTACGAACTATCTTGAAACTTCAATGAAATATGTCAGGGAATTGCAAAAGTTGATCAAAAACGAGAAAATTGCTGCTTCGCAACAAAAAAATCAGGAAAATATTGTTTTTGATTAAATAATTTAAGCTATTTGTATTTTTGATATATTTAGTTGTGATTTTATTGATTAAAAGTTTTAATCATTCGGTATAATGCACTAAAGAGATTATTTCGACAGTAGTTGCTATAATCCATTAATCCCGAACACATTAGACAGAATTCCTACTGAAAAAACGATTACAACTGTCGGGAATATTCCTGCATTAGGTTAAAGTGAGAGCTTAACATCATAACAACAATCTCTTCTATTATTGAAAAATACTAAAAATATAAATATAAGTGAGAGTTAGAAATTATCCATATCAATCTTTAAAACATTCTCTTTGGCCTGCAGTTCTTTGAATTTTTTATCCAATCTAAAGAATGACTGTCCGTCGATCTGCCGTTCCAAGATGGGAATTCCTTTGTTAATCATCGAGAAAATGTGAGCTTTGACTGCCAATTCAGTCAGTCCTGTTCTCATCGAAATATCAGTGTAACTCAATGGCGTCTGCTCGATTGAATAAAGAACCATAAAAACATTTTTTTCTGTCTCGGAAAGAGATAAATCTCCCTGCTTCGTCATCCTTGAAAGCATCATATGGATCTCATCGAATCTCTCCTGTAATTTCTCAAATTTAGACTCCAGTTCATCGATGTGAGCAGAGTGTTCCTGGAGCTCTTCTGTATTCTCATTTATAGAAGTCAGATGGTCTTCCATCTCTTCTTTGACGGCTTTAAAGGCCGATTTTACGCTGTTTTCTATCTCTTTTAACTTAGAGTCCTCTTTATTGAACTTAAACATAAAACCCCCTCTATTTTTGAATGCAGATTATTATAAAAATTTATGTATTTATGAGTTAAATTGCATGCCGAGTCGATGGCACAACTAAGCTTACAATACTACTTTTGCATCATAACAACATTTATAAAGGACCTATTTTCAAAGAATAATATGCTGATTGAATTTCTAAAGGACGAAAAGGAAGAAGCAAAGATGAAATTTCCGAATGAAAACGCTATCTTTGCCAATGCTTTGAAGGACGAGCTTTGGAGTACGAAAGGGGTGGAAATCGTGACATTGGACAAAAGACATCCATTAGTCGGCAATCCTGAGCTGGTTGTTCACGGAAAAGAGCCCAGAAAACTTATTAAAACTGCCGCTCAAAATCTTAAAAAGAATGTTGAAGAGTTCGAGAAAGCAATTCTTAAAGAGATTTGAATTGTTTCTAAATAATTAAAAAAAGTAGCATCAATTGCGAGCGATAAATACAAACGAATAATAAGAGCTAAAGGGGACGCTCAGCAACGAAGTTGCGCACAGCTCGACTTTGTCGAGATTGTACCATCCGGGACTTGAACGAGATGTGATAATTAACAATTACATCGCGAGCCGATGCTAACTTTTTAGTTTGTTAGTATTAAATCAAATATTCTGCCTGTGTTATTTAGTTAGGTTCGAACAAAACAAAAAACACAGACCAAATTCTATTCGTAGTAATTAAAAAAAGTAAAAACCAAAGAATTTAACTGAATACACCGAACAATCTTGCAAACAATGATTTAAGCCAGCTAAGGAATGATAATTTAGTTGTTGCAACCGGTGCTGCTGCTTTTCCTGTCTCTTTCTGAGTTGTTGGTGCAACTATTCCAGCTTGTCCCGCTCCTGCTGCTCCGCCTGAACTACCTGATCCGCCAGATGCAACTCCTGATGTAACCGGAGTTGTTATAGTCTCTGCTGTTACTGGAGTAATTCCTGTTATAAGAGGTTCAGTTACTGTTGTGGTTGTAGTCGAACTTGAACTGCCACTACCAGAACCACCACCTATTTCAGAAGTAGGCTGAAGCGTACCCATGGAAGACGATTGATTCTTACATCTTGCATGTGCTACTGTTCTATCACAAAGAGTGATGTTATAGTAGTATAGTGTATTCGAAAGCAATCCGGACAATGTAACGGTATGATTATACGCTTTTTGAGCAACACCAGTTGAGTATGGCAAACTCAAATTGCCAGCATGACCATATCTAAGTGTGTAATTTGTAAAGTCGTCTGTGCTAAACCTGAACACGAGTGAATTCGTAGTTGAAGCATTTGTCGTTTTTAAAATATTAGGCAATTTAGTGTCGTTAACATAAATAGTTGAACTATTAGTTCTGGAGTTTCCTGCTAAATCAGTACAATTCACGAGGAACGTATGGTTTCCCGGATTCGGATAGTTTATCGAAACATTAGCATGCCCCTTGCCCTGTCCGCCAACCCCTTCGTTCGGAGTGAATGTCATAGTTCTAGTGAATGCACCATCTATGAATAATTTACAACCGCCAGCTGAAAGAGTCTGACTAATTCCGGAATTGGTATCGTTAACTGTTGCATTAATGTTATTGTAAGCATCTTCCTGGATAACAGTCTGATGGAACGCGGAGACATTTGGTCTTATATTATCTACAGTAAATGTTCTGCTGCTGCTTAATCCTTCATTCGTAGCGTTATCAATGCAAGTAGTGTTCCAAGTATAATGTCTATTAATCACAAATGCTGTCGTATAATTTGCTCCTGCCGAACTAGCATTAGTTGTAAGAAGATTAGTTCTATTTCTTCCGATACCGGTTATCCTTATGCTGCAATTGAGATATTTATCACGATCATTAGATACATTCCATGCAAATGCTTTTGATGTTGTGGTTGTATTTAATCCATTTGCAGGAGATGTCAGCGAAACAGTCGGTGGCTGCCTATCAATTATCAGTATATTTGATACATTCGTACTTGTATGTCTGCCATAGACACTATTTTTAGTTCTATTTATGCAACTGATATTCCAATAGTGAGTTGCATTTGTTAGTGAAGACGTTTTATTCGCCCTAATTGTGCTGGTTTTATTAACCTTGTATGTACCGCCAGACAAATTAACTGTTCCTCGATTTATTGAATCTATAAACAACGTACAATTAATTTGTGTTGTTCCTATTGTACCCGTATAATTGAACCTAAAATAAATCGAATGATTTGTTGCGTTTGTATAATTGTACTGCGCAGGACTTATTAGTCTAACAGCCGAGAAAACAGTCATAGTAAATATTGTAATAAGTAGCAATCCAAGAATGAAACCGTTGTGCGCTTTCTTCATCTAAACATCCTCTAGGACAGATTAGAAATGCTTTCCTTTATAAACTTTTCGTCTAGACGCCAAATCTTCTCTCTCGTCTAGTAAAATCATCAACAATCCTTTTTAAATCGGCCTTGTTGAATTCGGGCCAAGTCTTATCTAGGAAGAACCATTCAGAATATATACTCTGCCATGGCAGGAAATTAGATGTTCTTTGATCTCCTCCTGTCCTTATTATTACTTCAGGCTCTGATTTTAAGTATAAATTGTCAGAAATTACCTTTTCATCGATATTCTTTAATCCTTTTTTCACAATCTTTTTAACAGCGTCAACTATTTCTTCCCTTCCGCCGTATCCAAATGCGAAATTAACCTTTAACAATTTGTTATTTCTTGATTTACGCTCTAATTCTCTTGCTAAAATCTGAATTTTACGAGTGAATAAATTCAGTCTTCCGATAAAATGAAACTGGACTTTTGGATTCTTTTTAAGTTTGGCAACTGCTTTTTTACAGAAAATTTCGAATACCTTCATCAGATAATTAAACTCCTCTTTTGTTCTATTGAAATTCTGCATAGAGAAAGAATAAAGCGTCAGTTCTTTGATGCTTAATTCTTCTGCCCAGCCGAATAATTTTTCAACATTTTTAGCGCCGAATTCGTGTCCTCTATATAATGGAAGATTATGCTTCTTAGCATACCTTCTGTTCCCGTCAAGAATGATTGCAACATGATTTACTGCCATGACATATCCGCCTTACAGCTATCTTTTAAAGCTTATGAACTAAGAACGGATTAAAGGTAGTTAAGACTAAATATTAATTTTTGCCGCCATTACGTGAGACCCGATAAATAAAAAGAATATTTTGCCGGAAGGGGGTGCTCCCTACAGGAAAACGGCAGTTTATCTGACAAGCAAGGGTCGAACCAGCGGCAAAACGATTTTAATTTTAGTTTGTAATTAAAACGAAAATAATTCGGCGGGGGCGCGACGCTTGAAATTGAGCAAAAATAACTACTCTTAGAGCATAGCCATCCTCATAGTAATCTTTATAAATACCCTC
>DUFL01000019.1 GCA_013331965.1 Candidatus Woesearchaeota archaeon | reverse complement strand
GCTGATTTCAACAGCACAAAGATTTCGATATTTGGAACCTTAACGCCGATTGTAAATTTAACTTTGCCAAAATTAAATAATACTTACACAATTAGTGGATTAACAGCAAACACAACATACAGAATAATTGTTTTAACGCAGGATAATGCAACGATAAAGAACGTGAATAACACTGTTGTAAGCAATCTGACAAGAACATTAGTAAGTCCTCCAATAATCCCTGTAAACAGCCCGCCAGTATTGGCTCCAATCGGAAATAAGAATACAAATGAAAACCAATTATTGACTTTCACAGTAAGCGCGACAGATGCTGAATTAGACACATTAACATTCTCCACAACAACTTTGCCATCGGGAGCAGTATTCAATGTATTAAATGCTACAGCAAGAACATTCACATGGACTCCGAGCTTCACTCAAACAGGAGCATATTCAATCACATTCAATGTAACAGACGGAACATCTATTGACCAGGAAACAATAACAATAACAGTAGCTAATGTTGTTCAAAATGGAACAATTGCCGGCTATGTGTTTGATGGTTTGTTAGGATTAAGCGGAGCGAATATATTTGTTAAAAATAACACAGAAACGCTTGCATCTGGAACATCAAATCCAACATATACAATTCCGGTAAGAACAGGAATATTCTCATTGTTAGTAACAAAACCCGGATTCTTAGATCAAACGATACTTAATGTTCCAGTTGCTGAATTTAATACAACATACAGAAACATAACACTAGTCTCGCTTCCGACACTTGGAAACCTGTCAGGAACAATTACTGATCCAAACAATAATATTTACAAAGCGACAGTTGAATTAAGGCAAGGTTTAGCTGTAATCGCAGCAAGAACAACCGGCCAGGATGGAAAATATAATTTCACCAGTGTAAATAACGGACCATATACTCTTGTTGTTACAAAACCAAGCTTTGTTGACTCAAGCAATTCTATTACGATTAATGCCGGAGCAAACACAAGAGATGTTCAATTAACACCGTCAGCTTCAAGCGCGGCAATCAGCGGAAGAGTATTGAGCGGACTTGACGGAACGACTCCAATCATAACTAATGTAACAATATTAAAACCGATCGATGGTGCAGTTCAAATTGTACAGACAGACGCATCAGGAAATTACCAAATAAACGGGTTATCAATCACGGCAGGGTTTACTTATAACATTACTGCGACAATAAAGACACCGACATATACGCAGGTATTCCCCCTTAGCGGAATTTCAGTTAATTCAGGACAAACACTGACAGATAAAAATATTTACCAAATATGAAAACAATAAAACTAATTCCAATGCTGGCGGTATTTTTGCTAGCTATGACTATGACGTTTGCTTTCTCTGTATCCGGAACAGTAAGAAATTCAGGAGATCTGAACCCATTAACTAACCCTATATTTAATGCATATATTGACGTAATAAATACAATAGGAGGAACTCCGGCAAATTGGACAAATTCAAGCGCAGCCGGGACTTATATATCGGATGTTGGAACAGGATTAAAGACATTTACAGTTTCAGCTTCTGGCTTTAATCCGCAGATTGTTACAACATTTGTTTCGGCCGATATGTCAAACTTTGATTTTTCATTGGGACCAATAAAATCTTATATTTTGAAAGGAAACGAAACAAACAGTCAGTCAGGAGTAAATGTGCAGCTTAAACAAAGCGGAGCCACTATTTATCAAACAGCAACAGATGCAACTGGCGCATATTCATTAAATGCACTAAATGGGACGTATACATTCCAGGCAACAAAATCAGGATTTAGCACTTATACAAGCACTGTAACAATTAACGGAGCAGATGTGAATAAAAACTTTACATTATCTGTATCTGTAACGACAGCAACTATAAATGGTTATGTAAGAAACAGCACAGGATCTGTTTTATCCGGAGCACTTGTAAGATTAACAAGAGCCGGAGGAACTATTAATGAAAATACAACAGATGGAACAGGATTTTACTCAATAGGAACAAACGCAGGAATTTACAATGCGACAGCATCACTGGCAGGATTTAATGACCAGACATTTTCAGTAGTCTTATCCGCAGGAGCGACAACTAGCAGAAACTTTTCATTGACTCCAATAGGAACAGTTGCGCCGCCTCCACCACCACCTCCACCATCCAGTCCTGGAGGAAGTTCAGGAGGAAGCGGCGGAAGCTCAGGAATAATCATAACAGGCCCAAGCACGATAGGCCCTCAGACATTCTTCTGGGACATAACAAAAGATCCTATATTAACAAGAACAATCAGGCCTATTGACTCATTAATATTTGATTATCAGGGAACATCATATAATCTTATTGTTGATAAATTCAGAGCAGACAGCTTCACATTCAAGATAAGCCCAACAAGCGAAAGAAGAAGTGGGATAAAAGCAGACACGTATGATTTCACAATCAAGGACAGGATACTTATGCTTTCAATAGAAGACGTTCAGTTCAACGCAGTAAATGAAGGACAGTCATTGATGAAATTGAGATTAACATTGAAAGACGGAATGACTCAGTCATTATCAGCTCCTGAGCCTAAATTTAAAAACGGCATAATCAAAATAGTCGGAGAAATCATTCCTCCGAAAGACGCTTCAGTCCCTGTTGGAATCGGAATATCAGTCGCGACACTGATAGTTGGATTGATGTTATTCTTAGGATTAAGATTGATTTGGGGATAAAGTAACCTTTATAAAATACATATCAGCTTCTAAATATTAAGAACCTATGGTCTAATGGCTAGAACACGACCTTGACGTGGTCGATATCCCGGTTCGATTCCGGGTAGGTTCATATTAACGATGGCAGACATACCTGAATACATAATAAGGCCCAATGCAGCAAGAATCCTTATTCCAAGTATCGTAATGACTGTTTTTCTGGCATTTTTATTTTACGCAGGAATATTGATTAATGTCACGTTATTGGGAGTTTCAATACCGGGCAGCATAAACATCCTGATTGCAGCAGTGCTTGGCCTGTCAGTGATAGTCCAGTCTTTGCTCACTTATCTTCAGGCTTCAAAGATGCAGTACTCAATATACAGAAACAGAATCCAGATTGAGGGGGCAAAACAGCAGTATTTTATGTTCAATGTTATTCAGGAACTTAACTTTAAGAAAAACTTTCTTGACAGGATGCTGGGAACAGGGACAATAGTCATTGACCCAAAAACAAGGCTTAAGGCTATTTCTAATTTTGACCAGACTTTCGTTTATCTTAAGCAGCTGCTGCAGTACTCAAGGATGCAGTATAATCAATAAAAGGGTTTGCCGCACCCCGGCATGATTTTCGTTTTTAATTACTATAAATTAAAAAACGTTTTTGCCGCCAGTTTGACCCTTTCTTATTTAGTAAACTGCCGTACCTTCGCTGTTGAGCCACGTCCCTCCCGGGCAAAATTACCAACCGTAATAATCAATAGCTTTATAAATAAAAAGTATATAAATCACATTATGGCTGTGAACAATAATTTCTCAAAAAACTTCTTTTTGATAGTATTGATTACACTCATAGCATTATCCTTCTTTATCATTAAGCCTCTATTCGTATCCATCGCAAGCGGAGCAATACTTGCATACTTATTCTATCCAATCTATAGATACATAGCTTCAAAAACAAACAGCAGAAGAATAGCCGCAGGAATTGTAATAATAATAATACTTTTGGTAACGATAATCCCGGCATATATCATTACTAATACAATCACAAAAGAGGGATATACCCTGTTCATTACGACAAAACAAAAACTGACATCAGAAAATATAGAACCTATTAACTGCGAGGAGAATCCAAGGCCATTTTGTGAGCTGACGAACAATGCAATCAATGGGCTTAAGGATCCGCAGGTCAAATTCTATATTGAAGATACAATAAGCAAGATTTCAACATATGTGATAAGCAAAGCATCAGATTTTGCAGTTAATCTGCCTGTGCTTCTCATCAATCTGTTCGTGATGTTTTTTGTTATTTATTATTTCTTATTAGATGGAACTGTGATTGTAGAAAAATCAAGAAGATCTATTCCTCTTAAAAAACATCATGTTGATCATATAATGAGTGAATTTGCGAACTTTACGCACGCTACACTTTACGGACAGCTGATAACTTCATTAATCCAGGGAGCGTTAGGCGGGACGATATTCTACTTTTTAGGAGCACCGACGCCAATTTTAGCTGGAATAGCGATGGCATTCTTCGCATTCATTCCATTTTTGGGAACGCCAATCATCTGGCTTCCTGCAGCCGTCTCATTTTTCTTTGCAGGAGAAACTAACAAGGCGATAATATTATTGCTGCTGGGAGTGTTTGTGATATCAACGATTGACAACATACTCAAGCCAAGAATCATCGGAAACCGCGTCAGACTGCATCCTGTTTTGATTTTAGTCGGAATCATAGGAGGATTATACTTGTTCGGAGCAGTCGGAATACTTATAGGGCCATTGATATTCTCATTATTGATTAGTTTTATAGAAGTCTATTACAAAGAAGGATTAGGATTTNNACTGATTAGTTCTGTAAGTTATATTTGTGCTCCAAGGAATAAATCCCAGAACTTTTTTGTCTGCGTAAAAATTAATGTCAAAGGGCGCTTTAAATCTTGTAACTCTGTGCTTCGGGATTCCGTCTGGAGCTATGACTTCTCTTTCTGAAATATCAGCAATGAAATTCGCCAAGTTTTTACCTTTATTTTTTCCTTCTCCAATATGACATGAAAATAAGATTATTTTTGCACCTTTATTTAAGCAACCTAAATAAGCTCTTAATTCTGCATCAGAAGTATCAATATAATACTTCTCTCCATTTAAATTCGATAAACACAAACTCTTGGGCTCGCCATGCCCGTTTAACATCAACAAATCAACTTTAGATGTTTTCATTTTATCCAAGACGGCATAAACATCATTTTCATTATCAGCGATTACGGCATAAACATCATAGTTTTCAGCTAATCTCTCCACAAATTCTTCTTCTTTGTAGTTATAGAACGCAGAATTATAATCATCTATCGGAAAAACAACGACCGCGTTTGGTTTTTTTGTATCGACAAAGTCAGTCAGATCATTTGAATGGGAATTTGTTGAAGGTTTATATGCCGTAGCACAACCTGATAAAGCGAGAATTACCGCTAAACCTAACCTCTTTAGAGATTTCATGCTCACTCCAAGAACTTCTCAACTGCTTTTTCAACTATTGAACTTTGATTTGCGATTCTTTCATTTCTCATTCTTTCTTTTAATTTAAGCAAGATTTGTTCGCTTATTGATATTGATATTCTGTGCTTCATTTTGTATTATAACCTTTCCGTTCTTTCCATAATCTTGCTGTTTCATAAGCCATATAAAAAGTCAATGCACCAAGCACTCCTGTAATCCCCAGCGATAGTGCTGTATCCTGCAGCCTGCTAATGTCCAATTTGTCGATTCCAATCTCGTACACCTTTTTCAACTTTGAAAGTACCTCGCTGCCTGCTGTTCCCGAGATGACTGCTCCCAATGTTGCGGTTGCGCCGGCAACAATTA
>DUFL01000055.1 GCA_013331965.1 Candidatus Woesearchaeota archaeon | reverse complement strand
TTAATTCTTTTTAATATACTCTCCTATGTATCCGTGCTTGAATTTTTTAGAATTTTTGTACATCTGATATGATGCCTTAAGAATTTTTACAGCTTCGTCGGCATTTTTAACGACATATATCGAATCAAGGTCTGATTCTTTCAGCAAACCATGTTTCAACGGGCCTTTTTTTATCCATTCAATCAGCGATTTCCACTGTTCTCCGAGCATAATTATAGGAATATCATAGACATGCTCGACCTGAACCAGCTGCCATGTATAAAGAAATTCAAGAAGCGTTCCGACTCCCCCGGGAGCAACAACTACAGCGTTTGAAAGTTGCATAAAATAATCTAGCCTTGCGGAAAATCTCTGGAAATCTTTTTTCATGTCAAAATGCCTATTATCTCTCTGTTCCTGAGGCAGCTTGATTGTCAGTCCGTATGAATGCGTCTCTCCGTTGTGCATTTTCTTTCTTCCTATTTCGTGACCTTTATTTGCGGCCTCCATCAATCCGGGACCTCCTCCTGAAACGACATCGACACCCATTTCTCCCAACGCTTCAGCTACTTTATAGACTTCTTTATATGAAGAATTGCTGCTTTTAATTCTCGCAGAACCGAATATCGCGACTCTGAAATGCTGTTTCGCCAGCTCTTTCTCAAGACTAAAGAACTTCGCTCTTGAAACCTTTTTCATTTGTCTTTTATTTCCTCTAGATATTTTTCTGCTTCCATGGCTGCCTGGCAGCCTGTTCCGACTGAAGTTGCCGCCTGCTTGAATATAGGATCCTGAACATCTCCTGAGGCAAATATTCCTTTTACACTGGTGTGCATTCTCTGGTCGGTTAATATAAATCCATTGTCATCCATCTTTATTTTATTTCTGAAAATTTCAGTATTTGGAATGTGTCCTATCGCGAGGAAGATACCGCTTATTTTGATTTCTCTTGTCTTTTTTGAATTAACATCTTGTATGATTATGCTTTCAACAGATTTTTTCCCTTTTATCTCCTTAATTTCAGAACTCCATATTATGCTTATTTTTTTATTTTTTCTGACTCTGTCCTGCATTATCCTGGAAGCCCTGAATTTATCTCTTCTGTGGATTATTGTCACTTTCTTCGCAGTCTTTGAGAGAAATAAAGCTTCTTCACATGCCGAATCTCCTCCACCGATGACAGCTACCTCTTTATTTTTGTAGAAATAACCGTCGCATGTTGCGCATGTATGAACACCATTTCCTTTGAATTTATTTTCAGACGGAATATTAAGCCAGCGGGTGCTCGCGCCTGTTGCAATTATGACAGATTTTGCCTGCATCTTTCCCTTTTCTGTCTCTATCTCAAATCCGTCTTTAAGGATGTTAAATTTTACAGCAGACTCATTTTTTATCCTTGCTCCAAATTTCAAGGCCTGCTTTTTCATATTATCTGTCAAGTCCGGTCCCTGAACTCCATCAGGAAATCCCGGATAATTTTCAACTTTAGTCGTCCAGACCAACTGGCCGCCTGGTTCTTTTCCAGCCAGGATTAAAGGGCTTAGGCTTGCTCTGGCAGCATAGATTGCAGCAGTATAACCCGCACAGCCTGCACCAAGAATGACCAGCTTTTCCATTATATATAATTTAATGGTGGGGTTTATATAAGTTTCTTCCCAAAGCTAATCCAGCTCTCACGACTTTAGGCATTATCAATCATATCTTTCAAAAATAATCCTTTCTTTAGCAATTCCTTTCTGAATCAGCATCTGCTCAACATCTTTTATCATCTCGTATAATCCGCACAGATAGACGTCTCCTGCAAAATTATGAGGAAGATGATTCTCAATAAGAGACTGGACTCTTCCAATGCTTCCTTTATACTGCGGATTCTCTGGCCTGCTTATCACTGCATGATATTCAAAATTTTTATTATTTTTATTTAAATCACTGAAAAATTTATCGTAAATAATTTCATTTTCGTGTTTATACCCGGCCAGTAATATTACCTTCTTGTCTGTTCCGGATAGTAGCTTAGGAATCATGGCTGCGAAAGGGGCTACTCCTGTTCCTGTCGCGATAAATATGTTTTCTTTTTCAAAAGCATCTTTTTTCAGTACAAACATTCCTAATGGGCCATGTATCTTTACTTTATCTTCTTTTTTCCAATTATGGATTATGGGGCTTACTCTTCCGTTTTTTACTTTGTTTATGGCGGCTTCAATATATCCTTTCCCATGCTTTGCTATAGAGTAAAATCTTCTTTCTTCTTTGCCGTCTATGTCAAGAATAAAAGCGACAAACTGCCCTGGATTGAACTCAAATTCCTCGGGAACAGAGAATCTGATGGTTTTTACGCTTGGCGTTTCCTGATTTACTTCCAATATCTCCGATTCAAACTTAGTGATTTTTAGCATATACTTCTGTAAAAAGACGGGCTTTTTATTACTTTCTATTGGTTTTTAGCCTGATGATTGTTTTTGAAAAGATATTTAAACCGGAGTCAAACCCAATTTTTTATGAAAACAGGAACATTTGATATTTATCCAAAATTACCAGGCACTCCTTATTATGCTGTAGCTTATTCCACAAATCCTGCGTACAAAGGACTGCTCAGTATCGTATGTACTTTCTTTGTCAGAAATAGGCAGGATCCTTTGAAGATAGCAGAATACGAAGTTTCTAAAGTAAAAAAAGAGATTGGAATTGATGATATCTTCAGTGTTGATGAATTAGTCGAAGTTCCTGTATTTTTAAGATAATCAGCCTGTTCTTGCCCCTCTTGTCAGAAATTGTATCATCTCTGCCTGCATATCGCTGCTGATGTTCTGCGTAAGCTGGCCAATAAGTCTTTTAAGATAATTAAATCCGGGATCGTTCGCTTCTATCGGGAGCGCAGGAGGCGGTCCGAGAGAGATTGTGTTCAGTAATTTTTCGTGTTTTTCATCCGGAACATCAAGAAGGTAAATCAATGCAGGAATGCAGTGAATTCCTTTGTCTTTTATCGCTCCTTCTGTGAAATTTGTTCTGTAACTATCTCCCACAAACAATCCGAGAATTCTTGCATGATTGATTCCTTCATATCTTCTTTCTGCAACATAGCGGACTTCCAAATNNTGTCTATATTGTCTGTCACCTCATCGCTTATCGAGTCAAGGCTTGCTTTCTGAACGATAAGGCATCTTAACATTTTGACTGAATATAATAGAGTTTATTTATATATGTTGTTGTGGCCGAGTCGGTGCTAACTTTAAACGTTTTTTAATTAGTTTGTAATTATTACGAAAATAATCAGGCCGGGGCGCGGCAAATCGGCAATAACCTTAAATATTATCATTTTATCCTTATTTTTATGTACAAAGTAACTGCTTCAACTGACGGAACAAAAAGGATTGATTTTGATGAAGGATATGTTTCTGTGATAATTCCAACGAAGAATGACAAGTATGCTGTCTGCGTCTCATGCCAGATCGGGTGTCCTGTTGAGTGCAAGTTCTGCCATACAGGAAATATGGGATTCAAAAAAAATTTATCATCCGAGCAAATAGTTGACCAAATTAAAGCTGCGGAAGAAATAATCGGCAAGCCACCGTATTCTGTCGTTTTCATGGGTATGGGAGAGCCGACATTGAATTTTAATAATGTTATTGAAGCAGCAAATAATATCCACAATGAATTCGAAATCGCTTACAGAAGGATAACGATATCGACAAGCTGTTTTAAAACAATAAGCAAATTACTGAACATACCATTTAATGTTGCAGTTTCTCTGCACAGCCCGTTTGACAAAGTAAGGAAGAGCTTGATTCCCTCTACAATTTCAGTGAAAAGCATTGTTGATTTTGCGAATAAATATCACAGAAAGCATCCAAGGAAGGAGTTCATGGTTGAATATGCGCTTATGAACGGAGTGAATGATTCTGGCAAAGATATCAGGAAGTTATTCAGCCTTAACTGGCCGAAGAAAACGTCATTTAATTTCATTGAGTTCAATGATGTTGGCAATTTTAAAAGGACAGACAGGGATACGATATTCAAATTCAAGAATGCAGCAATCAAAGCAGGATATAAGTCATTTGTGAGATATTCAAGGGGGGCTGACATCAGTGCTGCCTGTGGGATGCTTGATTACAAATAACTATGACTTATTTAAAAGATCCATGATAATGTTTTTATAGTACTGATGTGACTGATGTTTCTATGCCGGAGAAACAAAGATGTTTTATAGCGTTAGATCTGCCTAAAGAGATGATTTCTGAGCTGAAAAAAATCCAGGAAGAACTGAGAAAACAAAACTTATTTATTGGTAAATTCACGGAAGAAAATAATATACATTTAACTTTAAAATTTTTAGGCAGCATTCAGAATGACACTGTGACGAAAGTAAAAGACAGGCTGAAAGGCATCAAATTAAATTCCTTTGAAGCAGATATAGATGAATTGGGAATATTTTCTGAGGAATTCATAAGGATAATCTGGGTAAAATTGAACGGGAATGAAGTATTTGAGCTTCAGAAACAGATAGATGACAAATTGATAGATTTCTTTCCGAAAGAAGAAAGATTTATGAGCCACATAACAATTGCAAGAGTGAAAAATATCAAGGATAAGCAGCCTTTGTTTGACGCGTTAAAAAAGATAAAGATGAACATTAAAGGGCAGATTAAATCATTTTCATTAATACGCTCTGTATTAGTTCCTTCCGGGCCTATTTATGAAGTTATAAAGAGATATGAACTTTAATAATTTATTTGGATTAAAATAATAAAGATTACAGCCCACTATTGATATTTTGAAAATTCCTCTTCTGAAACTTGTGCCAGTTTTAATATACTTCGCAAAGTGGGCATCTTTAGTTCTTCATGTGCAGGTACAACTGTACCAATCTTTCCATTTGAACTTTCTTTCTTGAGAACAACATGACTGCCTCTTTGCCTTGCTATTTGAAAACCGAATTTGTTGCATAGAATTTTGATGCAATCTTTTCCAGAAATTCTTTTAAGCTCTAGCACCTTCTGCCACCTCGAAGGTTGTCATCAATGGGTGCATTCCCTTTTTCAGAGGAAACTCCTCAAGGTATAACTCTGTGGCTTCTTTAAGATTAGCTAATGCTTCTTCTACTGTCTTTCCTTGGCTGGCAGTGCCTACTTCCGGACAAGTTGCTACATATATTCTATCTTCCTTAATGATAACTGCCGTCAGTGTTTTCATAAACACTTAATAAGAAATAAGGTATATAAGCTTTGTGGCATTTATAAAGTAATCACTAAATATTATAAACCCATGATGCAATTTTCAGTATATGGCAAAAGAGGTACAGACAACATTAGAACAGACTGCTCTTCTTAAGAAGTCTGAAATCAGCCTATCATTAGATAATTATGATGATATTTTTTCTGATTTTGATCCTCGCCCATTTTCACAAAGAGCATTATCAGATGATTTTTTGATTGAAGCAAAAAAAGCAAGCAGGGACAAGGTTTCAGGCATTGAACTGAATTTCTTAATTCCAAAATCTGTTAGAAAACCAAGCGAAGAAAATATTATCAAAAAAAGACTCAAAGACCATTTCAAGAAACATTATCATTCTGAGAAGCAGGAAACTCTGAATATAAGACGGTTTGGAGCAAGGTTTGCAGGAATAGGCATTGTCCTTATGTTTTTAGCGACATTCATCTTATTCAGATTTCCCGACAAATCTTTTGTGATGAACTTTCTTGTCGTCTTATTGGAGCCCGCAGGATGGTTTTTGCTTTGGGAAGGTCTCAATCAGGTTATTTTCGAGCCAAGAAAGCACAGGGAAGACATGGAGTTTTACAGAAAGATGAGCTCATGCGAGATTAATTTCTTTGAATATTAACCATAATCCTTTTAAACACCAGTTCATAAAACAGCTTGTATGAACATAGCTATCAACGGCTTTGGGCGTATCGGAAGGACTGTTTTCAGGATTCTTAATGAGCATGGAATTAATGTAACAGCAGTAAATGACCCTCATGGCGCTGAAACTGCCGCTTACCTGCTGAAATTTGACACAATTTACGGAAGATTTCCCGGGAGTGTCTTTGTGGAAAAGGATAATTTAATTGTTAACGGAAAAAGAGTTCTTCTTCTGAGCGAAAGAGACCCGAAAAAACTCCCCTGGAAAAGACTAGGTGTGGATATCGTGATTGAAAGCACAGGAATTTTCAAGGATAAGGCAGGCTGTGCGCAGCATCTTAAGGCAGGAGCAAAAAAAGTTGTTTTAACAACTCCGTCAAAAGACATTCCCATGATAGTTCCCGGAGTTAATGAAAAATCTTTGAAAGCAGTTAATCACATCGTTTCTGTCTCATCATGCACAACAAACTGTCTGGCTCCGATTGCTAAAATTTTGAATGACAATTTTGGAATAAAAAGAGCACTGATGACGACTGTCCATGCTTACACCAATGACCAGGTTATACAGGATTCTGATCATAAAAAATTCAGAAGAGGGCGTGCTGCTGCTTTAAACTTAATCCCTACATCAACAGGAGCAGCATTTGCAGTAACTGAGGTCATTCCTGAATTAAAAGACAAAATAACAGGATTGGCAATAAGAGCTCCCGTCATATGCGGCTCTTTGCTCGATTTAGTCGCTGAATTAAATACAAATTTCACAGTAGAGCAAGTCAATGCTGTGTTCAGGAAAGCATCTGAGACGACATACAAAGGAATCGTCGAATATTCAACAGATGAACTGGTTTCAAGCGATATAATCGCAAATCCGTTTTCAGCTGTGTTTGACTCAAAATTAACTCAGAAAGAAGGCGATATGGTCAAAATCCTCGCCTGGTATGACAATGAATATGGATATTCTCAAAGGGTTGTTGATGTTGTTAAGATGATGGGGAGATTTATTTAGAAATTCTGTTTGATTTCCTTAATCACATTTCTTAATCCTGATTTGTTCATTCTAATACGGCATAATATATTCCTTTTGTATGCTGTCCGTAATACATCATCCACTTTCCGTTGATTTTTGCCAAAGTAGGGTCGCCAGGAGGATTCTCCGGGAATAAATTTCTTGGATTATTATCTGTAGTGTAGTCAAATTCAGGCGTTGAGAATTTTTCATCAGTGAAAGTAACGTGATAAACTCCTCTATAAGACCAGAAATACAATCGTATTGCTTCATCATCCCACTCTGTGAATTCAGGTCCGTCAAGCAGACCGTAAAACATTTCATTCCTGCTGTCTAAAGCAATTCCTTTCTTATCAAAATTTAATCCGTCTTTTGAAACTGCCCATAAAAACATCTGAATATTGCTGTTCGGCACCTGCGCAGGATATTTTTCATTTATTGTCCCTCTATAAACCATGATGTAGTTATCTCCTGACTTTATTACTGTCGGTGCAGCGGCATTTTCCAGGTTTAATCCGGCATTATTTGACTTATCCATCCTTGTTCCAGGCTCCTGATTCCAGGAAAGACCGTCTGAAGAAACTGCGCTTTTGATTGCTCCCTGATTTTGGAAATACATCCTGTATCTTCCGTCAGGAAGCTTTATTATTGACGGAAAAGTTGCCCATTCCATTCTTTCTCCACTTTCTTGATTCCAGTTTATACCATCTGAAGAAACTGCCGAATATACCTGTCCTTTAAAATCTGAAATTTCCGGTTCAGCAGAGTAATACAATCTATATTTTCCGTTTCCAATATCAACAATGTCAGCATCAGCATATTTTCCAGGTATTGCCGCGCCGCCTGCTTTCCAGGCAGCAATTTTTGGTGCTTCTGTTTTAACCTGTTCCTTCTCGGTTTCTTTATTTATAGTATCTTTATCTATATTAACGGGCGTTTGCTCAGGTATTGTTTTTTTTATTTCCGCTTCAGCGCATCCTGTAATAAAAATCAATAGCATCAGAATCAATATTATCTTTTTCATTTTCCAAACAGACTCCTAAAAAAGCTAATTATCTTCCCGAATAACCCTTCTTTTTTTATTTGGTTAGTATCCCCCTTTTTAATGATATCCTTTCTTTCAGAAACATTCTCTGCAAAATCACAACTTTCACCGCAGCAATCCTTAGGACAACTTCCATAGGTTTCTGTACCTTCGCAAACCTTATCCCCGCAAACTGCTTTTCTTTCAGAATTTTCTTCATCTTTTTCATTCCCCGCTCCGATCTTTTTCTCTAAACGTTTTTCCGGATTATAAATTGGGTGATGTCCTTCAGACATATAGTTGGCAGCACCTGTTCCAGCTACAATGTAAGTTCCATTAGCCGAGATTGCGACACTATCAACCCAAGAATCAGTTTTATAGTTCCATAACGGAATTTTGCTTTCTTTGGAGAGAAGATAGATATTTTTATCCTTGCTTCCTGCAGCGATATAATTCCCGTCCTGCGAGATTGAAACAGAACCGATCCTTTCGTCAGCTTTGAACTTCCATAATGGTTCATCTTTATCCCTATCGATTAAATATACGTTATGGTCTCCGCTTCCGGCGACAAGATATTTGCCGTTAGAAGAAATATCTACAGAGCGAACCCACCAATCAGTTTTCCATGTTTTTAAAGGAGTATTTTTATTATTTAAGAAAAGAAAAATTGAAGTGTATGTATCTGCGCTATCCAGCCCATAGACAGTATATTTTCCGTCCCTCGACATCGCTGCCGTCCAAACAGGAGCATCCGGACTGGTCTTATATTTTGTCAATGCAACATTACTTTCCTTTGAAAAAAGATAGGCAATTTCTTCTGGAGAATGAGACCCGGCAGCAACTAAACTGCCATCAGAAGAAACAGACAATCCGTGGACATCTGATGTTGCCTGGTATTTCCAAATTGGTTTATCGCTCTTCTTGGAAAAGAAGATAAGCTCGTCACTAAATGATGTTCCCGCAGCAACATATTCTCCGTCAGCGGAGATAGAAACAGCATAGATGCCAATATCTCCTTTGTATGTCCATTCTAATTTTCCGCTTTTTGAAAAGAAATTTACAGATTCACGGCAACCGCCTGCAACATATTCTCCGTCAGCGGATATATCAACCCAACCACTTCCCCCGGAGGGGTCTTCTGCTTCATCTTCGCACTGATATTTCCATAAAGGCTGATTACCCTCTTTAGAAAAAAAGTAAATATAATTATTTGTTTTTACAGCAATGTAGTTCCCATTATCAGAAATTACAACATTTTGCACTTGGTTTTCTTCAAGATCATAACTCCAAAGCGGCTCATCACTTTTTCTGAAGAAGAAATAAATTCTGTTGCTTTCTAATTTTTCAGAAACGACATTAACAGGAGCCAAAGTGCCGCCATACCAAGGTAGTTTAGCAGTCTCTTTTCCATCATTTGCTTCAAAGCGATAGTCGAAACTATCATTTTGTTTCCAGCTGAATTCATATACTGCTCCTGTTTTATAATCTCCGCTTATTTTCCTCATATCTTTTGCTGTAATCCCCGTAAAAATAACTCTTACATATTCTGGAGCATCACCATCTCCATCGGTGTACTTAACTTGATAAACAATAAGGGTGTCAGGCGTAGCAACAGGCGGTTCTGCATGTCCTTCCATTAATTTTGGCGGAGAATTGGCAAAAACAGCTGAAAACATCAAGAAAAATATTATTCCAAACAAGATTTTTTTCATATATTAAGCCACCTAAAAGATTTTATAACTTCTGGATTATTTTTTAACTTGATAAACATAAATCCCAGGATGATTATAATAATCATCACTAAAAAACTGCCATAAAGAAATCTATTTAATAAATACCAGTGCACTTGCCCAGCCGAAAATCCATGATAAGGAAATAAAAACACCCTGAATACAAACGCTTTAAGTCCATGAATGATAAAAGAGTACAATACTCCTAAAAACAGAACATTCTTAAAAGTAAAATCGTAATATAAAGTAAGCTTAATTACTGATAAAGCCACCATTACCGTCCATAAAGCCTGCGTTAAATTAAGAATGAAAGAAAATCGATTATTTAAAGGAACTGCCACATAGTATTGTGATATAACCGCTAAAATAGCACCGATAATATAGTATCTAATCGGCCAAATATACTCTCTGAGTTCCTTTCCAAATATTTTCATTTTGTCACGCTTCCTTTGTCTGAAAAGGCTATTATTACCGGCGTTTCCGGTTTTAATTCTTCTTCAGCTAGTTTATTCTGAACAATTAAAATTCCTTCGGCTAAAGCCCCGGATGATCCTCCTAGTTTCTCTTTCCAAATAACTTCTCCATTGTTAGCATTAAAACTGTAAAAGTATCCGTCTCCTCCCTCACCAACCCCAAAATAAACTTTATTATCAGCTAGGACAGGAGAGGAATCAGCATTAGATTTCCCAAAATTATATTCCCATACCACTTTGCCGTCCTTCTGATTCAAAGCAAAAAAATTTCCTTCATAAGTGCCGATGAAAATCTTTCCATACCCTAATGCGGCGGCAGAAGAGACACCAACAAGCTCTTCAGAACCAGAGGCTATTATTTCTTTCCAAATTAAATTTCCATCTTTACTTGATAAAGCATAAAAATAGCCGTTTTCTGCTCCAAAATAAACTACGCTGTCTAAAATAGCCGGTGTGGAGTGGACTAAATTTAATTTTCCAGTAAGATAATCAATTTTAAATTTCCACAGTTCAGAGCCGTCTGATGCGTTTAAAGCATATAAATAACTTGGTAAAGAGTTAGATTTCTGTGAGCCTTCTGTTCCAACAAATATTGCATTATTGTCAAAAGAGGGCGATGAGTGGATAACCTCTGCATCTAATTGTTTTTTCCAAATTAAGCTGCCTGTAGCAGAGTCTAAAGCATATATTTTTCCGGAATCATCGCCCACAAAAACTTTACTGCCAGCAAATAGAGGCAATGAATGAGATATGCCTTTTTCGGTTTGGTATTTCCATAAAAATTTTCCAGTATTTTTGTCTAAAGCATAAACGAATCCTGCGGAGATGCTTTTAAGATTATCATTATCATTCACGGTGGCAAATAATTTTTCATTGCCCACAACAAGACCTCTGGCATAAAAGTTTGTTTTTTCTCCAAAGCTCCACAGATCTTTTCCTGTTTTAAGTTCTATTGCAAAAATTTTCGATATCGCTAAAAAAACTTTGTTATCATCAATTATCGGCCAGTTTGCATCAAGACTATCGATTTCTTTCCCCGTAAAGCCACTTACTGTATATTTCCATAAACTATTGGGAGTTGAAGGGGATTTAGAGTGTGAATAGCCTGTGCGTGCTGTATTGCCGTGAAAAGTTGGCCAGTTTGTTTTTTCTATAATTGGTTCCTGCTCTATAATCCCTATTGGCTTTTCCTCGGATTCATTAATTATTTCATTTTGGGCAGTTGGAGACGTAACTTCTATTTTTTCTTCTTTGGAAATTGCGGATGGCAATAATTTTTTTGCAGTATTTTCTATTTCCTTATTACAACCAGTGATAAAAACAGCCAGAATTAATAATAAAATTATCTTTTTCATTTTAACATTTTTACTCCAAAGGATGTTAATATTGTAGTTATTCTCCGTAGTTCTCGCTTAACAAGGCATAACATCCATAAAAATAGTATTACTTAATTGGAGTTTATTAAGATTGCTACCCTAAACCTTAAAAACCCATTATTCCTAAGCTGTACTATGTATAAGACGTTAGACTCTTTCAATTTCAGAGGAAAGCGTGTTTTAGTCAGGATTGACATAAACAGCGAGGTAAGAAACGGAAAAGTTTCATTTTCCGATAGGTATTCAGCCTCAGTAAAAACAATTAAAGAATTAANNATTGATGAGATCACAGGAAGCAAAGCCGTAACTGCAATTAAATCATTAAAAGACGGGGAAGTTTTATTGCTGGAAAATTTAAGATTCTTAAAAGAAGAATTAGAGCCTAAAAAAGACAATAAACTGGTGAAAATACTGGCCCCTTTGTTTGATTATTATGTCAATGATGCTTTCTCTGTGTCACACAGAAAACAAACTTCAATAACAGAGTTTCCGAAAGTTCTGAAGTCCTGCATTGGAAGGACTATGGAGATGGAATTAAAAAATCTGGACAGGTTAGATACAAAAAATGCAGTCTTCATCTTAGGCGGGGATAAAGTGGAAGATGTTGCGTTATTGTTCAATAAAAAGAACATTTTGTCTGCAGGAGTTCCTGCGTTAGTTTGTTTGCTGGCGAAAGGTGTTGATTTAGGAGCAGAAAATGAAAGAAAAAAACAAATTAATAATTTTATTAAAAAAGAGTCAAAACATATCAAGACGCCGGTTGATTTGGCGCTAAATATGAACGGAAAAAGAAAAGAGATAAGCCTGAATGATATGCCTTCCAAATACAGAGTCTTAGACATTGGTTCTGAAACAATAAAACAATACTGCGATATAATTAAAAAAGCGAAGTCAATCTTTATGAAAGGAACTCCGGGTTATTCACAAATGAAAGGATTTGAGAAAGGGACATTTAATATTCTGAAAGCGGTTGAGCAGTCCAAGACATTCTCAGTTATTGCCGGAGGCCACACAACAACAGCGATGCAGAGATTTGGCATAAACAAAAAGAA
>DUFL01000012.1 GCA_013331965.1 Candidatus Woesearchaeota archaeon | reverse complement strand
GTAGAACACCTCTATAGCCTCTGTAAAGCCCTTATACAAAGCATACTTTTATAAAGAAATTAAGCTTCAAAATAAACATTATTTTGTGGTTGAATTAGGGCTTAAAATGGAACAGGAACAGCAAGCAGAGCAAAAGGTTGTACTTCGTGAAATAGAAGACGAAATGGTGCAATCTTACATGAATTACGCCATGTCAGTAATAGTCGGAAGAGCCCTTCCAGACGTAAGAGATGGCCTAAAACCTGTTCATAGAAGGATTCTATATGTTATGGATGAACTTGGCCTAAAACACAGTGCTAAGTTCAAAAAATCAGCTTCTGTAGTGGGCAGTTGTCTTGCGGCCTATCATCCTCATGGAGACATTGCAGTTTACGATTCTATGGTTAGAATGGCTCAGCCTTGGAGTTTACGTTACCCTTTAGTGCATGGACAAGGAAATTTCGGTTGTTTCACAGCAGATACAAAAGTAAAACTTACTGATGGCAGAGATTTATCCTTCAAGGAATTAGTAGAAGAACATAAGCAAGGCAAGAAAAATTACACTTATGCAGTAAATTCTGAAGGTCTTGTAGAAATAGCCGAAATTAAAAATCCAAGACTAACAAAAAAACAGCAGAAGATAATTAAAATTATTCTTGATAATGGTGAAGAAATAAAATGCACATTAGACCATCGATTCATGTTGAGAAATGGAACTTACAAAGAAGCACAACATTTGAAACCTGAAGAGTCATTAATGCCTCTTTACACAAGAGAATCTACAAAAGAAGACAGCATAAAGCCGGAATTAATTGGCTACCATGTGATTCTCCAGCCAAAGTCAAATAAATGGGTCGGCGCTCATATTCTCGCAGATGAATGGAATATAAGAGGCAACATTTATTCAAGAAATTCAGGGAAAATACGGCATCACATAGATTTCAATAAATTAAACAACAATCCAGATAACATAAAGAGGATGCTGTGGCCAGACCATTGGAGGTTGCATGCAAAACATGCATCTGAATTGCATAAGAATCCAGAATACCGTAGAAAATTAAGTGAAGGAAGAGAGAAATTTTGGTCTAATGAAGAAAACAAGCAAAAGGCAAGAAAACTACTTTCTGAAAGAAATAAGATAAATTGGCAAAATCCAGAATATAAAGAGAATATGACAAGAATGCTTAAGAGAGCAACTTCTGAATTCCTAAAGAATCATCCAGAGATAAGGGAAGAAAATAGGAGAAGATTAAAGCAATTATGGAATAATGAAGAATATCAGAAATTAATGAGCGAATTAAAATCTAAAGAAATGAAAGGACGATGGCAGAAAAGAGATCCTTCTCTTAGGAAGTTCACTTCTGAGGAATCTAAAAGCATATGGGCAAAACCAGGACATAGGGAACTCATATCTAAATCAATGAAAAATCTATGGCACGATGAGCAGTATAGAAAAGATATGAGTCAGCAGGCAAGAGAACTTTGGGAGAATGAAGAGTACAGAATGAAATTCCCCGAAGATCACTTTAGTAAGATGGCCAAGAAGTTGTGGGAAAGCAAGGAAGTAAAAGAACTTCATCGTGAAAAGGCAATTAAGCAGTGGCAAGACATTGAATTCCGAAAAAGATTTGTTGAGGGAGTAAAAGCTAGGAACAGACAAAGACTCAGCGAAAATCCAGAATTTATGAAACAATTGGCAGAAAAAGCAAAGGTTGCTTTGCATAAAAAATGGCAAGATCCATCGTACAAGAACAAAGTATTAAGGAAAAAAATATTAAGTTATGTCAGTTCATTAAATGCAAAATATTCTGAAGTAACTCCAGAAGTATATGAAAGAGAAAGAATCAATAATGGTGTTCCAAAAATTGGAAAAGCTTTAGATTATTTTAATAATTTCTCAGATATACTTGAACAAGCAAAAATCTGGAATCATAAAATAGTGGGAACAGAAATTCTTTCGCAAAGAGAAGACGTTTATGATGTAACAATCGACAATACCCACAACTTCGCTTTAGCTGCAGGAGTATTCGTTCACAATTCAATTGACGGAGATTCAGCTGCTGCATACAGATATACCGAGGCAAAAATGAATGTTCTTGCAGAAGAAATGCTGCAAGACATTGACAAAGAAACCGTTGACATGATTCCTAATTTTGACGGTTCATTGAAAGAGCCGGTTGTTCTCCCTTCAAGAATTCCAAATTTATTAATCAATGGCTCTTCAGGAATTGCAGTCGGGATGGCCACAAACATGCCGCCGCATAATATTTCTGAAGTTTGTGATGCAGGAATTGCTTTGATTGATAACTCAAATCTTTCAACATTTGACTTAATACAATATGTTTATGGCCCTGATTTCCCAACCGGCGGAACAATAATTGGAAAATCAGGAATAAGAGATGCCTATGGAACAGGAAGAGGTTCTGTCGTTGTAAGGGCCAAAGCAGAAGTTGAAGTCCACGGCGGAAGGCAGAGAATAATCATATCCGAGATTCCGTACCAAGTTAACAAATCAGCTTTAATTGAACATATCGCAGATTCGGTAAGAAACAAAGTAATTGTTGGAATTTCTGATCTAAGGGATGAAAGTGACAGAGACGGAATGAGAATTGTCATAGAAATCAAGAAAGACGCCAATCCTGAAGTTGTTTTAAACCAATTGTACAAGCATTCTGCACTGGAAAGTTCGTTTGGGATCATCAATTTAGCAATTGTCAAGGGAGAGCCTAAAGTTCTGAACTTAAAAGATCTTTTGGTTAATTATATCCTGCACAGAAAGGATGTCATAACAAGAAGGACACGCTTTGAGCTTAAAAAAACAGAAGAAAGGCTTCATATTCTGATAGGATTGATTATTGCATTGAACAATATAGATGAAGTTGTCCAGAAAATCAAAAAGTCAAAAGGAACGCAGGAAGCAGCCAGTATGTTAATCTCAGATTATAGACTTTCTGAAATACAGGCAAAAGAAATTCTCGATATGAAGCTGCAGAAATTGTCTTCATTGGAGCAGGAAAAGATAAGGGAAGAGGAAAGGCAGCTGAAAAATTATGCAGTAGAATTGAAATCTATCCTTGAATCAGAGCCTAAGGTGATGCAATTAATTAAGAAAGATCTTGCTGAAGTCAAGGAAAAATACGGTGATAAAAGAAGGACGCAGATTGTTGAAGGAGATGCCGATGATGTTGTTGAGGAGGATTTGATTGAAAAGCAGGATGTCGTTGTCACTATCTCTCATGCAGGTTATGTAAAAAGAATACCTATTGATACCTATAAGGCGCAGAAAAGAGGGGGAAAAGGAATAATCGCAGCAGAAACAAGAGAGGAGGATTATATCGAAGATTTGTTTACTGCAAATACTCACTCTCAGATATTGTTTTTCACAAATTTAGGAACTGTGCATTGGCTTAAAGTTTATGAAATTCCTGAAGGTTCAAGACAAGCTAAAGGAAAAGCGATAGTTAATTTATTGAATTTGAAGGAAAATGAGCATGTTTCTGCTTTCATTCCGGTTGATAAATTCGATGAGCAGCATTATTTGGTTTTGGCGACTAAACAGGGAACAGTGAAGAAAACAAATCTGATGGAATATTCAAGACCAAGGCAGGGAGGCATTAAAGGAATTATTTTAGAAGATAGCGATGAGTTAATCGGCGCTAAATTAACAGACGGGAATAAAGAGCTGATGCTTGTAACTAAAAATGGAAATGCCGCAAGATTCCACGAAGAGGATGCGCGTTCTATAGGAAGAACGTCAAAAGGNNTACAGGTTGATTGGAAGAGGCGGTGTTGGAGTTATTAATATTCAGTGTTCTAACAGGAACGGACACGTTGTTACTTCACTTTGTGTCGATAATAATGACGAACTGATGATTATTTCCAAGAATGGAATTACAATAAGAACTCCTGTGCAGGGAATCAACATCATAGGCAGAAATACGCAGGGAGTCAGAATGATGAAACTTGAGCAAGGAGATGAAGTTGTTTCTGCAACGAAAATAGCGGGTGAATAGTTTTCCAGTAAGTTATGTGGAATAAAAAGTTGAATTGCAGTGACTTTTAATCAGTTTGTAATTATTACGAAGATAATTTTGCCGGGGTGCTGCGACTGGACTAATCTATGAACATAAGCCTTAAATAATAGTTCCTTACGTGAAGTTCTATGACTGAACGGGTAATAATAGGAAAAAGACATTCTGAAATCGGAGTCAGAGTAAATCAAATTCTCGAAACAGAAGAACTGCCAGAAACAAAAGATAGCGTTACTTCAGCAAGAGTTTCTTGCTACTGCGGTTGTAATCAAAGAGCATCTATTAAACCTTTTGAAGCGGTATATAAAGTATTCCCCGATGTTTCAGGTTCGCTGGAGATTATAAAAGCCGACTGTGTTGAGAGTTATAAATCCAGATGCAGACCTAAATCTTTTTAAAATGAGTTGTTCTTAATTACTTCATGAAGGCGTTTGCGGTAACTAATTCAGGATTAGAAAAGTATTCTTCTGATGAGATTGAAGAACTAATTAAAGTAAAGACCAAAACAGAAGATTCTGTTGTTTTGTTTGATTGTGACGAACAAAAACTTGCATACCTTTGTTATAAAACGCAATCTTTAATCAAAGTTTGTTCATTATTGGAGAAAATTAAACTTAATAAAATTGATGATATTAACAAAATTAAAGTAAATTTTACTTCAATTATTCCCAAGAATAAGACATTTCGTGTTAAGTTCGCAAAACAGGGAGATGTTGATTTAAGTTCACAGGAAGTTGAGCCTGTTTTAGGCGAGATTATTTACGAGCAATTCAAAGGAAAGATTAAAGTTTCTATGGATAGTCCAGATTATATTGTTTATGTTTATGCTTTCAATAATAATGCTTATATTGGAATTGATTATGCGGGATTTAATCTAAGCAAGAGAGATTACCGAGTTTTTGCGAATCCAAAATCTTATCATGCAAATATTAATTATATTTTATTGACAATTGCCGAATTAAAAGAAGGTGAAACATTATTGGATCCATTTTGTCTTTCTGGCGAAACTGGAATTGAAGCGGCATTGTATTTAACAAAAAGAAGCCCTAATTATTTCTCTAAAAAGAACTTTGCGTTTAGTAAGTTTTTGAAATTTAATTTTGATAAAATCGATAAAGATATTAAAAAGACTAAATCAAGGATTGTTCTCAGCAGTCCGGCAATGAGTGATGTTAAGTGTGCTCAGAAAAATGCCAAAATTGCTTCGGTTGAGAAATCAATTGAATTTACAAGGCAGGATATAGAATGGATTGACTTCAAATTCAGGAAGAAAGGCTGTGTTGACGAGATTGTAACGAATATTCCGTGTCCCAGCGCAAATATGGCTGAACAGCAAATAAAGAAAGTTTATGATGATTTCTTTTTCCAGGTTAAAGAATTATTGAATAAAAAAGGGAAGGTTGTTGTTTTGGGGAAGAATTTAAGTTATTTGAAAAAACTGGCAAAGAATGTCAAACTTGTTAAAGAGATTAAATTTCAGAATGGTCAGGAAGAGCTCGAGATTGCTGTTTTCGGGAAAAAATAGTTCTTTTTAAATGAAAAGGAAAGATTAATTATCCTTCTCAAATAAATATCGGCGAGATACATAATGGTATTGCCGGCAAAAATTCTAATCTAAATTAGCTTCATCAAGTCTTCAGTTGAATATATATCAATTCTATTCTGTTTTGCCTTTATAGTGTTATCATTGCTCCATATAGCGCAGTTCATTTTTAAAGCCAAGGCAAAATAATCAGTATCTTTCTTATCTGGACATATTTTTATAGCTTCAATAAGATATTCTTCAGTCTCCTCACTTGAAATAATCTTTATTCTTTTTCTAAGAATCTCAATTAATTTTTCAAATTCTTCTTTAGATCGTTCAGTTTTTTCAAGAATCAAACTGGAATATTTTTCGAATTCCTCAAATATGAATTCCGGAGCAAAAATGTGCAGATTATCCTTAAACAGCAGTTCTTCTGTTTTCCCTTTCTTAATTAAAGCGGCAAACAGAATGTTTGCATCTATTACTAAATCCATTACGCTATCCTTCTTTTTGCAAGATTTGCATTGAGCTCTCTTCCGAACTTTATTGCATCAGCTTCCGTAATGGTGCTTTTTGCTTTGAATTTTTTAATGAATTCAAGGTCATTGACCTTCTCATCAAATGCTTCTCTGGCTACTGCACTCCAATTTATTTCTTCAAAACTATCCATCTTGTGTTTTAGTTCAGATGGTATGGATAATGTTACATTCACCATGTTTATACCTCCTGTGTATTTATGTGAAGATAAGTGAGAATATTTAAATCTTTCGATTCTATCAACAAGTTTTATAAACCACTCCCAATTCTTAATATTCGGTAGGATGCATATTTAGCTTCGGAAACGAGGAAAGTCCGCCCACCCTAGAAAGTGCCAGTGCTGTTAAAGCATGCGGAGAAATCTGCGGCAACCGCACAGAAACGATACCGGCTTGTTTAAGTGTGATGGTGTAAAACACCTGACGTTTACAAGAATACGGATGAAACGGCGAGTCCTGGTTGGTGCAAGTCCAGTGAGATACGTTTTGCAAAAAACGTACCATCCCGCGACGCTTAGTTAAATGCTAAAAAGGAGCATCGTTGCACAATGCAACATTTAAGGTTCCTACAAAAGGTGGCTTATTTGCATCCGACCACTTTTAATCATGGCAAACGACAAAATAACATTACCAAGCTCAGGGGCAGGAATCACAAGGTATTTTGATGAATTCAAATCAAAGATAGCATTAAAACCTGAAGTTGTTATTATTTTAATTGCTTTGGTTGTCATTTTTGAGATAATTCTTCATATCTACGGAAATTCAATTTTTGGAGTGTAAAAAATGTTTCCCGGAGTAAATCCAAAACAGCTTGGCCACATGATGAAAAAGATGGGGATTCATCAGGAAGAGATAGATTCTACTGAAGTCATAATAAGAACGAGCGAAGGGGATATTTTAATCAAGAATCCGAAAGTGACAAAAGTAAACATGATGGGGCAGACAACATATCAGGTTGTAGGCGAAGAGACAAAAGCAATAACACAGGTCACTGAAGAAGATATTGAATTGGTCGCCTCACAGGCAGGTGTTTCAAAAGAATTCGCACGGGCAGCTTTAGACGATTCTTTCGGGGATATTGCAAAGGCAATACATCTGCTGAAAAAGCCGTAAACAGCCGTTTTAAGCCTTCTAACCACATAATCTTTAAATATACCCGACCCTTACCAATTCTTCTATGGATAAGATTGTTCAGTCTAGGCGGAGTGCTCTAAAATCAATTCAAATGGCAAAATATCTTCTTAATACAACCTATCCGTTGATTAAGGAGCCCAAAACTTTATTATCAATTTCCGACCACATTTTTAATTCCTTTATGTCTTCTGTTTCAATGCTTCTCGTTTCAGAAAGAAACAAAAAAACCATTCCTCCTTTTCATGAAACAACTGAATCAAAGATAAACAGCTTTAAGCAAAACCTTGTTAAAAAATACAGATTTGAAGATTATCTTAATACGATAGAAATAATAAACAACTTAAGCAAACATCATAAAAAATCAGCAGTGGAGTTCTCAAGAGACAGAAAATTTGTTCTTTGCGACAGCCAGTTCAAGGACATAAAGATCATTTCTGAGCAAGATGTCAAGTCATTTATAGAAAAGGCAGCAGAATTTAATGAAAAGATCAGCAGTGTGGTGTCAAATGAATGAATTTTTAGAGGAAGCAGTGGGGGAATTAAAGCGCGCAGACCATATGATCTATGTTTCATTGAAATACACAAGAACTGTCGATGTGATAAAAAATATTCTCGAAAGGCTGATATCCTGCTTTGATTTTACATTTGAATATCTTGTCTGGTATCTGAAAGAAACGAAGAAGATTGATGAATCGCCTGCCGCCAGGGCGAAGAAGATTGAAGTATTGAAACGCTACTTCCAAAACAGCGCAGAATTTAATGATTATATAGATTTTTATCTGCTGATGAGGAAGATTGACCAGGCAAATTTCACAAGAAGGCAGGAATTTAGAAGACATGTTACAATGTCAGCAATTCTTGAAAACAACAGGATTGTTGAACTGAACATTGATTCAATACATGACTATTATGACAAGACCAAGGCTTTTGTTGATTTTGCTATTAATTATTCTAAGCCGAAAGAGTGATTAATGATTATTTTTGCCGCCATTACGTGAGACCCAATAAATAGAATGAAGATTTTGCCGGAGGGGGATGTCCCTTACGGGGAAACGGCAGTTTGCCAGACAAGCAAGGGTCGAGCCGGCGGCAAAAACGTTTTTAGTTCGTCATTATTACGAATAAAATCCGGCCGGGGAACTCACTGCAGAATAAAGCGATTTATCGCAAGGTTTTTATACACACTTTACGCTACAATCAATATGCCAGTTCCAATCGAAGACAGACTTGCAGAAAAAGGGTGGAGCAGAGATGAAATTATGAAAGCTGCCAACATCCTGCATGGCAAAGACGACCCCGGAAAGATTTACTTCCAAAAACAGATGAATCCAGTCGTCTATTGGCTGACTTTAATCATATCTATCGTTGCAAATATGGTTGTTTCTGTCGTTTTGATACCGTTTCTATTGACAGTCAAGGATGCATTAACATTATATTTTATTATAGGATTATTGGCTTTAACATTTGGGTTCTTCTTTAATCTGTTATTAACCGATATTGAAAATGTCGATCCAAAGCACCATGTCATTGCAGGAGTATTCATTCCAGCTTTGGCTGTAATTAACATTTTTATTGTGATAAACGTCACATCTGTTTTGGATAAGGTTTTGCTTGGGGGGCAGCTGACACAGAACGCTTTTGTCATCGCCATTGTTTATGTCGTAGCCTTTATTGCGCCTTATCTTGTGAATAAAATAATAGATAGAATGCAGACAAGAAAGACTGCACAAACATTGTAATTCTGAATTAAGTTAGCACAATCTTTTAAAAACGACAATAGCTTTTAATTATTAATTAATACGAAAAGAATTTAGCATGGGTGCGGTACTTGGTCGGCAATAGTATCATGGCAAAACCTTATAAATCAATTTCTTACCTCTTTAGAATATGGCGGTTGTAGTGTAACGGTTAGCATGGGAGCCTGTGGAGCTCTCGGACCGAGTTCAACTCTCGGCATTCGCCCTTTTCATGCTTATTCTTGAGAATCGCTTAAATG
>DUFL01000033.1 GCA_013331965.1 Candidatus Woesearchaeota archaeon | reverse complement strand
GCGGGATTGCCAGAGTGGTCAAATGGGTTACGCTAAGGACGTAATGGATTAGTTCCTACGCAGGTTCGAACCCTGCATCCCGCATTTTACTTGTTTTGCACAGAAAGAAAGCTTATAAATGCAGAAAAAAAAGATATCATGGTTAAGTTCAAGATACTAGACAATAAGCTAACAATAAACAAGAGCATAACTAAACTTGACCAGTTTGCCTTGGATGTCATCGGCATAATAAAGAAATACACAAAGTATGTCATTATCAGCGGATATGTCTCCATCTTTTTTGGAAGAGCCAGAGCAACTGAAGATATTGATATGTTTATTTCTGAATTTCCATATGAGCAATTCACAAAAATGTATGATGAGTTCGTAGAAAAAGGATTTGAATTTACTATTGACAATCCAAATGATCTGTATTTTGAATATCTGCTCAATAAAACGCCGATTAATATATGGAGAAAAGGATTTCCGCTGCTGCGCATGGAAATCAAACTATCCAGAAAACCAAGTCAAAATCAGGTGCTGCTCAATCCAATCAGGATACAACTCAATGAAAAGGAAATCCTATTTGCCGATATTGAATCCCAAATAGCTTATAAACGATACATTGCCAAATCAGAAAAGGATCTTGAGGATGCAAGGCATCTTGAAATAGTATTTGAAGATATCGATAAAGAAAAGATTAAATACTTTAAGCGCATATTTGAAAAAGAACTATGAAAACACGCATGGATTTTGTGGAAAAATGGGCAGCATTCGTCTCAATTCATTCTGATAAAGAATGGAGCAAACTGCAGGCCGAATTGATTGATTCACAGATAGATAATGCCCAGCAGCTATGTTTGACAAAGGAGCAAGTTTCTTATATCAAACAAATTCAAAAACACTGATAATTCTGAAAAATATATACAAATATTTTAAATACTTTAAACACTACTGCCTATTTGGGGTGATGGTTATGAACAGGTTAGCAGTAACTAGGCTTAATGACCTAAAGAGCGAAGTAGAACAGCTTAGAAAGCAATTCTACCAGGAAAAATACGGAAAGAAGAGACTATGACAATAACTGAAATTAGGAAGGGGATTAAATTACCTAAAAAGACGCTGGACTCATTACTTAGGTCTCCGAATCCCCAGGAAGTCCTGAGATTAATCCAAAATGCTTCTATTGGCTCTAAAATAAAAGTAATCTGCAGAGACAATATCAATAATGTTTCATATACCATTCCGGGAAGGCTCACTGAATTTAAACCTGAAGGGATAGTCATCCAGGACAATTTTGTGCCTTATTCCTGCATAGAATTATACATGAACTGATTATTTCTCAGTTATTTTAACTTTCCTGCTTAATCCTGATTTTAACCTGACAACTTCAAAGTTTTTCATTCCCTGTTTTTGAGCATAAGCTTTGGCTTTTTCTTCAGAACTGAATGTCTTAGGTCTGGGGCTTCTGTGTCTTCCCCTGTGGCACCTTGAACACCGCTTGTATGCTTTTCTCGTACCCATGAAAGTTTTAAGCAACGAGGTGGTTTATAAAGGTTGTTATAAAGCTTATAAAATAGCTCCTTGTAGTTTTTGGCATGACAACAAAGTTCGGCATGGAAGACTACATCGCAACATACTGTCCAAATGGACGTAGATGCCATGAAATGAATGCAGAGTTCGCGAGATACTTTTACAGCAGAAATGCAAGAACCCCGCAGATAAACATGATCATCAGGAACATCCTGACTGCCGCAAAGGATCTTGAGGATGTCATCAGGGAAAATTCCGATGAACTGCCAAAGATAGATGGGCTTGGTCTGACGACATACATGTGTATGCAGGATTTCTTCAGGGAAAAATATAGAAAGCAGATTGGGATGCCTAAAAAGATGAAAAACAGAATAAGATCGCATACCGTAAAGACTTCAGGAAATGGAGCAACAAAAAGAAACGGTGGGAGATATGTCAGCGCTTACTGATGTTTTTTAATTTTCCAAAAGCATAAACTTCATTGTCTTCGACAACAAATATTTCAAAATTCTTTGCTTTTTTAACAATGGGGCTGATAAATTCTCCTTCTAAAACATTATTTCCTTCAACTAACAGATTCAGGGAAGGAACGACAATCAGCAGTCTGTTCTTATATCTTCCCTTCAAAAAACATTTGAATTTCTCAACTTTAGTTTTTTCCCTTAACGTGACAGCAGGATGCTCGTGCCCCATAATGATTAATCTAGTATTTTTCTTCAGTTTTGGCTCATAATCCCCGTGAATGAATAAAGTATTTTCGATTTGCAGTTCTTTAACAAGCTCCAGATTTCTTTTTCTTGCAATAGGGCCTAAAAATGGATCATGGTTGCCTTTCAGTAAAACAATTTTCTTTGAATTTTTGCTTAAATAGTCGAAAAATCTCAATAATTCCCGCCATTCCTGCTCTGAAATCCTTCCGAACTCATGCTTTAAATCTCCCAAAATTATTATTTGTTTAGGTTTAACTTTCGAAAAGATATATTCAAACTTTTTCATCAGTTCATTAAAATGCTGCTTTGGAATCAAGACACCTTTGTACTGCATTTCTCCTTCAATTCCTAAATGAACATCAGAGATAACAAGAGTTTTGCTTTTCCTGATAAACAGTGATAAGCCGATTATCTCTATTCCTTTCGTGATTTCCATATATTAGAAAACTATATGGAATTTGCTTTTAAAGTTTTCTAATATCGGGGAGACAAAACAATCATTTTATTATTTTTGTTACCACTTATCAGAATAATTTCTTCAGTATATCGATTGTGAAAAGCATTGTTGCCTGAGCCTGTTCTTTTGACGGCTGGAAAGCGGTGCTTTTTTTATGAACTGAAAATATCCTTACATTATTGATTAAATGTATCTGCTGTGAAACGGCAGGATCAATCTCTATGTTTGATTCTTTTAGTTTGGCAAGTATATTTCCAAGTCCTATTCCGGGGCTCGTCTCCAATAAATCCCTTCCTGTAACATCGTAATATTTCCTGTGCAAAGCTGTTTCAAGAATTCTTCCGCAGAGAATCATTGATGACCTCAATGCGTCTGCATTGTAGCAGCGTTCTGCCTCAGCCAAATCATACAGAACTTCATCCCTTATCTCGAAAGGAAGTCTTATATTTATTTCTTTTATCGGACGGGCAGCTTTTGGAATGCTTAGTTCTGCAACAATCCCAAGAATGGCTTTTGCATCTCCCCTCATATAAAGGATTTCCATCTGGGTTATTTTTTGTTTTGTCTCTTCATCCATATCTTTAGTCACTTCTTTAAGCTTGGAAATGTTGTTTTTGATTAAAGTTCTGTAATAATCAGCCCTTTGTTCTTTGTAATCATGGACTTTTTTAGAGCTGAGACTGGATAAAGAAACGCCGTGATTTAATACTCCAATCAATGCCAGTTTAAGATCTTCTACTGGGTCAAAGCTCATGATATAAACACAGTTGGATGTATATTTAAAGGTTATGTTAGTTATTTTTTAGTTTGTAATTATTACTACCAAAATTTGACAGAGGATTTCTATTTTGTTCGTGTTTAGCTGTATTTTCTTAGCAAAGTTGCACTCCGGCAAAGCACCAATAGTTTAAATAACAACTTGACAAAATATATAAACAAAGTAAGCTAATCGATTCTTATGAAGCCATTCCTGCTCGTCTTATTTCTGTTGATACCTCTAGTCTATTCTCAGGAGAATGTCTTAGAAGCAAGAAAAGCAAGCCTTGACCTGAATGCGAACGAATTTATTTTTCAGATGAATGCTGCGATAGGTTTTTCTTCGAATAAAAGCACTGATGTTCAGGATTTAACGGCAATTAAAAACAGCTTTGAATCAAAACTGGAAGAATCATTTAATACTGCAACATTAGATATATTAAAATTGAAAGAAAAAGAAATGAAGGATCTTTCAAGACAATTCAAGGACCTGACTAAAGAAAAGTTCAAAGAGAATACAGGAGAGTTAAAGATTGCATTATTCAAGGCGAAGCAGAACAATAAAGACAGATTGAAAGATAACAGATTGAAAGATAAAAAAGACGCATTAAACCAGGAAAGAAGGAAACTTGTCAATGTTGCTTATGATAAAAGAATTTTAGAGATAACTGCGAGGATAGAAGCGGACAAAAGCGAAGGGAAAGAATCAAAAATACAGAAAGTTCTGCTTGAAAAGTTTCAAAAATCAAAATTAAAACTGAATGAAACAGAATTCATTGACAGCGGACTGCAGATTGAAAGCATCAGAGAGCTTGGATCAAAAGCCATGTTTTTCTTCAGAAATATTTTCAGCTCTCTGGAAAATAAGACAAAAACGACTGGTGAGAAGATATGAGAATAATATTTATTTTGCTGATAACGCTGGTTTTTCTTACGGCATGCACCAGGATTGAGCTTGGAAAAGATAAAATAACAATAAAAGAAAAATCTGAGAATATTACAGAATCAAACTCTACTTTTATTAAAAATATCGAAAATAAAATTCAGGAAAAAATCCCAAGATTAGAATCAAACTTAGACACTCCTGCAATAGTCGAAAAAAGGATAATCGATGAGACGGAATCTGTTTATTTCGGGGATGTCATATAATTTTGCTGGGTCGAACTCGGCAGAAAACACCGGCAAAATTTTTATCACAATTACAAACAAAGATAACTAAATCTCTTTTTCAGCTTTAATCAGGAATTTGATTATCTCATCTGGCCACTGCTTTGGTATTGAACCGGAAATCAATTCCTTAAGCCATTTCTTGAAAGAAAAGTTGAATGCAGTCCTTTCTCCGTCAATCAGTCTTTTAATCTCGTAAACAATATCTGAAGGCAGTTTAAGTCTTTTAGATGTTTCATTCAGCTGCTGCATCAAAAAATCCTCGTCTGCGCTGTATTCTTTGCTAGGTTTTATTCCTAATTTTGCAAAAACAAAGTTCCTCAAAATCGGAGGCCATTCAGATTCTATCTGCTTTTGATATTTTTTGATTGATGAAACAACATCCTCTCTTAATTCATAATCCTCGTCATTGACCAGCCTTGTCAAATCTTCCTTGACATAGCCAGGAACATGATGTATCATTCTTATCGCATGCTTCAGTTTCCATTCTTTGGTCTCCATCTCCTTCTTTCTTTTTTCTTCAACGGACTTCCAGAATTCAGCATAATCTATTTTGCTTATTTTTCTGTCCTGCTTCAGTCCTTTCTTCATTTCGATTGACTCAATGACAGACTGATGCATTCTTTTCAGGAATTCGGTCCTGTCTTCTATCCTTAAGACATCAAGATATCCCTGCAAAACGAGCATGAACGAGAATGGCGAAGGAACATTTGTGGTTATCTCTTTTATCTTCACTTTTCCGTCATTGATATCTTTCAAAACATGTTTGGTATTTTCAATATCCATCAAATCTTCTAAAACTTCCCTTCTTGCTTCCTTTAATATCGGAAAGTCTTCTGATATTCTTTTTACAGCTTGCAGTAAAATCATTGAGCTTACTTGCTGTCTTCCAACTCTTTTTTCATGACCTTTGTAATTTGTTAGAATCATTAATGCTCTTGCTGCGCAATGCCTAAATCTTCTTCTTAAAACTTCTGTTTTATCTAATGCCAAAGCCATTAGCTCTTCTATTCTTGAAGATTTAAGCATTTCAAATGCTCTAACGGCTTGAATTGGGTGAACTGAAGCAACATAAAATCCATTGTCTGAAATTCCTATTTCGACATCCCTGTGCTGTATTTTTGAAATTGCATAAGCGACCGCTCTTGCAAGACAGTCATTCACCCTTCTTCCGTACAAAGTATGAAACACAGCATATTTCTTTTCCCCTTCGTCATAATGCTCGACTAAAAGATTAGTTGATGTTGGAATTTCCGCATATTCGTATTGTTCTTTAAAGTATTGATAAATAGCATTTGCGGCATTGTCATCCAAATAAAGATATTTGTTGATAAATCTCAAAATATCTCCTTTTGATTCTTTTTTTGCAAAGTGCTCAAGTATCAATTTCCTGAATCTTCCTATTTCATTTGCTAAATCAAAACTCAATGGCAGGCTTTCGGAATACCAGGAAGGAACTGTCGGCCTTCTTCCTAATGCTGCAACAACTCTCGCCACCATCCCTGACGCATTCCTGAATTGGTAAGTATTTCCTCCAAGAACGAATACATCTCCCGGCTTTAATCTTTCCAAAAATCCTTCATCAATTGTTCCTATGGCTAAATCTCCAACTTTAACAACAACTCCAGATTCTGAAGGAATTGTTCCAATATTTGTCATATAAATAACTCTGGCCATCTTTCCTCTTTTACCGATTATTTTTGTTTCCTTGTCAATCCAGATCTTTGCGTAAATATGTCTGTCCTCTAATTCAGAATATTCTCCTGCAAGATAAGACATAACTTGGTCGAAGTCTTCCCGTTTTAAATTTCGGTAACAATAACTTTGTTTTATCATTTTAAATAATTCCTCGATATGAATCTGTTCTTCAATAGCAATTCCGAATATCTGCTGAGCTAAAACATCTAAACAGTTCTCAGGAATGTGTATTCTGTCTATTTTCTTTTCAACCGCTGATTTTAATAAAACAGAGCATTCAACTAAATCATCCCTGTCCAAGACTATTATTCTTCCTTTTGTTGTATCATGCAATTTATGTCCTGATCTTCCTATTCTTTGCAATGCTCTTGCGACTGATTTTGGGCTTCCCAATAAGATTACTAAATCAATATAACCAATATCAATCCC
>DUFL01000050.1:12528-30164 GCA_013331965.1 Candidatus Woesearchaeota archaeon | reverse complement strand
GCAACATATTTGACTGCCAATGTTGCGATTTGCTCAATAATATTCTGTTTTTCAAATCTGTTTAATGTTCCTGGAATGTCCATGAACTGTATTTTTTCTCCGTTGAATTCTCCGTAACCGATATTGACGCCTTGTGTGGTGAATGCGTAATTTGCTATTTTCGGTTTTGCAGGAGTTAATTTTGAAAGTAAAGTTGATTTTCCAACATTTGGGAATCCTGCTATCGCAATGGTTGTTAAAGAAGTCTTTATTGAAGGATAACTGAGCATTGTCCTTCTTGTATGCTCAAGATATTCCAGATGCTTGTTTATCTGTTTTAAAGTGGAAGCCACCCTTCCGTAGAATTCCCTCCTGTACTGGTTTATCCTTGTTATTTCTGTCGCTAATTTTATCTTATCTTTGTATAATCTTAAAAATTCCCTGTTCTTTCCATTGCACCACTTTATTGCTGCTAAAGAACGCTTGATGTANNTCAACTGATTCAAGCTTTGATAACTCCATGAATTTCGATCTTTGCAGAGGAGTACCTCTTAGCGAGCCTTCCCTTAGTTCTTCCATGTATTTCTTCGTTCTCTTGATAGCAACATCTAGATAGAAGTCTGCATTGCCTACNNTGAAACGAATGTCTCAGCATTGGCTGAGATTAGCTCGACCATTGTCGGGCTTTAAACTATACTCGATTTTATCGAGGCGTAGTTCATATATTAAGAATAATAGGAAGGGCTTAAAAGCTTTGCATTGTATTATTTTCCATATTGAAAGAATATAGATAATGCACTTTTGAATTTCGATAGTTGGTTATATAGCACTATAGTAATCCATAGAAAGATTTATATATTCATGGGTCTCATTTAAAGATATATGAAACAAGTAGTAATACAGCTTCATGATAAGCCAACGACAATACAGCTAACGAACCAGTTAAAGAAAAGATTGGATGAAATGAAAGTGCATCCTAGAGAAACTTATGCTGATGTTATTCTAAGCTTGATTAACATTAAATTGAGTAAAATACTGCCGGAAGTGATCGCTGAAGAGCCAAGAAGAAAGGCGGCTCTTGAGAGAATCACAAAAGAAACACAGATTTCATTAGATTTGGCAGTTGATGGTGTAGGGAAAAGCGAGATAAGCACCCCAATAGGTTTCTTGACGCATATGCTTGAAAACTTTGCAAAGCACGGCTTGTTTGATCTACGCATAAATGCAAACGGAGACTTATATGTAGATCAGCACCATTTAGTTGAAGATCTTGGAATTGCATTAGGCCAAGCTTTCAAAAAAGCACTAGGTGATAAAAAAGGGATAAACAGGGCAGGTTTTTTTGCTTTCCCTATGGACGACTGTTTAAGCATCGTTTCATTAGACATAAATGGCAGGCCAGCATCATTGTTTAAAACTGAATTTGAAGAAAGTTCTTGCGGCAAATTAGACACATGCAATGTGAAGTCATTTTTTTCAGGGTTCTCAATCGGATTAGGAGCAAATGTTATTGTTATAACTCCGATTCTGGGAGATATACACCACCAGATAGAATCGATATTCAAGGCTTTTGGCAAAGCGATGAAAATGGCATGCTCAAAAGATAAGCGTGCATTGAAAGAGATTCCCAGTACGAAAGGGCTGATTGAAATCTGATAATGAAAGAACGCCTGTCAAAGAAGTTTTTTGATTTGCTCGTTGAACAACAGCGGATAACTGCAAAGAGAATTTCTGCCTTATTTGGGAGGCATGTTTCGTACCAAGGAAAAGAAGGCATAGTAGTTGGGCGTATAAACCGGCTTCTGAATGGTGATCTTGTACTTTTACCTTCCCATGTTTTTTCTCACGGCATCGGAAAGGGAGATATAGCAATACGCGCCAAAGATATTTACCACATTGATGAAACACCGACTTACCACAGTGTACAAGTAGGAAATAGAGTGATACACCGAACCACTCATCAAGTCTATTTAAGACCTCCAAAAAAGATTCTCGCTTTGCAGCATAATGAAAATGTAATTGAGTTTTCAGTAAGTCCCTCTGACAGGCACCTCGACAGATTATTGAGAGAGTATGACGTTCCAGTAAAATCTCTTAGTGACCTAAGAAGATTAACAAGGATTATACATAACGAGATTGGCTTCGAAAGAGGAGAGGACAGGCAAAGAGACTTCACTGTTCCTCTTGGAAGAATAATCTCGAAATACGGCGCAAAATGCCGGCACTTGGCTGCGCTTGAATATGCAATACTCAAATTGCAAAACAAAAATGCAAATGTGGTTCATACAAATAACGAGCTTTATCCGGAGTTGGATGAGATGCACAGCTTCCTCCATGTCAGGATTGGTGATGAGATTTATGCTGCAGATCCGACCCATAATATCGTTATTCCATTAAGAGAGCTAACAAGATATTTATCTAGACTGAAGAAAAGACACGCATACCATCATAAAGCAAAACCGGTTAGATTTGAGTTTAATTACGATCGATGAAGCTCATTTTAATGCTTTCCTCGCAAGTTCAATAGCTCCTTCTTTAGAAGTAGCCACTGCTTCCTCTAACTTTTCATTTTTAGGACAGATAAACCACTGCAAACTCATATTAAAACCTTGCCATAATCTTTATAAACCACCTGTCTTCTCAAATATTCATAGCTGAGCACCTTCAAAGAAGGCATCCGGAAAGGATTAACAAAACAAGCTCGGGAGGAACAAAATGGTTGATTTGAGAATAGTAATTTCTGAGCCCAAGACCGGGAAATCTGTACAAAGGGAAGTTAAAGAAGACTCCAGGAAGCCTTTCCATGGATTAAAACTTGGAGACAAGGTAAGGGGAGAACTTATGGACCTGACTGGATTTGAATTCATTTTAACAGGAGGCTCTGATGATTCAGGATTTCCAATGAGGAAAGACGTTCAAGGTTTTGCAAAAAAACAAATTCTTGCGACGAAAGGGACAGGAATAAGGGAAAATCTGAAAAACGGATTAAAAATAAGAAAGACTGTNNCAGGAAAAGAAGATATTTTCCCGAAGAAAGAAGAACCGAAAGCTGAAGAAAAGAAAGAATAAGAAAAACAAAACACGAACAAAGCAGAAAACAAATGTAAAATGTTCGTAGTTTAATCACAAAATAAAAAATAATGGTTAAAAAAGAAAAACAAGCAAAAGAAAAATCTGAAGCGAAAGGATACAAAGAAGAATATAAAAAAGAAGCAAAACATTCTGAAAAACAAGAACATAAATCAATCCAACCGGAAGTAAATATCGGTTTAGTAGGCCATGTTGACCACGGTAAAACAACTTTAACACAGGCTTTGACAGGAACCTGGACAGACACTCATTCTGAAGAAATTAAAAGAGGAATTACAATAAGATTAGGCTATGCAAATACAAATATATACAAAATAAAAGGGAAGCCTGAGCCTGAATGCTACACAACAGTAAAAGAGAAAGATGCGGAATTCGTAAGAGCGGTTTCTTTTGTCGATGCTCCCGGACATGAAAGCCTGATGGCAACAATGCTTGCAGGAGCTACAATAATGGACGGAGCTTTATTACTGATTTCTGCGAATGAAGAATGCCCCCAGCCGCAGTCCAAAGAACACGTTGTTGCCTTGGAGATAATGGGAATAAAAAATGTTATTGTCGTCCAGTCCAAGATTGACTTAGTTACAGAAGAACAGGCGGTAAAAAACTATAATCAGATAAAAGTGTTTTTGAAAGGAACGCCGTTTGAAGATGCTCCGATAATTCCAGTCTCTGCACAAAAAAAAGTAAATATAGATGCCTTAATCGAAGCAATTCAAAAATATATCCCTACTCCAGAAAGAGATCCTAAAAAAGATCCTTTGATGCTTGTAGCGAGAAGCTTTGACATAAACAAGCCAGGCTCGAAAATCGATGATATGAAAGGAGGAATATTGGGAGGAGTCTTGATACAGGGAGAATTCAAAGTTGGGCAGGAGATTGAATTAAAGCCCGGAAAGAAAGTCGAAAAACACGGAAAAACGACATGGGAGCCTTTGCATACAAAAATTGCAGGATTAAAGACAGGAAAAGACGACATTGAAGCTGCAAAACCAGGCGGTTCGATAGGAGTCATGACTTTGCTTGATCCTTCAGTCGTCAAATCAGATCAACTGACAGGAAATTTAGTCGGCCTGAAAGGAAAACTTCCTCCGACATGGAACACTTTGACATTAGAGCCTCATTTACTTCAGAGAGTTGTGGGAGCAAAAGAAGAGCTTAATGTAAATCCTGTCGCTAAACTCGAACCTCTTATGCTTAATGTCAATTCAGCAGCAACCGTTGGAATTGTAGACGAAGTCTCAAAAGGGAAGGTTCACTGTATTTTAAAATTGCCAGTTACAGCAGAGATTGGTTCTAAAGTTTCTATTTCAAGAAGAGTTGAGCAAAGGTTCAGATTGATTGGTTATGGTGTGATTAAAGGAGAATAAGTTTAAATATAGGTTAAATTTCTTTGTTGCATGGAAAAACCAACAGTAGAACAACTAGCGTATGCCGGTGGACAAAATGAAGCTGGTGGCGGATATTGGGAAGCGCTGATAATAAGAGACGCTAAAGGCGAACATTATGTCCTTCATCAGCTCAACATCGCAAAATGGGAAGAAGGCGCTAAGCACAAAAAAATGGAATTTGAATCAATAGATGTTCTTCTAAAAGAATTTGATACATGGGGAAGGCACGGTATGACCAGAAATTGGGTTGAAACGAATGCAACATGCGGTTATGATGTTCCTCCAGAAGAATTCGGGAAAGCATATTCTAGACGTTTTGAGAAAGCACATGGAGTAAGCAGATAAGATAGAGATTTAACATATTCTATGAAAATTATTGGGGGATCAGATTACTAAATAAGTAACCTGAGTTCGCCAAACGCCCGAATTTTATTCGTGCGAGCCTGTTCGTCGCTTTCGCTCCGTCCAGACAACACCCCCCGCTATCCAGCAATCTATTCATTATAAAAACATTTGTTGTCACAAGTTTAGGACAATCATTTAGAACATAATTAAACCACTTCATCAGCGGTAATTTCTTCCACACCAAATATTTTTGGTTTTAGCTTAATTAACGATAATATTAAAAAAATAATAAAAATAATACCGGCAACCAGGACAATGATTAGTTTTTGGACGTTTAGTTTCTTGTTAGCTATTACTTCTTTGATGACTGACTGCGGAATTTCAGATTGTTCCTCTTTCTTTGGCTGAATAACTGGTTCCGAAACAACTTGAGCAGATTCCAAAACAGAAATGTTTATTATAGGCAAAATAAGAGACGAACTTCCTCCCCTTCCGCCACCCGGAGAAGATGCAGCAGAAGCCGGAGAAGAAACAACTGGTGTTGTTATATTTCCTGCAAAACTGCTGAAGTGGTTTACATTGAAAGTCAATGTACTGCCTGAGCAAACAGCATTCGCACACGCCGGATTTGTTGCATCATTACATACGCTTCCCTGCGTTGCTACAAGAGTCCTGTTTTTTGTAAATATAGGATAGCTAAATACCGGGCTTGGACATGATACATTAGCTAATGTTATATTTGCCGAAAGATTCATTGCAGGTTCTAATGATGTATTTACTGCTGCAATTCCATTAGCTATAAAAATAGTGCTTGAAGAAATTAAATCAATATCTTTATTTTCGAATCTCAATGAATTGCTGCCATTATTAAACGTTAAAGTGATGTTGATTGCACCATTTGTAAATATAGCTGAAGTCGTGATGTTACTTATAGTATTATTTGATAATGTAGTGTTTTGTAAAGGGGCATACATATAGATTCCGTAATCAGAATTCTCTATTACGTTATTAGAAATAAGAGTTCCAAATGAGTCTGTTGAAGCGAATATATTTACAGTAATCCCATTTCCTGACGCATTTATTATCCTATTGCTCCTTGCTGTATTATTGGGAGATGAAATTTCAATTCCGGTTCCATACCCGCCATTTAAAGTAATTGTATTGTTTTCATACAGGCTATTCGCCATATCCGGCGGCCATCCAAAATTATAAGATGCAGAAATTGCAGGAAAATTGGTTCTGGACTGATTCAGCAAATTGTTATTATAAACTCTCATATTGTTGGCCCATATTTGAATATCCCCGTTCGTAATAGTATTGTTGTATATGGACAGTCCGGAAGAATAGACTTCGAAAGCGGCATTTCCGCCATTTGTACGTATTGTATTGTTGTGTATTGAGATGTTGCTCTGTCCGGCACCCCCTATGTTGCCTCCAAAATAAAATCCGGCATCACTAATAATTTTATTATTGGCGAATACTCCATTTGTATTATCCGCATCAATTGCTGTAGCATAACTTGTTAAGATACAGTCATAGATTGAAACATTATCATAAGCTGAACTTATTGATATTCCGGTTGCTGCCCCGGATGAATCAGTAAGATTGGTGCTGTTGCAATTGAGTGCCATATCATTCGCAGCGAGCGTTATTCCGTTTGGAATATCATAAACTCCATTGCAAAATGTCAGGCTGGCAGATATTGACATATCATCTATCGGAGCCCAGCATGAAACATTTTGCCCCGTAAAACTGAATGGACCTTCTGTCGCGCAGGTATTATTCTTTGGTTTGCATGCCGTTATGTTATAATAATAAACAGCCGTTGATAAATTACCCAGAATAACATGATGTGTTCTTGAAAGGCTTGCTGAGGAAGTTACATTATCCAGGGATGTATCTGCGCCATACCTGACTGTGGTGTTTGTAATAGCATCAGTCGTCCATGAGATATACTGCCCAAAATCGCCAACATTATGAACAGGCAAAGTAGTAATATTCTCTATAATTGGAGTGGTTGGGTTGCCTGCAGCATAAAGAGCACCTTCATTTACAATTTCAGTTCCTTGAAAATCAACAACGTTAAATGTCATAGAATTACCAATACACTGCTTATTTGTGCATCTATTTGAAGGACAAAGCCACCCCTGTTCTAAAATACTTGCCCTATTTATTCTATTTTGCGACAACAATGTATAAAATCCCGGGAAGTACGTTATGTTTGATGGGCAACTGTCTGTCTGAACAGTTATGTTGGCAGGAAAGGTTATCATTAGATATGAGCCAGCAAAGTACGAGCCTGCCAGGATATCATTGAAAAAATCAACAAAAAGAACCTGGCTTGGATATCGCAGTGAGTTTAATCCATTGGTAACAACCAGCGTATTTGTCTGCGAAACATCCGTGACGACCTTATTTCCGTTTCCGTCATTGCCGACAGAAAGATTATAAATAATATTATTTATAGCATTTTCACCAATATTAAACCACGAAATTGCGCTGGCAGTCTTATTCACCCAATTATTTCTGAAATTGTTATTACGCGCATGGCTGTTTGATCTGGCAACATAAATACTTTTTCCCAATACAATTGCATGTATCCCGTTCCCATCTGCAGCCGGATAGAATCTGTTAGAATCTATTGTGCTGTTGTCTGTATTCTGAAGAAGAAGTCCGATTGAATATGGATATACTGTGTTATTCGCAATGGTTACATTATCGGAACGATTAACATATATTGCTGGAAAAGCAGTTGTCCCAATTTTAGTGAGATTGCATCCTGCGAATGTTACATTATACGAATCATGAATGAATATCCCACGATTACTGCTGGAACTATTGGTGCCATTCATAACAGTGCCAATGCACCTGACATTGAAGTTATTTCCTGTTATCGAAATATTTTGGACGTTAAAAGTACCGGCACAGTATTCTGTTTCCGAGGTTACAACTGAATTATTCGCCGGGTTCACGCAGACTGCGAAAGCCACACTCAGAAGAATTAAAAAAAATAGACTGAGAAAAATACCATTTTTCAGAATATTTGAAATAAATTTTTTCGTGAACATCAGGCATAAAGGAAAACCCGCTCTGCGTTTCATTTTTTACTCCGCGTTCGATTAATATAGTCTCTTCTTGCCTTTAATGCCAAAATTAAATGATTTAAATCATCTAATTCACCAGCATTGCCTTGAAATTCATTTACAATGGCTAGCTTTCTTTCAATAGCATCGTCCAATGCAGAAATTATTTTCTCCCGTTTCAATTCTTGAGGGTCTTTATAAACAACATCTTCAGGAAATATGTTCTTATCACTTTCATGAACTGCATTCCCAGTCATCAAAGAACCGCTTGTAATGCTGAACAATATAACAAATATAACCCCAAACATGACTAACAAAAGAAAGAAATTAAACAGAGATATATGACCTTTCATTAATACACCTTTAATAATATATTGAGAAAGAGTATTTAAATACATTCCCAATGCCGCTGAAATAAGCTTGATTACTTCAATCCAACATTTCCAGAAGGTAATGCCCTGATAATATCATCTACCTCTCCACCAATCTTCTTCTTTATCTTTTTTGCCAGATCAGAAGGCTTTTCATTTCTTGACTGCTGAAGTTCAACAAATCTTTTGCAGTGTTTTTTAACTGCGTTCACTGGAGCGCACATCACAGAACCGTCTTCCATAATTCCAATTGCTAGATTAAACCTCGGAACAACGTGATTCTTTTTTCCGTTGATTATAAAAGATCCTTTTTCGAGATATTCTCCCGAAGGAGGTGTTGTAGAAATCTGGTCAGGATTGACATAAAATGAATTTACCCCTCCAACTCCTGCTTTGAAAGATTTTGAGAAAATATAAACTGCATCAGCGGCTTCCTGGATGCTTCTTTCTGTTGGCTTCTTTCCTTCTGTTTTCAAGATGAAGAACGGTGAACCTGCCGCATCGGTGTGAAACACCAAATCGTTCTTCTCCATATGTTTTTTGACAACTAATTCATTAGAGCCTGCATCCCTCCCTCCAACCGCTAAAAATCCTTCAGAAGTAATAAACCACCTGAACCTCTCATACCATTTAAGAACTCTTTTTTCTCTTGATTTTTCTTCCTGAATTTTAAACTGCTCTTTTTCAACTTTAGCAAGCTTTTCTTTGAACTGCTCAAGAATCTTCTTTATTGTTTCGACTTTGTGCTTTGCTTTCTTTGATTTATCAAAATAATCCGAAGCATTCTGCTCAAGCGACTTTTTAAGATCTATCTCTATTTCTACCATGGAATTATTAGATGATTAAGAGTTTAAAAGAGTTGTGCTGTCAATAGTTTTATAAAGATTTAATCAAAATTAACATTATGCCAGAATTAACCGAAGAACAGCTGTCTCAAATGAGTCCGGAGCAGATGGCAGAGCTTCAGAAACAGAACTGCTTATTCTGCAGTTTAGCCTCAGGAAAGCTTCCTTCTAAAATCATTTATGATGATGATCTGTGTTTTGCGATAATTGACATAAATCCTGCAGCGAAAGGACATGTTCTGCTGATGCCAAAAGACCACTATATGATTATGCCTCAGGCGCACGAGGAAGTCATAAGAAGGCTGGGAAAAGTTTCAAAATTAATTTCTAAAGCGATGATAAAATCATTTGGAGCGACAGGAACCAATATTTTCATAGCGAACGGAGCGGTTGCAGGACAAAGAGCCCCTCATCTTATCGTCCATATTATTCCAAGAAATGACGACGATGGAATGACGGTCTTCGAACTTCCCGAAAAAGAAGCAAGAGAGGAAGATCTGGCTAATATCCAGAGGCTTCTTGCACAGAAATTGGGAACAAGAATTGAACTTCCGAAAGAAATATCTGAAAGAAAAGATAAAAGTGAAAAAGAAAACAAAGGAAAAGGAAAATCTGAAGAACTTGAAAAAATAGATTTAAAACAGGTTGAAAATATCATAAAATGAACTGCGCTGAATGCGAAAGGATATCAAGAAGGAAAAATCTTGTCTATGAAGACAGTGTCGTATCTGCATTATTGAACGACAAGCCGTGCACTGCCGGACATCTAATTCTGCTTCCCAAACAGCACACTACAATAATAGAGCAGCTGCCTGATGAAATCATGGAGCACATGTTCATTGTGGCGAACAAACTTTCTGTTGCATTATTCGACGCTTTGAACTGCCACGGAACGAATATTCTTATCCAGAATGGAGTCTCTGCCGGGCAAAAAACAAATCATGTGATGATGCACATAATCCCAAGGATAGAAAATGACGGGCTGAATTTCCACTGGCAGACAATAAAGATGGCTGATGAAGATTTAACTTCCTCTCAAATGACCCTTAAGGACGAGATTGACAATCCGAAAGAAGCAAAAAAAGAGATAAAAGAGCTTGTGCAGGAACCCGAGCTGACATACGAAGATGAAGAAGATAATTATCTGCTGAATCAACTTGAAAGAACGCCTTAACTCTGAAGCAGAACAGCCTTCATCTTGTCGTACTGCTCTTTTGTTATTTCTCCTGAGCTTAATCTTGCATCAAGATCTTCGAAAACACTCGTCTGTTTTTCCTGGACCTGCTTTTGCTCTGCTTTTACAGTCGCCTGTTCGACATAGCTTCTACCCCATGACATGACAATGATTCCTATTATGATAGAAACTACTAATAAGATTATTGTTGAAGATAATGGGGAAATTGCTTTTCTGTTCATTTTAGTCCATCTTTCCTGTTTTTGCAAATTGCTTCTGCAGCAGCAGCATATAAATGAATGAAGTGACTATCACCATCTCAAATGCAGGGAATATTGCAGGGTGGAATTTAATGATTCCGAGTCCTCTTAATATAGTCATGACAGTCTCGATGATGAACAGTATGAATCCAAAAAACAAAATCTTCCAGGGCTTGACATAAGCGAATCTTTTAGAGCTGTATGAAAATAGTTTAATGAATAATACTACGCAGATGACTGCAAAAACCAGATTATAATAAGGAGCAACCATTGCGACAGACTGTCCAAGAGTCATTTTTTAGCCTCCTTTACAACACTCAACTGAGCGACTAGTCCCCATATCAAAAATCCTAAAATTACTGAAGGGATGACGTGAGTTATCCATGCATTTGAATAAATGCCGAAAGACCTTAATCCGCCGAATATCTCTTCCAACGCGAAGAATATCAGTGCGGCAGCAAGTGCTTTCCACGGCCTTAAACTTTCTTTCTTGGAAACTGCAAACATAGAAGATGCGATAAGGCCCGCCACAACAGCAAGCACAAGATTCGCTATTTGTATGACGCCCGTTATGAAGTCTACCATCTTTTAGTTTTTTCAGTTATTTGTATATTTAAATGTTGCTATGAATTTGGTTAAGTTATGCTTAAATAAAGTTAGCACCTGCACCGAGGCTTAATTTTTTGCCGCCACTACGTGAGACCCAAGATAAGATTAGAATACTCTCGCCGGGGAGGAGTGGCTCAGCAACGAAGTTGCGCACAGCTTTGCATCTCACGCTTGCGTGAGNNTGATATATCTGCTCGAAATATTTCTCTTTGTCTTCATCCAATAAAAACACATGTCCTTTTCCATCAATCCAATTTAACTCTTTCTTCTCAGAACTTATCGAATCATAAACAATCTGGGAACTTTCAGGCTTTACCCTGTCATCGTCTTTATACTGCATCAGGAACGTAGGCTCTGTAACTTTGTCCAGGTCTTTCCTTATCAACTTTGCAAATTCGACAGATTCTGCTACGCTTTTTATTGAAAATTTATCATAAGTATTATCTTTGCATTCTGGCCTTAATGTCCTTGAACTGTATTTGGAAAAATATTTGAAAAACCAGGCATAATTAGACCTTGAATCATCAAAAATCAGAGCAGGAGCCAAAGCAACAACGCCGTCAATATCCTCATCTTCTGCTAACTTCAGTGCAATAACTCCCCCGACAGACATCCCTGCCGCAAATATCTTACTTTTTATAGGTTTTAATGTCATATATGCTTCCTTGTAATTTTGATACCAGTCTTCCCATTTTTTTGAATCCAACTCCTCTATACTTGTTCCATGTCCTGGCAGCCTCACGACATAAACAGTAATGTTTTTTCCAGCAAGGTAATTTGCAAGATCTTTTACCTCACAAGGAGTTGCTCCCAATCCATGTGTCAAGACCAAACCAATCGAACCATCTCCAACAACAAACCCTTCACTCCCCTGTTTTATCGATGTATCAACGGCAATATTTACTGCAGAGCATGCTATCAAAAACAAAAATAACAGCGAAAGTGCCTTTTTCATGTCATTTTCCTCTTTACTTCTTCTTTTAATTTGACTGCAACCTCTTTAAACTTTTCCTTTATTTTGGTAGACGCACGGCCGTATTCATTGCTGAACTCGCTGTAATACATAGCCGCACCGTTTAATTTTCCTGTTCTAAGACATATTCTTGCCTGCAGCAGCAGATTATTCAGCCTTTTTTCTGATGCATAATCAGGAGCTGCAATCTCTTCTTTTGTCTTTTCTTTCTCCAGTTTGGAAATGGCTTTCTCAATATGCTTAGCATCAAGCCTATCCAGCCCTTCCGCTTCTTTAATTTTCAAAGGAGCTGAAATACTTGGAAGCATCTTTCTTTTAGCTAATTCAGCAGGCTTCATATCAAGCGCCTCATATTTCGCAAACTGCATCAGACTGCTTGACACTCTTCTTCTTCTCGATAATAAAATTATCAATGTTACAATAACAACTAATCCTATCGCCAAATTTCTTAATGGCTTGAAGTGCAGCAATAAATCAAGCAAATTTCCTTTCGGCTTCTCAAGTTTAGCGCAGTCATTAGGGCATGAAACTTCGTTTTCATCTGCGCCGCAAACTCCATTTCCGCAGCTGCACAATCCAGGATTTGGAATTGCTTCTTTTCTTAACGGAGTGCCTATTATCACATACTGCTCGTTTGGTGTGCATGAGCTTATCTCAAGATCAAAGTACTGGCTGTGCCCCATTATCGCTTTGTTGCTTATGTCTTTAGCTATTTCTGCCGCAACAATCCTTTCAACAAGCTTTCTGGAATCATAATTATTCAGAATATTGGTGTGGGTTGCGTTGATAGCCCAGAAATCATAGCAGGCGTTGGCTATCTCTTCTCCGCCGATTGTCTGGGCGCTTGAAACAGTTATTAATCCGTCATTCTTTTCGGTTATTCCTAAATATTTTGAAAACTCATAAGACTGCGTTCCGGCGATAACTAAATACTGAACACCTGGAACCTGTGCTATTTGTTTTCCATCGATTAAATCGCTTATGACTTTGCTTTTTACATTGAATAGTCCTGCCAATGTATCAGCATTCAGCAGCGTATTGAATATATTTGACGGATCTTTGCTTAATGCACCTTTATTTGGAGCAGCGATTAAAACAACTTTAATTATCTTATTTACAAATGAATAAGGAGGATTGGCTTTTCCCTGATTCTGTTCGTATGCATACCTAATTGCCTGCTGAGCAATCAGACCGCCCATCGAATGCGCAGCTATATACACAAAATCAGAATCCTTGGCATTCAGCTGCAGCAAATCTGCAAAGTCTTTTGCTGTATCTTCTATAGGAAGATTTGAAGGATAGCCGAAGGTCCATGCCTGCCACGGCTGTTTAGTCAGCTTAATGTCATTTATTATATCTTCAAATCTCTCAGGACTGTTTTCAAATCCATGCACCAAAACAACAGAATCTCTTGAACCTCCGTCATATATCTTTTCAAGCCTGGAATCAAAGCAGTTCAGGCAGAGCAGCGCCATAGGAGCAAGTACCGCTTTATTATTTTCTGAATACTTCGCAATATCTGTAATTGAAACAGAGACTGTTTTCTGCGCTTTATCTAAATCTCCTCCGATGTAAATCCATCTGCTGCTTGATTTATTCAGGATGTAAATTGCAGTGCTCAGTTCATCGACATGTTCAGGAACAACATAAGGAAGAGTGATTGATATCTGTCCTGCCTGTGGTGTTTCGAAAGTCAGTTCAACAGGAGTTCCAGTGATTCTTATCCTTGCATTCTTTGCCTCAGGAACTGATGTTGACATTTTATCCAGGATTATTTTTCCTTTTGTATTTTCTGCAAATATTATCTGAGTATTCCCTGACACTAGTTCTGTCTCTCCTTGATTGATTTCTGAGTGGATTATCTCGACAGGGAACATTTCCGGAGTGAGCAGATTTGTTTTTCTAGTTATATCTTCGAATATTTTCGCTCCGCATTTCAGTTCAGTCGCAGTTTCCATATCAACAGGTCCGCATTTCCCTTCAAAGCATTTCAATGCAGTAATGTTTGTGTAAGAGTCCGGAACTGAGAATGTAAGTTTTGCAGAAGAAGATTTACAGTCAAGCTTGAACGGATTAACAAGCAATTCATATCCTGGCATAATCTGTCTTGAATAATCTGTTGTTTCGTCAATATTTCCTGCTGTCGCATTTTCCGAACATGCTATTGTGCTTTTGCTCAGCTGTGAATCAGTTATTGATGTTGTCGCTGCTGGTTTAGGAGCTTCTGTCACAGGAGCCGGCACAGGGACTGATGGAATTATTACAGATGGAGCTTCTGTAGATGCTGCTCCTCCGCCTCCGCCGTTGCCTGATTGCGCAGCAGCTGATGATGTTGTGAAACTGTGTGTTCCATTCAAACTGCATTCGCCTTTGTAGCATGATGTCACATTGTAATAATAAGTTGTTCCTGCAGAAAGTCCTGTCAATGATACATTGTGATGTGTGACAAGATTATTTACGCTTCTGTTTGTTCCAAGACTTAATGTCGTTCCGTACTTGACTGTTGTATTCGAAACAACATTTGTCGTCCAGTTGACTATGATTGTGCTTGTTGTGGCATCTGTTGTATGGACAAGTGAAATTGTAGGCGCACTGGAACGTATCGTTATATTATTTGAATATTCTGTTGTTCCGTCAGTCGTCCCATCATTAGGAGTTAACGCTAAGCTCCAATTCTCGCCGATATTTGTTTCATCTGAATGAATTATATCGGTTCTTGAAAGATTCAAAATAGATATTTCTGCCGCGGACAACGAACGGTTGTAGATTCTTACATCATCCATTAAACCATCCAAGTAACAGTTATTACCGCCGCAATCAGCATAATCAGCTCCGATGATGAATTTCGGAGCTGCATAACTGATTGTTCCTGAAGTTATTGGATTGGAAACATCTAATTTTCCATTCAGATATATATCGACACTTTGTCCTTCTTTATACACCATAACTATATGATGCCATCTGTTAAGAGAAATGGTTGATGTTGAAAGATATGTTGTTGGAGCCAGGTCATCTGAATAAAAGTAAAACATGCTGCTGGTGGCGCCTATTCCTGAAGGGTTGAATGCAGTCAGATAATCCCATACTGAACTTGGATTTATCATGCTGACAAGATCTGAATAGACGGCCTCTGTCCTTCTGTAAACCCAGTGTTCAATCGTGAAATTTCCTGCCGGTTTCAAGGACGATGTTGTTGGAAGTGTTATGTTAGTTCCTCCGGAGAAATTGTACGCTCCTCCGATATGGCCGCTTGATATCCACTGTGCTCCGTGAACTGTTCCGTTATTTCCATATATAGAATAGTCAGTTACATTTTTGGATGCTGTCCATGCTCCGTGCGTATCATTCTCGAACGGCATGTTTAATGCTGCAAATGACTTTCCGTTTATTCGCCATTCGGTGATGTTGATTATTTTATCGCCATTTGCATCTGTTGTATTCCAGTAGGCGGTAATATTCTCTGACGTCATATTCAATCTTAGAGTTGTATTCAAAAGAAGGCTTATGACTTGCGGAGGGAAATTGCTCTGAAGAGTTGTGAAATTGAATACTCCCTGAAGCTCATAAGTTCCGTATCTGTTAAAGGATGTCACATTATAGTAATACAGCGTATTATTATCTAAAGATGTCAGTGAAAATGAATGGTTATGATCGAAAGCTGAGCTTATCTGCTTCGTTCCAAGTGATTTCGTCTTTCCGTATTTTAATGTCCCATTTGCAAATGCTGTGACATTCCATCTGATTGCTGCAGACTGATTTGTGATATTGCTTACTGTGATGTTATTTATCCCGATAGGAACGACTGTGACATTATTAGAACAGACTGTTGTTCCGTCAGTCGTTCCGTCATTTGGAGTTATGCATGCAAGCCACACATCACCATTAGTAATTTCCTGGCTTACAACTATATCCGTCCTATTTCTGTACAGCTCGATTATCTGCGATACATTAAGTGTCCTGTTATATACGCGCACATCATCTATTCCGCCCTTGTAAACATCTGCGCCGCCGACCCAACCAATATTGGTCGGCGTGAATCCCGGCAGAGAAGTATATTCATTCGCATCCTTGACGCCATTTATATAAAACTTGAATGTCCCTGCATTGTTTACTGCAACAATATGGCTCCACGCTCCAGTTGTCAGAGTTGAAGCACTGCCATGATCAGTATCATAGCGGTAATTCAGGGCATTTGTCGTGCCGTTGAAAAGCAATCCGAATGGACCATCTTGGCCCAGTAAAGTCTGGAATTTGTTCGCAGAGCCGAACGGCTTAATCCACATCGAAACGGTGAATGAATTTGTCAACGCTATGCCGGTAAAAGAGATTGTAGTTGTAGCATCTCCTACTGCAGTGCTCCAGTTATAATACATGCCAAACCCGGGTTTCCCTGAAGTTGATTTAAGGCTTATTGCACTGCCGACTGTTCCATTGGTCTGCAATGGAGAAGAATAATCAGTCGCTTTTACTGTCGAATTTTCAAACGGAAAGTAAAGTATCGCAAATGATATCAGCCTTGCTGATGAAAACGCAGCTCCTTGGGCTCTCCAATCAGTTATATTTGTCACTCTTTCTCCGTCATCATCTGTCGAAGTCCAGTAGACCGTAAGATTATCGTTTGTACTGTTTGTCCCATGTGTAGAATTTATTAAAACATTTGAAACAACAGGATCAAATACTCCAAATCCGGATATTAAATTAAATCCTGAATCCATCCTGCTTGTTGATATCAATAATGTTCCTCCGAGTATTAAGAATAAAGCAATCAAAACAAAAGGAGAGTATGAAGCCTTTTTCATTTTTCCTCCTCGATCTTTCTCTTGAATCTAAGGATTGCTTCTTCAACTAGATGAGAACGGTTCCTGTAAACTCCTTTTTCTACTTCTTGCTTAATTTTTTCAGCAAGTTTTTCATCGATAGAAATCGGAAAAGGAATCTTTCTCATTTAGATTCATCCTCAAAAAACTTTTTTATTGCCGTTTCAACTAAGTGTGATTTATTTCTAAATCCTTTTTTCTCAGCTTCGTTCTTTATTTTTTCTGCTAGTTCTTCGTCGATAGAAACAGGAAAAGGAATCTTCTTCATTTTTCAAAGAACTCCTTGATTGCTTCCTCAACTAAATGAGACTTATTCCTGAAATGCAAAAGTTCTGTCTCCTTAGAGATCCAGCTGGCTAAATCTTCATCAATAGAAACCGCTAATGGGAGTTTATGTTTAATTGTAACCCTCTTTATAATTATTATAATTATTATAAGATGTTTATTAATTTAATTATTTTCAATATAGAAATAAACTAACGAAGTGCCGTATTAAAGCCACAGAAGTACCATATAAGCCAGCAGGAACGCCGGAATAAAAGGTATTCCATACTTGACAAGGATTGGCTTTTTGTAATGTCTTAACTGTGCAATCTGCTCCTTTGTGATGCCTAAATTATCTTCTTTAACGACCGTTTTTCCGTGAAATTTTACCGTTTCAGCGATCCAATCCCCCTCAGTTAATTGTGAAGCCTTGACTTT
>DUFL01000050.1:2145-12497 GCA_013331965.1 Candidatus Woesearchaeota archaeon | reverse complement strand
TGCAAAAAATATCCCGAAAACAAAATACGATGATGGATTAAAGATGTTCAGTCCGAATACTGCTCCCATCCCCATCAGTATTTTTGCATCTCCCCCGCCCCATTGTTTTGCATAATATAATATATTAGCCAGCAAAAACATCGCTGCGAAACCTATCAATCCAAAAATAAAAAAATTTATCTGTCTGCTGTAAATTGAATACAACAATCTTGTTCCAAGCGCCGCAAAAACAAATCCATAGCTTATCCAGTCCGGAACTTCTCTTTTTTTAAAATCAGTATAAGAAGCTGCCAAAAGAACGACAATGCCTAAAACGGTCAAAACAAGGCTTATCATGCTGTTTTACTGCTGAAAAAGGTTTATAAATATTCTCATCTTTCCATTTGCATGAAAACTAAGCATATTGCTGTATTGTGCAGAGGTTCTGCCGCATGGGCATTAAAAAAGAAGAAAAAGGTCTATGACGGTTACAGAAAAGCATTCAGCAATATTTCTGAGATGATTGAGCTTCAGCTCAGGAAGAACATACCGATATTTACGTTTTACATCATGCCTGTGAATGTTCAGGAACCTGATGATTACTCTGTGTTGGTAGATGAATTGTCTTCATTTTTATCCGTATTCAGCAAAAACGAACTGCTTCATGAAAATAAGATAAAAATTTCTGTTTTAGGGAAGTGGTATAATATGCCTTCGAGGCTTATCGATGCAATCAAGAATGTGATTGATGCTACAAAAGATTATGACAGTTATTTCGTGAATTTCTGCATCGGTTATGACGGACAGGAGGAGATTGTCGATGCATGCAAAATGATTGCAAGACGTGTTAAATTAGGAAAGTTCGATGCTGAAGCGATAACCAAGGAAACAATCAAAGATGATCTTTACTCATCTTATTTTTTGCCGCCCGATACTATATTCGTGACGGGAGAGAAATGCTCTCTGAATGGTTCTCTTCTTTGGGATTCTGTGAATGCTGAGATGATATTTTTGAAGAAAGCATTTGCTGAAGTTAAAACTAAGGAAATACAGAAAGGAATTAAGAACTAAGCAAGGCAAATTTGTCAGCCGAGCACATTACCATTGTTATCAGTCTTTCGTCTTTATAAGAATAATATGAAAGAACATCCTGCTGGGATAATAAGCAATTATTGAAAGGATGTGTGTGCATGGTTATTATGGTATCTTTATCGCATTTAGCCGAACTCACGCTTACCGGAGTCGCGAAATATGTCTGTGGCCTGTAAAATGAAGTAATTGAATAGATGCTGTTAATTATTTTTCCCTTTAAACAGAAACTTATTTCCGTTAACTGATTTTTCAGATAAACTTCTTTTAAATCCTGATAAACATCATTTTCAAACAAAACTGTTATTTTTCCGGATTCTATCTTGTTTCCTCTGATCTGTTTTTGCTCAATCAGGCTTTGAACGACATCATTTGGGATAAGAAAGCTTAATACAATTAAAATGAGGAATAAGCTTACGACTATCCTTGCAGTCTTCTTTGCTTTCTTTTGAAGCTCTGATTCTTCCAGGATTTCTCTGTCTTCTTCCATATTATTTAATCTTTAATTTCTTTTTTATTTGCTCGTGCGTATAGAATTTCCTGCTTTTATTTCTGCTCTTGCTTTTTTAATATCTCTTTTTGATTCTTCATTAATATTCATTGCATTTTCAACAGGAAATAACCTCAAACTCAGCTATGTTCTTGAAATCTTTAGCATTCCTTGTTACAAACATTTTGCACCCATTTGCCATCAAACTTCCTGCAATCAAAGCGTCGGTGTGTCCGATCATTTTTCCGGAAGCTGACAGTTTTCCATTTATTTCTGCTGATTTTAGTGAAGATTTCCTATCTATTGGAAAAACATATGCAAAAGAATCCAGTAAGGCCTTGAATTGCTTTAGTCTTTCCTCCATATAATTAAAAGCAAATATACCAAACATCACTTCGTAAACAACTGCTTCACTCGTACATAATTCATCAGAAGGCAAATTACTTAATTTTTTTACAGCAATTTGATTATTTCTCAATATATCTATGATTATGCTGCTGTCTACTCCAATCATAAATTCAACCTCTTTATTCTTTTTGCAAATGAAGCATTCATGTCCGTCCTTGCACTTTTCACTTTATTTTCAAAATCCTTCCATTCTTTTTCAGGAATATCACTCCATGCACCTGCAAAATCCAAGAGATGCTTTTTTTTGGTAAAATGCGCCCGTATTACCTCTGAAAAACTTTCGTTGAGCCTTTTATGCCTGGCTAAAAGATTGTAGGCATCTTCCGTTATTGCTATGTTCTTTGTTGCCATATGGGTATGGGTATGGGTATGGGTATATAAAATTTTCGTTCGTTTACAACAACCTTTATAAATAACCCCTTTACTTTCTATATCATTACCTGTGATTTATGACGCCTTAACAGGCTGAATGAGGGGATTAAATTCTCTATTTCATGGGTTGAGGAACAAAATGGATAAAAAAGAACTTGCTTTACAGGCAGTTGAAGTCGCTAAGAACAGCGGTAAGATAAGAAAAGGAACTAACGAAGTAACAAAGGCATTGGAAAAAGGAATTGCGAAGCTCGTTGTATATGCAAAAGATGTGCAGCCTGCAGAAATAATAATGCATCTTCCTATTCTGGCAAAGGAAAAAAACGTGCCTTGCATCGAAGTTGATTCTAAAGAAGAATTAGGAGCGGCAGCAGGAATCGGAATGCCGACTGCAAGCGTAGCGATTGTCAATGAAGGAGAAGCAAAGAAATTGATTGCACAGTTAAAAGCAGAATAAAATGGGAAGCGATAAGCCACAGAAGAAGCCTTTAGTCATGAATGAGACAAAGGAACAGAAAGCACCGGAACAAAAAGGTTCCAATCAGGTATATTTCTCGCAGGCAACTCCTGCAAGAGTGGAAGAAATAATGGGAAGGACCGGAACAAGAGGAGAAGTGACACAAGTCAGATGCAAAGTTCTTGCCGGAAGAGATGAGAGTAAATTCTTAAGAAGAAATGTCCGAGGCCCTATACAAATCGGAGATATTCTTATGCTCAGAGAAACAGAATACGAAGCCCAAAAGATGGGCGGCAAAGGAAGAAAATGAAGAATACCAAACTAAAAGTTTGTTTACACAATCGAGACAAAGCCTCGCTGTGCCCATCTCGACAAATCGAGATTGGGTTTCATTTTGAGGTTTCAAAATGAAATGCTCATTCTGCGGCTATGAGATAGAAAGAGGGACTGGAAAAATAAAATTCATGAAAGATGAGAAAGTTGTCCATCTCTGCGGAACAAAATGCGAAAAGAATATGTTCAAGCTAAGAAGGATTCCGCGTGAAACAGCATGGACTGCTGATTACAAAGCTGCAAAAGCAATGAGAATGGCAACAGAACAGCATAAAGACCACAGTAACCAGAAAAAAGCAAAATCAGAAGTCAGGAAAGCAAAGCCGGAACAAAAGACACAATCTCGGCAAAGCCAAGCTGTGCACAGCTCCGCTGTTGAATCCCGGGCAAAATAATAATATTAATTTCAAAAACAAAAATGAACGAAAAAACTCTTGTTATATTCAAACCGGATGTATTGGCAAGAGGTCTTGCCGGAGAAATATTATCAAGGTTTGAAAAAGTCGGCTTGAAAATTGTCGCCATGAAAATGGTCATGGCTGATGAAAATATTGCAAAGGAACATTACAGAAAAGATGATGAGTGGCTTTTAAAAAAAGGGAAGCAAATGATGCAGACCCTTAATATTTCAGATGGAGACCCTAAGAAATACGGGCAGATGATTTGCGACTCATTATCAAGTGATTTAAGAATATATCCAATAATCGCACTTATTTTGGAAGGACATAAAGCGATTTCGGCTGTGAAAAAACTAGTCGGGCCGACAAATCCTGAAGAAGCGATGCCCGGAACAATAAGAGGGGATTTTTCACATGACAGTTATCTGTTAGCAAACATAAACAAAAGGCCTGCAATAAATTTAGTACACTGCACAGACGATTCAAAAGAAGTAGACAGAGAGATTAAATTATGGTTCAGTCCTGAGGAAATAGTTTCCTGGAGAAAACCAGACGAAATTATCAATTACAGAAGAGGAAAATAAATGGCTGACGAAAAATTAGCAAAGATGCTGAGAGTTGTAAGTGATCCTGTCCGTATCAGGAATATAGCCACTTCTGCCCATATTCACCACGGAAAATGTATTTCTGGGAATTCGAGAGTGTTTCTAACAAATGGTATGATAAAAACCGCTGAACAGATTTTTGATGAGGTTTCTAAAGAGGGAAAAGTGCATAAAGAAAATGATGACCATACAATATTTGTCCCTAAAAATAAAATAGAAATCTTCTCGCTGAATAAAGAAACACGTAAAGTTGAGAAGAAACCAGTCCAGTATGTGTGGAGATTGAGGGGGGGCAATACAATAAAAATAAATCTTAGAAATGGGTTTGAAATAAATACAACTCCCGAGCACAGATACCTTTTATTTAAAGAAGGGTTTAAGTATGTTGAAGCGAAAGATGTTAAAATTGGGGACAGAGTAGTTTGCGCACGAAATCTTAATAATGAAACTAGCATGAGTATCAAAAAAACTTTCCTTGAATTATTGTCAAAAAACAACTTTTATGCCAATTTAAATAATGAATTTGCATCGGATCTAAAGAAAAAAATACTTTCTCACGGAATTAAAAATATAACTGCATCAGTGAAACATAAATCGTTTTATCATGGAATTTGGCAGAACAGATATAATCTGAAGGATTTGCTTGAGATTGCAAAAACATTCTCGATTGATTTAAATGAAGTCTATGATAACGTAGATAAGATTTTTTACAGAACAGGAAAACAGAGGGGACACAATTCTTTGGCCATGAAACTGCCTAGCGACTTCGAGAAATTCTTTTATTTAGCTGGCTTGTTTTTGGGAGATGGGTCTAGAGCTAAATTTATAGCAGGAAAAGAACAGCTTGCGTCTTATGTTGAACAAATATGCAGAAAACTTCATGTCAAGACAAGAAGGGTCGAAAGAGCCGATAGGACACCAGAAATACACGTGAATTTGAGTTTAATTTATATGTTCAACAGCTTATTTGATTATCCTTTAAGGAAAAAATCACACAACATCAAGATATCTGAATTTGTATGGAAAAATGAGAATAAAAATGTTGCTGCATTATTAAGAGGCTATTTTGATACGGACGGTTGCGTTGAAAAATCAAGAAGCGCCGTTACAATAAGCTCTGTAAGCACAAGAATGATTGATGATTTGCATTTGCTGTTATTAAGATTTGGCTGTGTTGCGATAAGAGAAAAAGATAATACGTTAGCGATTTCTGGAGCTTCTGCATTAAATTTCTTAAATAACATAGGATTTGAATTGAAAGAAAAATCCGCAAAATTAGAAGTTTTAACATCTAAGGCAACAGGAAGCATTGTTTGCGATGCAATTAAAGCTGGAAATCAAATTATGCTTCTCAATAAAAAACTGAAAGACATAGCTGCAGATGATATTTCGCTCATAGAAGTCAAAAAAATAGAAGCAGGATTTGAAGAAGTAGTTTATGACTTTACAGTTCCAGAAACGCATAATTTTATGGCAGAAGGAATGGTAATTCACAATACGGCACTCACAGACAATTTACTCGCAGCCGCAGGCTTAATGTCTGAAAAAGCAGCAGGAGATCTGGAAGCAGGAATGGCCACATGGCAGCATGCAGATGAGCAGGAACGTTTAATGACGGTTGATTCAGCAAATGTTTCAATGGCTCACACTTTTGACGAAAAAGAATTTTTGATTAATTTAATTGATACTCCCGGTCATGTCGATTTTGGAGGAAATGTCACCAGAGCGATGCGCGCAGTAGACGGAACTATAGTATTGGTCTGCGCATCTGAGGGAATCATGCCGCAAACTGAGACTGTTTTACGCCAGGCAATCAGAGAAAGAGTTAAACCGGTTTTGTTTATTAATAAATGCGATAGACTGATTAAAGAGATGATGTTCACTCCCGAGCAGATGCAGAAAAGATTTTCAGAGATTGTTCTGAAATTCAACAAATTAATTGAAAGGTTTGCAGAACCGGAGTTCAGGGAGAAATGGAAAGTTGACATAATGGATGGTTCGGTTGCATTTGGCTCTGCAAGAGACAACTGGGCTATGTCGGTTGCTTTCATGAAAAAGAAAGGCATTTCGTTTAAAGATATTCTTAATATTTACAACTTAGATGAAGATGCAAGGAAGAAATGGGTTTGGGAGAAAGCACCATTGCATGAAGTTTTGCTTGATATGGTCATCAAACATCTTCCTAATCCAAAAGAAGCACAAGCTTACAGAATTCCCAAGATATGGAGAGGGGAAGCTGAATCTGAATTAGGAAAGAATCTGCTTAATTGCGACCCTAAAGGAAAATTGATGTTCGTCATCACGAGAATCCTTATCGAGCCTCGTTCTGGCCGTGAAATCGCCGCAGGGAGATTATTTTCAGGAACGATGGCTGCAGGGCAGGAAGTATTTGTTTCCGGAGAAAATAATAAGCAAAGGATACAGAATCTGTATATCTATAAAGGAGTCAAGACAGAAATGATTGAATCCATTCCATGCGGAAATATTATCGCTATAATGGGAGTTCGTACAAGAGCTGGAGATACTATTTCAGTCGAGGAAGAAATTCCATTCGAGGAAATCAAGCATATATTCGAGCCAGTTGTTACAAAAGCGATAAGAGCTAAAATCCCTCAGGATTTGCCTAAGCTTGTTGAGGTTTTAAGACAAGTTACAAAAGAAGATCCTTCCATCAAAGTTGAGATNNCCAATAGTTGTTTACAGAGAATCTGTTGCCGGTGTTTCTCCTGAAGTCGAAGGAAAATCGCCGAATAAGCACAATAAGTTTTACATGATTGTAGAACCTATGACTCCTGAACTGACTAAAGCGATTGCAGACGGATTTATTCCAACTGGTCCTGTTAAGAAAAGAGACCCTAAGTTGTGGGAAGCGTTAGAAGCGGCAGGAATGGAATCTAAAGTCACCAGACAAGTTAAAGATATATTTAACGGAAGCATACTTCTTGATCAGACTCGCGGTATTGTTGGCATTGATGAAGTTATGGAAATGGTCATTGACGGATTTGAAGATTGCATGAGTCATGGACCACTTGTACGTGAGCCTTGCAACGGAGTTATTGTTAAATTAATGGATATATCTTTGCATGAAGATGCAATACATCGCGGTCCTGCACAGGTTTTGCCGGCGGTACGTGATTCTATAAGGGGTGCTATGATGCAGGCCAAACCTACAATCTTTGAACCAATACAGACATTATTGTTTGAAGCTCCAATCGAATATATGGGTGAGCTTACTAAACTAGTTACACAGAAAAGAGGAATATTACTTGATGTTATTAACGAAGATGAACACTTTGTGACTGTAAAAGGAGATATTCCAGTTGCTGAGACGTTTGGTTTATCGAATGATTTGCGTTCTGCAACTAATGGACGAGGAGTTCAATCCATGGCTGACCAGACATTCAAAAGGATGAGCGGAGAATTGCAGGCTAAGGTTGTTCAACAGATAAGAGAAAGGAAGAAGCTCAGCGTTGATGAGATGGGTGTTGCTAAGACACATAGCGGATAGATTAATTAAATCGCGAGCCGATGCTAACTTAACAATTTTTTAGATTAAAATTAAACTAGAAAGATTTGAGCAAAGGACTTCTAAAGTAAGCCCGCCCAAAAAGTTTATATTAACATAGTTCTTAATGATATACTTGAAAAACAACAAAAGCAATTTGATGCTAAAGCTGTTAGCCGGAGCAATATTAGTCATAATACTGTCTGTTGCTACTCAGAATAACAGCCGGGAATTTGAAGAAACAGAAATAGTCCCTTTAATAAAAGAGATAAAGCCAATAGTTGAAGAAGTGATTCCTGAAGAACCTGTTTATCTGCAGTTCAATAAAACACTTCCTAACCATTACTGCTGGTACGTTCCTTTTTATGTAGAATACGTTACACCAGACCGAGAATCAAATGTAAAAGTAACATTAAACAGTGATGAGAAAATACGGGTTTATGCTGTAAAAAACGCAGTCTCTTCTTTTTATGAATGTGTTAACAATGAGCTGGTCAATAACACAAAAGATTATGATTACATAACAGATTTAGAAGACACATTTCCGGTCACGAATGGAAGCGGATTGGTAATAAGAGCTCCGAAAGGGGGGAATATTCTGATGAAATTCAAGTATGAAAGCAAGAAATGACAAAGAAAATTTAATTTCTTTATTTTCCTTCCATTTCATCCACATGCCCTAATTCTTTAGGCCCGAGAATATTTTTCATGATAAAGTCCACTGTCCTTTCAAAATGCCTCAAAAGATACCACATTTTTGCCTTAAATGTTGGAAGAACAAATTCTTTTCCTTCATCCATTTTTGAAACTATTGCTTTTGCAACAATATANNCCTGTTTTCATTCTTGCAGGAAGAAGTATCGTGCTTGTTACATTTGAACTTTTAAGTTCATACCTCAAGCTTCTGTTAAATCCGTATAAAGCAGATTTTGTGGAATTGTATGTTGTAAAATAAGGCAGCGGAGTAAAAGCAACCACGCTTCCTGTATGAATTAGCCTTCCTTTATTCCTCTGCTTCATGTAAGGAAGAACGAGGCTTGAAAGATGCTGATATGCAACAACATTTACTTCGAACATACTCTTTATGTCTTCATCGCTTTGTTTTTCAAATCTAACTGATTTTCCAAATCCTGCATTATTGAATAAATAATCAATTTGTCCTTCTTTTTTTACAATGAAATTAATTAATTTTTTCCTGAATGATTTGTCGCTTAAATCCCCCGAAACAACATGAATAGTTCCCGTTAAATGCTCATCAAGACATTCATTTTTTAATTCGATCAGATTTTCTTTTCTTCTTGCAATGACATAAACGTGAAGCCCTTTTTTGCACAAAAGCTTTGCAATGTGTCTGCCTAACCCGGAAGAACTTCCAGTAACCAGCGCGATTTTCCTGCTGTGTTCAGCCTGTGCGTCCATATAAAAAGAATTTGACTAATAACATATTTAAAGCTTTCCAGAAAACTATCTTCTATTCCTGAAATAAGCATAAATCAAGCCAAGAACAACAATAAAAACAGCCAGCGCAGACTTATCTGCTGCCAATAAAAAGAATGCAGCAAGAGCCAGTATCAAAAACGATTTGTAATTATATGCCATTTTATTTTATAATTATCATTCTTTGATTCAGACAAGCCTTAGAATTCTGCACTGGCAAAACAATAAACGATTTGACTGCGATTCCAACTTCACTAGACACATCATTCAGATCAATCGAATATGTTGCTTCTGCTCCGGGAGCCAATGATTCCATATTCTTTCTGTAAGCTTTCTTAGCTTCATTAGAAGCTTCAAAGTAAGAGCCTTCAATCGTAGATTTTCCGCTGTTTCTGAAAGTGAATGAAATCTTATTATTTTGATTTACAATCGAACCCGGAACTATTCCTGCGACAACTGTGCACTTAGAATCAAATTCAGGTGCTTCAGACTTGAACGCTTGTTTTTCAACTGCAGGAGATGTACCGCCTTGAGAAGCAGGCGCCGCTGTTTCTTTTTGAGTGACAACTTTAGGTGAAGCAATTAAATATGCGACGTAAAGAACAACGAATAAAACAACTATGATAGCCAGAACAATCTTCCATGCATTTCTCTTTCTTTCCGTTAATCTGGGAGGCTCCCAGTTTGGGTCTATCGGCATATAGTGAATAAATAACTTGCTGTTTATAAATTTTAAGGATTTTTAGGCTCATATTCCAGATAATACGCTCTAAAAGACAAACTCCTGAATGTTTTAAAACTTGGCTTCTAATTCAAATTCAATCTGAGAATAAATCTCCCCGAGGATAAAACTTACCTTTTCCCTGATGAAACTGGGAATTAATCTGCCCAATCGTGTCGGAATCAATCTTAGTTTAACTAATCTAAACAAATTCTGATCAATCATTAACTCAACAGCTTTTCTATTGAAGAAATGTACGTGGCTCCATGCATTATAAGCTCCTGCGCAGTTATAATACGGAACAGTTATGTGCAATCTGGCTTTATCAAAACAATGCCTGTGCAGTTCTTTCAGAACAAGAACTGGATTTTCAACATGCTCCAGTATTTCATACATTTCAATGTAAGGATACTTCTCTTTTAACGGATAAGGAAACTTGTCGAAATCAAAAACCACATCAACATTTCTTAATTTTGCGTAGTGAACATTTAGATAGCCGGGAAATGTCTTTTCTCTGCATCCAAAATTAAGGTTCATAGCAAGGATAAAACCGAGGTT
>DUFL01000050.1:0-2081 GCA_013331965.1 Candidatus Woesearchaeota archaeon | reverse complement strand
ATTCTATGATTCTTTTATTGTATCTTCAGGCAAAGCTGATATAGCGACACAAAAAGAAGAAGCAGAAAAACTTATTGCGGCAAAAGGATTATATGCAACCGCGTCCCAGATAGAAGACGAGGATAAAAGAAGAGAATTTCTTCACAATGAACGAAACAAGATGCTTGCATTCCTGGCAAAAAAAGACGGATGGGCAGACCAGTGGAGAGCTTACATAGAATCTCAAGAGGGAAATAGAATATTCGAGAGAAACATAACAGCACAGTGCGTAGGAAATCTGACATCGATTCTTGACAGGCTTGGAGATTTCAGCAGCAACCAATACTGCTCAGTTTTCATTGAGGTTCCCAAAGATGGAGATTTTAAAGTCAATGGAAGATACTTCTCGGATGCAAGAAACGTCCCGAAAATAAATACAGGGCAGAAAGTGGCAGCGATAGCTTATGGAAGGGATGCTGAAAAGGCATTAGACAGGGTAGAATCCATGCTTAATGCTGTGCGAAAAGAAAGCCTGCTGGAACATATCGCAAATTCTGTAATGCCTAATTTCAAAGAGATAGATGCCTGGGGCGGATTGGCCGGTTAATATAAACTCACAAGCAAGCCGACATCGCTCGTTAAATGGTGCTAACGACTCTCTAGAATCGGACAAAAACCATAGCAATCTTTATAAATACCCCCCTTTATTCATGTTCTTAGGGGGAGATTAGGTATTTGAATGAAAGCTATTGCCCGGCATAGCCGTGCAAAGACTTGCTAATCGCAAGCTTTAAATAGCAATATCAAAGCCTAAAATTCATAACACTCATTTGGAGGAGTAAATAATATGGCAAAAGGAAAACCACACATAAATATTGTATTTGTAGGTCATGTAGACCATGGAAAATCAACAACAGTAGGCAGGCTTCTGTACGATTCAGGAATCATAGACGAACAAACTATGAAGAAACTAAAAGACAGAGCAGCAGAGCTTGGTAAGACTGGTTTTGAATTTGCCTATATCATGGATGTTACAAAAGAAGAGCAGGAAAGAGGAGTTACAATCGATTTAAGCCATAAGAAATTCGAGACTCCAAAATATTACTTTACAATAATTGACGCACCTGGCCACAAAGACTTCGTTAAGAACATGATTACAGGAGCGGCACAGGCAGATGTTGCGGTACTTGTCTGCGGTGCAAACGAAATCAAAGGAACAGAAGGAGTTGCAGAATTACCTCCCCAGACAATTGAACATGCAAGATTGACAAAGATTCTTGGAGTTCAGCAATTAATTGTCGCGGTCAATAAAATGGATATGCAAAATTATTCTCAGGACAGATTTGAAGGAGTCAAGAAAGCAATTTCTGGATTATTGAAAGCATCAGGATGGAAAGTCGAAGATGTTCCATTTGTCCCAATCGCTTCATTGAAAGGGGATAATGTTGCCAAGAAATCAACAAATATGCCTTGGTACACTGGACCGACATTAGTTGAAGCTATGAATAATCTTAAAGAACCTCAGAAGCCAACAAACCTGCCATTAAGACTGCCTTTGCAGGATGTCTATAAGATTGCAGGAATAGGAACAGTTCCTGTCGGCAAGGTTGAATCTGGCATTATGAAAATCAATGACAAAGTTATAATTGTTCCAGGAAGAGAAGGAAAAGGAATCATTGGTGAAGTCAAATCAATTGAAATGCACCATGAACAATTAACTGAAGCAGAACCTGGTGACAATGTCGGTTTCGTAGTCAGAGGAGTGGATAAGAAAGATATTGCAAGAGGAGATGTTTTAGGACATACTGCAAATCCACCAACACTGGCAAGCGAATTCACAGCACAGATTGTTGTATTGAATCACCCAACTGTAATCACAATTGGTTACACTCCGGTATTCCACATACATACAGCGCAGGTTGCATGCCAAATTACTGAAATAGTCAAAAAGCTTAATCCGGCAACAGGTGAAGTTGTTCAGGAACATCCTGACTTCATCAAGAACGGAGATGCAGCAATTGTTAAATTCAAACCAGTGCAACCATTGTGTATTGAAAAACAAGCAGACATTCCGCAAATGGCAAGATTTGCAATCAGAGATT
>DUFL01000053.1 GCA_013331965.1 Candidatus Woesearchaeota archaeon | reverse complement strand
GTCCTTCATACCGGACTCTTCTACCGAGAAACCACACTCGCTGTCTGGCAGATTCGGCGCATCAATGAGTTTTGCAACTCTTGTTCCTTTCCTGCCTTTTCTCAGATAGATTCTGAATGTTGAAGCATGTCCGACTATATGCCCGCCGATGGACACAGTAGGATCTCCGAAGAATTGGTCTGGCTTGGACATGACTTGATTTGTTACATAAACACATGCGTTATACATGTCCGCTAGTTTAGACAAAGCGTGCATATGCTTGTTCAGCTTCTGCTGCCTGTCTGCCAAAGTCCCTCTTCCGATATACTCGGCTCTGAAATGTGCAGTCAATGAATCAACCACGACTAATTTCAAATCAAGCCCTTCTTCTTTAACAAGTTCTGGAATTTTTTCAATCAGAAGCATCTGATGGTCTGAGTTGTATGCTTTTGCAACTCTTATCTGCTTTAGAACCTTGACTGGGTCTAAGCCGACTCCATTAGCTAGTTGAATTATTCTCTCAGGCCTGAAAGTATTTTCAGTATCAACATATATTATTGTTGACTTCGGGTATGCTTTAATTGTGTTTACCGCTAAAACATGGCCGACCTGGGTTTTTCCTGAGCCGAATTCACCAAAACATTCTGTGATTGCTCCTGTTTCAAATCCACCGTTAAGCAAAGCATCAAATGCTTTGGTTCCAGTTGTTATCTTAACAACCTTCTCTCTTCTTTTAAGCACTTCATTGCCGGTTTCAAACCCCATTTCAAGCATGTCCCTTGCAGAATTTATCATCTTTCTTGCAACAGCTTCAGAAACTCCCGATGCATTGATTAATTCGCCGGGTGTTGCAACTGCAATCGCCATCGGATTATCATAACCGACTGATCTTAATTTTTCAGCGGTAGCTGCTCCGACTCCTGGAAGATCTTCTATGCTTAAATCATCTTTGGATTTTTTCTTTGTCTTTTCTTTTGGCTGTTCAATCTCTTCCACGTTGTCTAACATAAGATTATCTTCATTTATTAATACTTCTGTTTCCATTTTTATACCTCGTTTTTATTTTTAAAAGAAATGAGCGGGTTTAAACCGCTACTTCCTCAGCAAATTCTGAATCCTGTCCTTTTAAGACGAGGTATTCGAAAGCTTTGTTCAAAGCCAGTGCAGCTTTTGGCAAATCATTTATTCTTAATGTAGAAGTTGACTTCCATTCACCGGTTTTGTCAGTATATCTTCTTTGAAGATTTACTGTTCTGAACTCTGTTTTTTTGCCGTCTTTGACAGCATCATTTTTCCAAACAGCAGCTTGTACAGCTCCTGTTGAAAATACTTTTTCTGGTCTATTTTCCATTTTACTTACTCCTTGCTCACAATCAAGGCTTTGCATGACTGCGCTCAATTTCTTGAGTTCGCATCTTGTTTCATTGGAGTTTTTAACGACAATGAAATTCATACGGTTTTGCCGGATGTTATTTCATTGGAGTTTTCAGGTTGGTTCAGCACAAATATGGCGTAATTGCCGTGACTTTGGCCTTATCCAAGCATGATTATAATGCCCGCAATTGCGGGATAAGAATATAGAAATGGATTTTGTTTAAATATCTCACGCGCGGTTGTCCAGTGGGAAATGATGAAGGGATAATCCCGCATATGCCAAGATTCACGCATTAGAACGTTTAATGACAGTTTTATGGTATAATCACGAATACAGTAGGAAATATGCCGAAACAACCGTTAATGCAATAAATAATATTTGCTCAATTAATCCTCCGGTTCTGATGAATCCTTTTATCCTGAAGCCAGAAAAAGGATAGAACGGCATAATCCCTTCTTTGGTTATCGCATCTCCAATAAGATGAGAAATATAACCTACAATGATGGGCAGTGAAAATCTCGAATAATTAAAATAATACAATATAAAAGCAATAACAGGAAGAACAATAAGACTGTGTATAAATCCTCTGTGCCTGAATGGCATTAAGTGCTTAAAGTATTTGCCAAACTTTGAATTCGGGCTGTCTATGTCTGGAAGTAATCCTGAGAATAAAACCAAGATAATAAATAGAATTTGGTCAGATATGCTGAAGTATCTTATAGCAAATAAACCTGACAAAAATGCAAATATTAAGTGCGTGTAAAAAAGCATTTTTACTGCTCTTGTTTCAGTTCATCTTCCGGATTTGGATGAGGAAATACAAGCTGAGAAATAAATTCCAGCCTGTCAAACATCGTGTTTTTAGCTGCCCTTCCCACAACCTTGACAATCTCGCCCAACAGCTCATTCTTCAGCTTTTCTGTATTTTCCTGGCTTTCTCTAAGAGCTATGAACTCTTCCTCTTTTTTTCCTGTCAGATTTTCAGCCTGATTCTTGAAAAAGACAGTCCTTATCGTTCCGGTGCCGTCATCAAGTATTAAATTCATTACGTATGAATATTTCGGAGATACTTTCCCGTGCTCTTCGCACACATAGTCGGAATTTCCTGCGATTCTTGCCCGCTTATTGCAGGTTGGACAAACTTCAAAATATCTTGGCTCAAATGTCTGAACAATGGTTCCCAAAATTTCTACTCCGCTGTCGTTTTCTTTCAATTCCTCTATTTTTCTTCTTGTTCTTGAAGGCGGTGTCACTTTGACCTCTCCAATAACTTCCCCCGGAGGATTTATCTCTAATTTTGATTTATCATTTAGATGAATTTCTTTTTGATTGTTGTTTTCTTTTATATAGGCATTTTCTATCCTTAATATATCTCCTTCCTTCAGCGTCTCAATCTTTTCGGCCTGGTCGTTCCAAAGAACAACTCTTATCGTTCCTGTTTCATCTCCTGCAACTAGTGACCTAACCTGGCCTTTTCTCGCGCCTTTGTCAAATTTGACGATATCAAATATTTTTTGCACTTTTCCTATAAATTCGACAGAACGCATGCCTGAAACTAATTTATCGGCAACTACCTTTCCGGTTTCCTGCTCAGTGACTTTAACGCCTAATTCATTTGCAACTATGTGCGCCGCCCCTTCTTTTGAAACTAAACCTGACAGCTGGCTCATCTTTTCTTCTATTTTTTCATTCAACTCAGACTCAGAAATGCCGGCATCCTGTCTTATTTTAGCAACAATGTCTTCATAAGGAACTTTAATCATCTAACACCCTAAAATTCCACTATCAAGCTGATTTAAATAGTTTTAGTTTTATGATTATTACAAGTTAATTAACACAATTATCACTATTTCGCGAATATTAATTAAAGTTAGCACCTGTACCGAAGCTTAATTACTAAAAGAATAATGAGAGTTGGAGGGGGTGCTCCATACGGGACACCGACGATTTCTGATAGAACAGAATTACAAGCCGAATGGTGCTAACTTTAAATTAACTTTTCGTTTTGTTATTAAAACGAAAATAATCCGGCAGGGGCTCGACAGGAAAAACAGCGATAATTCCTTAAATCTTGACAAAAATAACATTATTTTCAGAATATCTTTTGTCATTCAAGTCAGTATTGCCTGTTTCATCGACTGCAATTGCGACAAGACAGTAGCTTTTTTGAGAGTCCGGAAGTTCTAAGCTTCCTTTATTTGGAAAAGAGGACATATCGAACTGGACTATCTTTTTATTCTTTGAATCGGAAACAACCGCGCTGACGTCATTTATACTGCACAATACTGCATCACCAGCATCTCTCAAATAGACGGCATATCCTGCCAAATCATTCAAGAGAGAATCATCTTCATTCGTTTCAGGAGGAGTTATTAATATATCTATTATAGGTATGTCCCCTGGTCTTTTATCGAATTTAATTTTTTCTGGCAATAGTCCTGGATATAAATCATCGGTTGATGCTGATAAACCTGTCTTTACTTCATAATTCTCGTTTCCGCTTGTATCGACAGGTGTCACTGCAAAATAATAAGGAATATTATCTTCTGAAACATTGGCGGTTGTTCCTATTCTTGAACCTGTATGTTTTACTGATTTTATGAATTTTATCATGTTCTCCCCCGTTCTTTCTTCTCTTATATTTGTAAAGTCCTGCGTCGAATAGTAAATATTGTAAAACTCCATATCTGGCTCTGAATTTGCATCGAAACTTAATGTCAGGTTCTTCTCCTGTTTTTTGGTATCAACTACAGCAAGTCCTTCAACCGGTTTTGGCGCGACAGAATCTCCCAAAAAGTAAGCAATTTTATACAAAAATGGCTCTTTCTGGCCTTTAAGATTCATAAATGTATATCTAGACTCTGCGCAGACTAGCAGTAATCTGCTGTCTGGTGCCTTTTGGCCGCATTGGAAGGTAAACTTGAAATCTCCTGTAATCTGCTTATCATTCAATATCTTATTTACGCAGTCAGGATAACCGTCGCCCAATCTGCACTCCTGCGAAACTTTTTCAGAAATTCTCTGCATACTTTCATTGATTTTCTGATATTCATCGAAGGAATAGTTTATTGTAGCATTAAAATTAGTGTCGAATGAATAGACTGCATCAGCATAGGCTGGACTTTTAGGGGAATCTCCGCATCCGCCAATGCCATCTCCGTCATTGCAACTGTCTCCCTTGAAATTACTGAGGGGCATTTTGGGAAGATAACAGACAGGATTTCTTTCATAGCTTCCTTTTCCGATATCTGAGGAAAAATCGCTTGACAGATAGACATCAAAATGAAGATGAGGGCCTTCGGATAATCCTGTGTTTCCTGATTTTGCAATCAATGTTCCCTGTGAAACAGAATCTCCCTGTTTAACAAGAACCTGCGATAAATGATTGTATCTTGAATAGAATCCGTCTGAATGCTTTATGATTATAAAATTACCATAGCCGCTGAAACCTGGACCGCAGACAGAATTGCAGCTTAACTTGCAGGCATTGTTGTTTGCAGTACTGCATGCACAGTTATCTTTCCATAAATCGCACATCTTGACGACGGTTCCGTCTGCAACCGATTTTACATCTGTTCCCTCTTTAAGTGCAACGTCTACTCCATCATGCCAGTCATTCTCTCTATTTACAATTTTCAGATCTCTCCATCCGTAGCATGAGCGTATCTCTCCCGATGCCGGCCATATGGTTGAAGAAGGAATATTCTGAATTAATTTTCCTGCAGATGATACTTTCGGAGATATCCTCGTTTCTGACTTTGATCTTCCGATAATTGTCAGGTTCCTGGAAACAACCAACTCGTAATTATCTGATGAAAGTTTTGCATCACTGTATTTTGCAAACAATTCATTTAATTTATTTAAAAATTCCTGCCTGAATTTCTCAGAGGCAGTTTTTGAGTTCGGTGTACATTGCTTATCCTTGGTTGACCACACGGAATACCCCAGATAGACGTCACAACCTATTTTTTCCCTTGAAAGATTGCCGATTGCATTTATCGCCGCAACCTCAGATGCTTTTTCAGCATAAAATCTTGCATTTTCCCCTCTTTGGTATAAATTAAACAATGCTGCCTGTTTTTCCCCGATAATCCTTGTAGTGCCGTATGCATCATCTACTTTGTATTTGGAAGAAAGAACAATCAAGGCATAAAGCAGCGCAAGGAAAGTCATGATTACAACAAACCCTACAAAAAACTGAGCTTTTTTGCTGTGTATCATTTTATATCAGCCCATAACTTTACTTCAACTAATTCGCTGTTTTTTGACGGTATTTTCACTGAGGCAGGAGAAGAAGACAGATAGTCTGATGAACATGATCCTGAAAGGCTGCTTGTAATGTAAAACGCAGACTTTCCGTCTTTCAGAACACTCATTTCGTAGCATCCGTTAAAACTGCCGAAATATGAATCAAGCTGTCTCTTAATGAAGGGATAATTCCTATCTGATTCTTCGTAAGCAGCCAAAACTATGTAGTCGCTCATCTTTATTGATTCTTTGGATATTTTATCGTCATAAACATCAGACCTCAAGAAATTTAACAGCACATAATCAGAAGTAACGCTNNAGATAACCCTGATGTAATCCTGAATCCATATAATTCACAAGTATCGTTTTTGTTGTTCTCTTGACTCCTCCAGAGCCTTGTAATCTTGATAATGCAATCGGATTCCAATTCAAATAGGATTCCTTGTTATATGCCGCTGAAGAAACTATATTGTTTTTTGTATCAAATAATGTTATATTTGCAGC